>JBAVHY010000455.1:0-1779 GCA_049686315.1 Candidatus Acidiferrum sp. | reverse complement strand
GAAGATGAGGGTCAGCGCCATAACGGCGATGCAGGCAAAATAGCGTTTTCTCACCGTCGCATTCTGCCCCGACCACGACCTCAATGCTTCGATCAGATATGTCAGGCCCAGACTTCCAGCCAGAAGGGTCCCGTGAAGCGTCAGATTCGCAAGCAGGACCAGTACAATCGTGATTCGCTCCGGATGCTCAGTGTTTTTGAACAGGAACGCAGCACAGAAAGCCAGTAGCGGCAGTAGAGTGTACGGCCGTGCAATCACCGCGTATTGATAGACCATTACGTAGGTGAAAGCCAGCGGCCAACGGACAATGCGGGGAAACGGCGCTAGAAAGAGCAGCACCGCCGCGCCGGCAACGGCAAACCCCAATCCGATATAACCGAGCGCTCCATAACCCGCATGAAAGACGTGCTGCGCTACCCACAAAATCGTGTGCCACAACCCCGGCGAGCCCTCGTACCTTAACTCATGAAACCAGATCGTTTGCAAATCAAGGTCTCGCGCAATCAGCCACGATTGCGCCTCGTCCGCCCATTTCTCGTGATACCGGATCGTCCACGCAACCACGCATACATAGGCCAACCAGGTCGCGGCATCGCCAACTCGCCACCAATTGCGCGACCTGCTTTCCTCTCCGTTGATGTCAATGCGCTCCATGGCGAAGTTTTACTTCCCTCCTGCTGCCGCGCCCGGCTGCACCAGCACCAGCGAAACATTATCCTCATAGGCCACCTCGAAGCCCGGCATGTCCCGGAGTGCCTCTCCCATCACCGAGTCTTTTTCCAGCAGAATTGTCCCAGCCCGTTTCAGCGCGGGCAGGCTCTGGTACGGAATCTCCGCATTCATCACCTGGAAATAAGCGATCTCTTCTTCATCCGGATACAGTCCTCGCCGAAGGTCGATCGCCACCGGGTACCCCGGCAAGTACCACGTAAGGAAGCCGCCCCATAAATAAGGGTTGAACAAAGGCGTTGGCAAATGGTGCTCGCGGAGGTAGTCGCAGGCGCGAACCGGAAAGCGTTGTGCGGTTTTCGCGAGAAGCACTTCGCGGCTTGCGGGAACGCGAACGACCCATGCGACCACCGCCAGACCCATCGCTATAGCCGCCGGCGCCAGGATCCCCCAACGCCACCTCAGTGCCCCTTGTTCCTTCATGCCCTTACTTCTTTGTGCGCCCGGTTCACCGATGACAGCCACCCCGGCCAGCGCGACAAGCCAGTTTTGCCGTTGTGCGTGAAACGAGAGCATGGCGCAACCCGCCAGGAGTCCCAGCAAGAAAAGATCGCGCGACCTTCGTCGTCCCAACGCCAATGCAGCCACCATCGCCAGAAGCAAGAGCACATAATCCTGCGACCGGTGAAAACTCATCGACGTATACCCCGGCAGGTGGCGGTTCAGGCTGCTCGCCTGGTTGGCAATAAATTCTTTGTAGGAGTGATATGTGTACGGCGTCAGGAGGCTCGCGAAGAGGCACAGCCCTCCCGCAGCCAAAGCGGCCTGTGTTCGAATCCCGACAGCCGGAGCCTCGAGCCAACTCCAGTCCGCACCGTGGCCCGTGCGTTCCAGAAGCAACACGGCAAGAAATAAGGCGAGCACTGCAATCCCATAGACAAATCCGATGTCCAGGTTAGCCCAGAACAAAAACAAGACTGGCAGTGCAAAGAGCGCTCTCGGGTTGCCGCTTCTTCGACTTTCCAGCAGTAATAACAATTCCGACCCAAATAGCAAAACGGAGACAGAATTCGCATCCGGCCCTAGCCCGAGAAACACGAACTGCGTCAC
>JBAVHY010000454.1:0-1572 GCA_049686315.1 Candidatus Acidiferrum sp. | reverse complement strand
TTCCATCGGAGCGCGGTTCGGCAAGGTCGCCAGGAAGTTTGACTACTATTTCGAAAGCATGCTGCACAAATACGACCGGACGCTGAGCACGGCACTTTTGAAACCCGCCGGAACACTGATTGGTCTGGTTGGGGTGTCGCTGCTCGCACTTTCCCTTTACCCCTTCCTGGGGGTAGCCTTTTTCCCGAGAACGGATGCAGGACAGTTTGTCATCAATTTGAAGGCTCCGTCGGGAACGCGCGTTGAGCTTACGGAAGAATATGTGAAGGAAGTAGAGAGCATCATCCGGCAGGTGGTTCCTAAGGACGAATTGCAGATGGTGGTTTCAAACATCGGAATCACGCCGGATTTTTCAGTGATTTATACGCCGAACTCCGCGCCGCATACGGCGTTCGTGCAAGCGAGCCTGAAGGAAGGGCATACCATCGGCAGCTACGAGTACATGAGAAGGGTGCGCGCGCAGATCGGAAGAAAAATGCCCCAGCTCACCGCGTATTTCCAATCCGGAGGGTTGGTGGATGCGGTGTTGAACTTGGGTTTGCCGGCACCGATCGACATTCAGATTAGCGGTAACAACATGCTTGCGGCGCACGCGGTGGCGGCCGAGATTGCTTCCCAAACCAAACAACTGCAGGGCGTCAGTGACGTGCTTATTCCCCAGGATGTGGACTATCCGGCGTTGGAGCTGGACGTGGATCGGGAAAAAGCGGCGCAACTGGGTTTGTCGCAGAAAGAGGTTGTCGACAACGTGATTACGGCGCTGACCTCCAACGGGATGATCGCTCCGAATTACTGGGTAGATCCGAAGAGCGGGAATCCATATCTACTAACGGTGCAGTATCCGGAAAACTCCGTGAAGACGCTGAGCGACCTTAAACAGATTCCACTGCGGGGAGCAAAAATCCAACAGGCCACCTTTCTGGATTCCGTGGTCACGATGCGGCATATATCCGCGCCCACGGAGGTAGACCACTATCAACTGGCTCGAGTGATGGACGTATACGTGGCTCCGAGAAAGGAAGACCTCGGGAAAGTGGCAAGCCAGGTGGACGAGATCATCGCGAAGATGAACCTGCCGGAAGGGGTGCGCGTGAAGCTACGAGGATCGGTTCAAGGAATGCGCGCGTCCTTCCGGAGCTTCGGGATCGGGCTGATCCTCTCGGTGGTGCTCGTGTATCTGGTCCTGGTGGCGCAATTTTCGTCGTGGACCGACCCATTCATCATTTTGCTGGCGGTGCCGCCCGGCCTTGCCGGGGTGCTGTTGTTCCTGCTGGTGACGGGGACAACGTTGAACGTCATGTCGCTGATGGGCGTGGTGATGATGGTGGGAATTGTGGTGTCTAACAGCATCCTGATCGTGGAGTTTGCGCGCCACCTGCACAAGGAAGGGAAATCGGTGAAGGAGGCAGTGGCAACCGCGTCGCGGCAGCGGTTGCGGCCGGTGCTGATGACCTCTCTCGCCACGCTGCTGGGGCTGATCCCCATGGCGTTGGGAATCGAGGCAGGCAGCGAAGCCTACGCCCCCCTCGCAAGGGCCATTATTGGAGGGCTGTTGGTGTCGGTCGTGGTGAC
>JBAVHY010000453.1:0-11354 GCA_049686315.1 Candidatus Acidiferrum sp. | reverse complement strand
GCTCTTGCCGCAGCGGCGCTTGCCGCGCGGCAGACCACCCCTTTCGCATGGGTCGCCATCTGGCTTGCAGAAGCGTTCGTTGCCGTGGCCATCGCTGCACCCGCGGCCGCTACCAAGGCGCGGCGCGCCAATTCCTCTCTGTTTTCCGGGCCAGGCAGAAGATTCGTCTTGAGCTTCGCTCCGCCTATCGTGGTTGGCGGGTTCCTCACCCTCGCGCTGTTTCAATGGGGAGCCGCGTCGCTGCTCCCTGGCGTCTGGCTTTTGCTCTATGGAACGGCCATCGTAACTGGCGGAGCATTTTCCGTGCGGGTTGTGCCCATCATGGGCTTATGCTTGATGGCCCTCGGCGCGGCCGCTCTGTTTGCTCCGGCTTCATGGGGTAACCTGTTCATGGCCGGGGGTTTTGGCTTGGTGCAAATCGCTTTTGGTTTCTGGATAGCCCGGAGGTACGGAGGTTGAGAACTCGGTTTTGTACGTGAGAGGAAAAATGGGCAAGCCATCCACAGTCCGGCAGGAGCGCATTTCCCGTGAAGAAGGACCCGCGGCGGTTCGTTCGGCGGCTTCGCAGCCAGTTTCCACAAATCTGGACCGCCTCATTCACGAGCGGATCCGCTTGGGGCTGGTCAGCGCGCTGGCGGTAAACCGCTCGCTGACGTTCAACGAACTGAAGGCCCTTCTAAAGACCACGGACGGAAACCTGAGCGTACACGCGCGAAAGCTGGAGGAAGCGGATTACATCGTGTGCACGAAATCGTTTCAAGGCCGGCTCCCAAAGACGGAGTACCGGCTAACCGGGGCGGGCCGGCGGGCGCTGGAACGGTACCTGGATCACATGGAGGCGCTGATCCGGGCAACGCGCGAGCGGTAAAATTTTTTGTGTTTGTACTTTGTATTATAAAGTACATTGCTGTACATAGCGGCGGAGAAAGTTCAACTCCATGCAATCCATCACTCTGCAGCATCTCCCGGAAGTTCTCACGGCCACCCACCAGCTTCGCCATGTGGCCATCATTTGCGACGGCAACGGACGCTGGGCTACCGCGCGGGGCCTCCCGCGTTCCGCCGGGCACCGTGCCGGCGCAGAAGCCGCCAGGGGCATTATCCGCTACGCTCCGCAACTCGGAATTCACACGCTCACGCTCTTCGCGCTTTCTTCGGCAAACTGGAAGCGACCCCCAGCCGAGGTCACGGGGATACTGGAAGTCCTTCATGAATACCTGCGAGCGGAGACCGTGCATTGCCTGGAGGAGGGCATTCGGCTTAGTGTTATCGGCCGACGGGACCGTCTTCCTGCGCCACTGCGCGAAGCCGTTGCCGACGCGGAGGCGGTCACTTCCAAGGGCAAAACTCTCCATCTACGGTTGGCGGTGGACTATTCCTCCCGGCATGCATTATTTCAAGCTGCCAGCAGATTCTACAAAGCCACCGATCTTTCCACGGAGGCCTTTGGGGACGTCCTCGCGGAGGTGCAGCGTGGGGGCTCGACCGACGTCGATCTGTTGATTCGCACAGGTGGGGAGCAGCGTCTCTCGGATTTCTTGCTCTGGGAATGCGCGTTCGCCGAATTCGTTTTTCTGGACCAGCGCTGGCCGGATTTCACACCCGCGGATTTGCGGCGTGCGATCGCCGAATTTGAGAGGCGCGAACGGACCCGAGGCGCCTTGCCGCAGGAATGCGCTAGCTAATCACCGGGAAACACGGAAGAAGAGCGCTTGTGGACAGTCCGGGTTATGCGCCACTCATGTTGGCGACCCTGCTTTGACCCTCCAATCCCTGTAATGCACTCATCCTACGTGGGTTGCTGCAGCATGCCCGTGCCAACCGCCCCCAGACGTTTCGCGGTGTTCCATCGTCTATACCACAGGAGAAAGTGATGGGATCTTTGGGACTTACGCTACGGTGGGAGCATAGAATCTCCTGTGTGGCGGGGGAGGGAGGGCCGCGAGTGGAACCTTCGGAAATCGCCGCCGAGCAGAAGCGCGCAAACAGCTCTCTTCCCGACGACGCGTCGCTGGCGGCCGCATGCCTGGCTGGAGACATGCGTGCGTACGAGCGCCTCTACCAGCTTCACGGGGCGCGAATGAAAAATCTAGCCCGCAACCTCCTGGGCTCGCAGACCGATGCAGAAGATGCTGTCCAGGACACCTTCTTGAAAATTCAGCGGGGCATCGCGAGTTTTCGCGGGCAGTCCGCTTTTGTCACCTGGACATTTCGGATCCTGGTGAACACCTGTCATGACCTGAGGCGCAGCCGGGTGCGGCGCAAGGAGCAGGCGAACGACGATTCGAACGAAAGTCTTCCCCGGCCGGAGCCACGAGCGCCGGGGGCGCATCCCTCTTTGCGCATGGCTCTCGAACGCGCTCTAGCAGAGCTCACGCGGCATCAGCGCGACGTTTTTCTCTTGTACGAAGTGGAAGGATTCCGCCACGCGGAAATCGCCGCGATGCTGGAAATTAGCGAGACCGCTTCAAAAAACACTCTTTTTCAGGCAAAAAAGAACCTCCGCAGTGTTCTGCAGCCGCCGCGCAGCACGGAAGCAGGTGCACGATGAACATCTCATGCAAGGATCGCGATCGCATCTTCCTGGATGGCTCCGCCGAAGAATGGGCGGCTCTCGAGCAACACGCGGCAACGTGCGCAGCGTGTGGCGAGGAGCTCCGCGCATGGAAGGCTATAAGTAAGGCGGCAGACGAGCTGCGCGATTACCGGGAAGATACTGCATTGTGGGCCAAGATCGAAAGTTCCCTCAGGCAACAGGATCAACGGCACTCAGTGGGAAGTGGCTTCTGGAGAAAGCTTGGGTTGTGGAGAGAAATTCCGATGGGCTGGCAGACGGCACTTGCCGGCGCATTGGTTCTGGTGCTCGCGCTCTCCGGAGCGTACGTCGTTTCTCATCACCGCGCGGCCGATCCCAGCCATGGTCAACTGCTCAAGAATTCCGCCTTGACAGATGTGGAACGCACGGAACGCGAGTACATGAAGGCCATCGATAAGCTCGCGGCGGATGCGAAGCCGGAGTTGGATTCACCAGCGTCGCCTCTGACAGCCAGCTACAAGGAAAAGCTCATGGTGCTGGACAGCGCCATCGATGACTTGCGGGTGCAGGCGGGGCAGAATCCTTCGAATGCTCACCTGCGTTATCAGCTCCTGGCGATGTACCGGGAAAAGCAGCAGACGCTGCGGGAAGTTTTGGAGATTAGGCCATGAATTTTCATCCCTGGTTATCTCACGTACGCAAATTCGGAATCATTTTCGCCGCTGGCTTCCTGGCTGCGATGCCTCTCCTGGGCAGAAGCCTGGGTCAAAGCACCGCCACCAGGGAATTTCAAAAGACTCTGACCCTCGGCCCAAACCAAACCCTCAGCCTGGAACACAAATTCGGTGAGGTACGCATTCACGGGGAAAGCGGGCGCGAAGTGAGAATCACCGCCACCATCCATGTGCAGGCCCATTCGCAAGATGCCGCCAATCGCTTTGCGGAACAGGTGCGCATCGACGTTTCACAGGACGCCCAGGGCATCAAAATCCATACGGTTTATCCGGATGAGGAGTCGGGCTTCTTCAAGGTGCGCATCGGCGGACCGTCCTATTCCGTGGATTATGATATCGCCGTGCCAAGTGACGTCAAGCTGTGGACGAAAAACAATTTTGGCAATGTGGAGGTCAGCGGTGTGCGTGGCTGGGCGGACATTGAAAACGGGCATGGCAGAGTGACGTTTCGAGACGGCGGCGCGACGAAACTCACGAACTCCTTTGGCTCCGTGGAAGTTACGGGAGCGGACGGAAGCGTCACGATTGTGAATAATAATGGAGCGGTGACCGCCTCCTCGGTCAAGGGTGCGCTGGACATCAAGGACCGTTTCGCAACCATCACTGTAAATAACACGCAAGGCCCGGTCACGATTTCCGGCGGCAATGGCGCTGTCGAGTTGACCGATGCGGGAGCCGCGAAGATCAACAACTCGTTCGGCACGGTGAACGCCCGGAACATTCATGGCGAACTGACGGTGAACAACAGCAACGGAGCGATTGACGTCAACACCGTGAGCGGGGGAGCGCAGCTGAATACCAGTTTTGGCTCGATCAATTTTACAAACATCGCTGGGGCCGTCAAATGCACCTCGAACAACGGGCGCGTGCACGGCGGACCCTCGGGGAATGAAGTCTATGTGAAGACAACTTTCGGGGAAGTCTCGCTGGAACAGATTAATGGCCCGGTGGAGGTCGAGGATTCCAACGGGAGCATCACCGTGAAGGAAATCAAGGGCAAAGGCACTTTCAACACCTCCTTTGGTGCCATCGAGGCAAGCGGATTGCCGAAAGGAGTGCGCGCCACCACCGGCAATGGCCGGATCAACCTGAGCGATGTTGGAGGTGATGTGTATGCCAAGACGAGTTTTGGATCGGTGAATGTCCAGCGTGTGAATGGGAATCTAGCCATCGAGAATACGAATGGACCGGTGACAGTCAACGCCGTGAAGGGCGACGCTTCCGCGAAAACCAGCTTTGCCTCCACAACGCTGGACGATATCGGAGGGTCCATCACCGTTGACAACCAGAACGGAACGGTGACGGTTTCCGCAGCGCGCACCTCGCCAGGATGCAAGAATATTTCGCTAAAGACTTCGTTTTCGCCAATGCAGATCCGTTTGCCCGCCGACGCCGGCTATGAACTGACCGCTCGCACTTCTTTCGGCCACATCACCAGCGAATTGCCGGTCACCGCCACAGGCGTGCTGGGCGGCGATTCTCTGAAGGGAAAGATCGGCAATGGCGGTTGCACGCTCTCGCTCACGAATGCCAATGGAAATATTGAAATCTTGAAACTGACAAAATGACGAGGCCGTGATGCATCTGCGGCTTTGCCGTCAGCGCGCTTAGCGAACTTTCTGCCGTTCGCGGTCCATCGCGAAGGCCTTGCACAGCACGCGAGTTGCGGTGTCCGTGAGCTGATATTTCTCAAGCTCGTCTTCCCGGGCAAAGGCAACATCGGTCACGTCGCTGCCGGCGCGCGCTTCGCCGGAAATCCGCTCGCACAGATAATCGACAATTACGTAGTGGAATTTGGGACCCCGCCCACAGCTGTCCCCGTCGTTCGGCCCTGGCGGGAAAATCCGGTCGAACACTTCGATCAGATCTAGCACGCGCACCTCCAGGCCCGTTTCCTCCTGCAGCTCCCGGGCTACGCCTGATTGTAGCGATTCGCCAATTTCCAACGTGCCGCCGGGGATGGACCAATGACCGCGCAAAGGCTCGCTGCCTCGGCGAATCAGCAGGGCACGGCCTTCTTCAATTACCACGCCGCCGATTCCCACCACGGGCCGTTCCGGATATTCTCGCGCCATGCCTTATTTTTCTTTCGCCTAACTGGTTAGGTTACACTGATTGTTGGCGGGGACGGTTGCCGTTGACTTTCCGCGCCGAGGTATATAATACGCCGGATGGTGCGCTGGCCGTCGCTCGAGAGCCGCCACCTAAAGTCCAATTCGGAGGATGTGGACCGTGCTTCGCTGCCCAGAGTGTTCCGCGGAAATTGATGTGGACGAAGACGAGGTTGAGGAGGGAGAAATCCTCAGCTGTCCGGAATGCGAAACTGAATTGGAAGTCTCGCAGACTCATCCGGTGGCTCTGAATCCCATCTCCGACGAACTCGAGGAAGAGGAAGACGCCGACGAAGATGAGGATGAGGACGAAGAAGATTTTGATGAGGACGGCGATCTGCTCGAGGATGATGATGAGGACGAAGAGGACGAGGACGAGTAGTCCTTCCTACTCTTGCGTGGAGCATCCCTGCGAATCCTGTGCTCATCGAATTTAGAGTGAATCCTCTCCAAGCAAATAAGATCGAATGATAACCTTCACCTCATTTTTGCTAGCGGTTCTTCTGTCTAATCCCCATTCCGCGTATTCGCTGCAGGCACAAGCGCCATCTGCTCCTTCCCCCGCGGTTCCCGGAGGGCAACCAGCCTCTTCTTCATCCAGCTCTTCCAGCAAAACGAAGAACAAGCCCCTGCCAAGTTTTTTGATCATCGGCACGGTATTCGACGAGAAGGCGTTTTCGCTTACCGGAGTGCAGGTGCGCATCCGCCGGAGCGGCGAGAAAAAATTTCGCTGGGAGACGTACACGAACTCACGCGGGGAATTCGCCGTGCGTGTGCCCCCAGGCTATGGGTACGAAGTGGTGAGCCACATGAAAAGCTATCAGGACCACAGCGAGACGGTCGACGGAAAAGTGGATGTCCAGCAACGGCTGTCCATCAAAATGCAGTCGAGCGGCCAGGCAAGAACTGGAGCGAAACCATGAGAATTTATCGATCCATTTCCTGGTTGGGCATCGCAACGTTGTTTCTGACCGGACTAGCCTTCGCCCAGGGCTCCAAGAAGGAAACGCAACTTCGTACCGTCCGCGGCCTGGTTACAGACAAGTCGGAAAAGCCCATCCACAATAGCGTGGTCTTTCTGAAGAATTTGCGCACGAACACTGTGCTCAGCCACTTTACCGATGAAGAGGGTAGCTACAAGTTTGCTGGCCTCGACCCCAACGCCGACTATGAAATCCACGCGGAATTCGAAAGCCAGAAATCGGCTGCGCGCACGGTTTCTCCGCTCGACGGCCGAAAAGAGATCACCATGAATCTCAAAATCGACCGCAAAAACGACTAGGCGGGAAGTTCCTCTCACGCCGTACAACTATTGTTGCGCCTTTGGCTACTAACCCGTGTCAAGTAAACTAGGTGAGCCTGCAGTCGGTCCCGCATACACGGCATTTCCGATAACCCGGGGCTCTACGAAAGAATGGCATTTCGTCTGTGCAATTGTGCTCGGCGAGTGGCCCTGTTCACTCTGGTCTTCTTCTCCGTGTCTGTATTCGCTCAGGAAAAACCGGAGAGCCCGAGACCTAAAATGCAGACCGACGCTGAAGTGCGGCCCGTGGTCGACCAAAAGGATAAAGAGGCCAACGACGAAGTCCCAAAGCGCATCTTCTGGATTATCCCAAACTTCATGACGGCCAACGATCAGCCCGAAAATCAGGGCCCGTTGACCCCGCATCAAAAATACGTTATCGCCTGGCATCAATTCTCGGACAGGAGTGCGCACTTCGGAAATGTTATCCAAGCCGGCGTTTCCCAGGCTGCGGATGGCCTCCCTCACTTGGACAAGGTTGGGGCGCCTTCGGTGAGCGCTATCTCGCTCAAGAAGGCGATCAGTTCACCGGAAGCATGCTCATCTACGGCGTCCTCCCGCACATGCTCCACCAGGATCCCAGGTACTTCCGTAAAGGCCGCGGCTCCGCCTGGTCCAGGATCGCTTATGCCGCATCCCGTGTCGCTATCGCTCGAACCGATTCGGGCAAACCGACGTTCAATGCTTCCCAGGTTTTCGGACAGCTGGGGCAGGCGTCCCTTTCGATGATCTACTATCCGAAACAGGACCGCGAGTTAAATGGGATCCTCGTAGGCTGGGCTATCAATCAGGGTTACAACATCGGCTGGAATCAGTTGAAGGAATTCACCCCGGATCTGGGGGCGTTCATGAAGCGCCATTCCAAGAAAAACAAGGCTCGGCAGGTGCATGACAGCCGCTCGCCCCTTACCTCAACCGATCAGCGCGCCACTTTTCGCGGGGCGCACAGCACGCGAACCGCAAGCGGCACCACCGAGATTTCCACCGGCGTCATCCCAAGAAGTTCTCCGTCCCCGTGAAACCAGCAGGGCGTGTCCGTTTCGATCCGCACACGCTCTACGCTAAACCGGCGCAGCCGTTTTGTTTTTAAGGCTCCCTGGAACAGCAGCGTTGGAAGCTGCGCCAGGATTTCGCCCAGGCTAAGATCGTCGAGCACCACGAGCTCCAGGATTCCGTCGTCCGTTTTCGCGCCCGGCGCAAGACAGACCCCTCCCCCATAGCTCGGCGTATTCAGAACACCAACAAGCAGTGCTTTGACTTCCAGATTCCGCGGCTCGCTTCCAATTATGCGGATGCGTGCTCCAATCGCATGAAAACCGAACAGCGCATGGATCGCAGCCAGAAGGTATCGCAGGCGTCCGCGTAGCTGACGGTAAGTGCCGCTGGCAAGGCGAGCCGCCTCGGCATCCAAGCCGACCCCGCCACCGCCTATGTAGAGCCGCACTTTCCCTTCAGCCGTTCGCACCCGGGCCAGATCCAGGCGACAGGTCTCGCCCTCCAGAATCAGAGCCGCAGCCTGAACGGGGTCTTGGGGCAAGCCTAACGCCAGTGCCAAGTCATTTCCTCCCCCAGCGGGAAGCACGCCCAGGATGGTTTCCGGATAGTCCACCGTGGCGTTGAGTAGCACATGAAAGGTTCCATCGCCACCGAGAACCAGAATGTTCTTCCGGCCGGCTTCCGCCGCTTTCCGCGCCCGAGTAGCAAGGTCGTCCGAATCCTGGGTGACGCAAATTTCCACGTTCCAACTTCGCTGTCGCGCAAATTCCTGTAAATCAGGAAGGATCTCGGCGGCATGGCCACCACCTGCGACGGGGTTCACCAGAATCAGATCAGGTCCGGCTGGATCGGCGTGAGAGGAATACTCCACAGATCCGCTATGCTGACGGAGGCTTTCCCAACTGTCAATTCATCCTTGACATCCTTGACACGCAGGCTTCATCAAGGCGCTGCCGCGGTGGTATAATTAGTTGGGTTCCCAAAATACTTGAAATCGTTAGGCTGGCCGGACTTAAACGGCCAGGTTGAATGTGCAATATGGGTAGGGCAAGGGCCAAGAAAGCCGAACCAACGGGCACGAAGAAAGGCACTTTCGATTTGAGAGCCTTTCTCGACTCGACGGGCGTTGCGCGCCATATTGTGAAGTTTCGGAGAGCGGAGAAGATCCAGACTCAAGGCGATCCCGCCGAGGGTGTGAAATACATCCAGCAAGGCGGAGTAAAGCTCACCGTTGTCAATGAAAGCGGCAAAGAAGCAGTGGTGGCAATTTTGGGGCCAGGCGACTTCTTTGGCGAGGGATGCCTGGCAGGTCAGCCTGTTTGCATGGCCACGGCGACGGCGATTGTGCCCACGTCAATACTATTCATCGACAAAGGCGAAATGATGCGCGTGCTCCGGACGGAACATGCGCTCTCCGACCTGTTCATTTCTCATATGCTGACCAGGAACATCCGAATCGAAGAGGACCTGGTTGACCAGCTTTTTAACTCCAGTGAGAAACGCCTGGCACGAACTCTTTTGTTATTGGCTCGTTACGGCAAGGAAGATGAACCTCACGGAGTACTCCCCGAGGTATCCCAGGAAATGCTGGCGGAGATGGTCGGCACAACGCGCTCGCGCGTTAATTTTTTCATGAATAAGTTCAGGAAGTTAGGCTTCATCAAGTACAACGGCGGTCTTCAGATCAACACCTCGCTGTTGAGCGTTGTGCTCCACGACTGACGAAAGGCGCCGCGATGCTTACGACGGGGCAGCACTGCTGAGATGGGGATTTGCGTTCCTGAAAGCAGCTCAATATAACGGTGGAACAGGCTATTCGGGCTGTCGCTCGCGCGCTGACTGCTTCTCACACACGTCGCACTCGCCTCGATGATCCGCCTCATTGTCCATCTTGATCGCAATGGAGATCAGACACGTGGCTCGTCTAATCAATTGAAATTCTTTGGAAGAAGGGCTTCGACAAGCGTTGCAGTACATCTCCAGGGATCCGAGCAGTTCGTTATTTTCTGCAACAATGCTTTCGGAGCAGAAAGCATACAAATCAAACAGTGCCGCGCTCAGCGCTATGGCGGCAAGTTCGCTTGCGTCGTCCCCAGGGAACGAGATGAACGATACCACGTTGCCAATCTGACCATCGAGAGCGCGGCAGATCCCATTCAGTATTTCCGGCAGGGGCGCACGGTCGGAAATCGACTGAAGAATGTGTTCTTCCGCCCCCAGCAAGTGTTGAACTTCGCTGCCCGAAGGATAAAGGGGCACCCGTGCTGCCGATTTCTCATCCGTACCGGTATGAGACTTATTCATGTGCGTATATAAGCCTTACGCAGCCCCCCGAAGCCGTAAAAGCACAAATCGTTGAGCGGAAAGATGAACCTCCCCTCCGTGAGCGTAGGGTGGCAGGAGGACGGTGTCTGTTCAATTTTGAACACAGACAAAGGGGGATTCCATGTGACAAACTGCTCACCCAAGAGATAAACCCAATCTTGACTGTAACTTAGCCGTTAAGCCGATCAAGGCGCTCTGTTTCCGCGTTCAGGGCGGAAATCACGGGGCGCGCCCCACGGCCGCAAGAAAGAAATCAGCGACGATTTCGGGGCCCCTCCCGCGTGTAGATTGTTGAGCGCTCCGCAGGCTATATTTAGACTGGACCCGCGCTTCTACGCTGCAAAATCAGGCCGCGAGATCGGCACCGCCCGGCGTCAGGGTTTCTTCGGACTCGCCGTAACTGACGCGCCGGTTCCCTCTTTCAGTGTGTGGATCGCATCAACAGGCAAATTATCGAAATGTTCAACAAGCCCGCTCGGCCAGTGCACTTGCACGGCCTCGATTTTTGCGGCAGAACCCAGGCCGAAGTGCACTCTTAGATCATTCTGGGAAATGTAGCTCGAACCGCTGCGCACTTCATCTACCAGCGCTCTCTTTCCAATCTTGACGGTGATCTTTGCTCCGATACCGTCACGATTGGAGCGTGTTCCCACAGTTTTGAACCCGATCCAATGATTTCCGGAATGCACTGTATTCACGAGAAGGCTTGGTTTCGCGTAAACATTGACGATAACGACGGAAAGGCGTCCATCGTTCCACAAATCCCCCACCGCCAGGCCACGCGCTGAGGAAGATGCGTTGATTCCGGGGCCAGCCGAAGCCGAGATGTCCGTGAAGGTGGCGTTGCCGTTGTTGCGGTAAAGAAGGCGAGGCTCCTGGTAACCGCTGCCGAGGTGAAACTTGTCGATCTCCGGATAGACATGTCCATTGGCGAGAATAAGATCGGGCCAGCTATCGTTGTCGAAGTCGAAAAACATGGCGCCCCAGCCCAGGTATTGCGTATGCTGGCCGAGTCCCGCAGCGAAGGTAACATCGGAAAAAAGTCCATCCCCATCGTTGCGATAGAGGGTTGGGGTGTCATCGGAGAAATTGGTCTTAAAGATATCCAAGCGGCCGTCACCGTTGTAATCGCCGATAGTCGTACCCATGCCGGCCTGCTCCCGGCCATCTTCATTGAACGCGACTCCGGCAATCACCGCAATGTCGGTGAATGTGCCGTCATGATTGTTGTGATAAAGGATGCTAGGGGCGCTGTCCGAGGCAACATAGATATCCGGCCACCCATCGTCGTCAAAATCGAAAGTGGAAACGCTCATGCCGTAGTGCCCATTGGTCTGGTCAATGTGTGC
>JBAVHY010000452.1:0-12748 GCA_049686315.1 Candidatus Acidiferrum sp. | reverse complement strand
GAAAAGACTCTTTCTTTCTCGATTCGATTGGACGTTCGCGCACAAGGAGCCAGAAGCTGGCAACCGCGATCATGCCCGGAAGGAGCGTCCAGAGAAAGACAGCGCGGTAGTTGTGGTGGGTGACTTTGAGGAGGAAGAGGGCGGTGAGCGGACCAACGATGGCTCCGATCGTATCCATTAGCCGCTCCAACCCAAACGCGCGGCCGTACGCCGATGGAGGAGCATCCGCGGCGAGAAGTGCTTTTCTGGCGGGGGAACGGACGCCGCGGCCGAGCCACGCGGCGGAGCGCCCAATGAGCACCTGATAGGCGTGGGTGGCGAACGCGAATGAGGCCGTCGAGAGCGCCGTCAACACATAACCAAATACAGCCAGGGGCTTGCGACGCTTCAGCCGGTCGGTGTAGTACCCTGCGCCCAATTTCGTGAAACTGGAGAGCCCATCGGCAACGCCCTCGATAATCCCGAGCCATGCCGGACCAGCTCCGATTGCCGCCAGGAACGCGGGCAGCACTGCGGTGGCGGTTTCGTGGCTCCAGTCGCTGAACAGGCTGGTGAGGCCTACACCCAGCACTGTGCGATTGAGCCAGCCGCCATTTTGGACAGGTTCAGGCACAGGGGGAAAGTTTACAGCCCACAGCCGACAGTTAACAGTCAACTGTTCAGAGAGAGGCCAACAGATTGCCAGGGTTTGAAAAGTGCGGCCTACTATTTTTTGGCGGCACGGTAGAGGATGACGCGGACCTTTTCGAGTGTGATGAGCCCACCTTCCACCATTTCATCCAGGCGAGGTAGGAGCTGTTCAATCCGCTCTTGAGCTTCGATGACCTCGAGCACAATGGGCAGGTCCTGAGATAGGCGCAACAATTTGTCCGTGTGGTAGATGCTCGAACCGCCGTAACCACCGACGCCTCGCAGCACCGTCGCGCCGGAGAAGCCTTCCTTGCGGAGCAGCTCGACGATGGCTTCGTGCAGCGGTTTGCCATGCCACTTATCGGACTCGCCGATGTGGATGCGCATCAGCGTGCGCTCGCCTTCGAATTTCTGGTGTGTCATCGCGTACTCCCTAGAAACGGTTGGCCAAGCGAATCCCGGCGACAGAAAGAAGCAGGCCCAGCACCACGCTGGCGGCGACGTAAGTCGTGGCCCACAGCCACTCGCCGGCTTCCAGCATCTTGGCGGTCTCCCAGCCAAAACTGGAAAAGGTGGTGTAGCCGCCAAAGAATCCAATGGCGATGGCCATGCGCCATTCCGGCGGAACGATGATGCGATTCAAGGTGACCTGGCCAATCAGGCCGAGAAAGAAGCAGCCGGTCAGATTGATCAGCAGCGTCCCGTACGGAAACGTGCTGCCCATCTTGATTTGCACGACGCCCTGGAGGCCGTAGCGCGCCAGAGTTCCAGCGGCTCCGAACAAAGCAATCAGCAAAATGCGCAAGGTTTCTCCGATCCGGCTCCGCAGTATATAAAAAAACTCCTGGAGCCGCGCGGCAGCCAGGAGTCATCAGCCGCGGCAAATTGCGCCGAGGCGGTTTTGGCGAACTCCATCGCCATTTGTGATTTCGCATTCAATTGTAGCCGCGGATTTCGGCTCGCACAAGAATTGTCCTCAATAGTGAAAACGATAGCGCAACTGGACAAAAAGTTCGCGAAGGTTGTTGTAGTGCGTTCCGCCGAAGGTGAAGCTGTTGTCGAGCAGGACGCGGCGATTGGCGACGTTCAGCGCGGTTAAGGCGAGTGAAAATCTTTCTGCAAACTCCTTGCCAAGGGTCAGATCAAATGTCGTGTGGGGCTGCAAATGTTTGTTGGGGTCTGGGGGCGAATTGCCATTCGCGAATCCGGAGGCGTAGTAGATGTCGGTGGAAACATAGGCCCTCGATGGGAGACTCAAATTGCCGCCCAAATGCAGGGTGTTGCGCTGGTCGTGGTCGAGGAGGCCGAAGCCATTGCCAAACGAGAAATCCGTCAGGCCGCCATTGATGTGACCGAAGCCGAGCGCGAGTTGGTTCGAGTAGGTGAGGTAGATTTGTGACCGCCTGTGAATCCGGGGCGATCTCAGGGTCAACTCCCAACCGCTAATGCGCGCGCCTTGAATGGTAATGGGAAAGAACAAATTCGAGTTGTTGAAATTGTTGTGGTCGAAATAGTTTTTTGCGCGGGTGAGGAAATTATCCGCGTCAAGGGTCCAGCCCCACACGGGAATCGTGACACCGTACTGATGTTCCTCATCGCGCTCGCCGTGCAGCGGAATAAAGCCCAGATTCTGATTATTAGCCGCGTCCAGCAGCGGGCCGGAAACCGTCTGCAGGGGTGGCGCTTGATAAAAGTGGCCATAAAACGCGCGAAAGACCCAATTTAGCTTGGGGACGCGGAGGGAGCCGCCGACGCGCGGGCTGGTAGCATTCTCGACCACGTCGCCGGAATAGTGCGTCTGGCGAATGCCGGCGTCAAACGTCAGCCAGGAATTCAGCTTGAATTGATCCTCGAGATAGCCGGCTGCCAGACCGCCCGTAGGGCTAGCGCTCACCGGCGGATTCACGCCCTGGCTCAGGCCAAACAACTGGTTTGCTTGCTCGGCAAAACCGGAAACGCCCGCGCGCAGATTATTGCGGTCCTTAATCCAGGAAAGGTTTGCCTGACCGCCTTCATAATGTGCGTTCAGTTTTTCGGTTGCCGAACTCGGCAGGTCGTGCGGACTGCTTTCGTAAGCCACATTGTTGTTGTGGTAGAAGGGCGAGACCGTGAGCACGAGCCCCGGACTGAGAGTGCGCACCCAGGAAAAGAGAAGATATCCGTCTTTCTCCTTGTTGGAGTCGCTCAGAAACTGCCCCGTAGTGTTTGGATCGTTGGGGTCGAAGGGGACCTGATAGAAGTCCTGGCGCAACTGGGCCACCAAACGCAATTGATCAGCCGCATCCAGGTTGTAAGTCATGGAGGTGAAGCCGCCGAAGCCATTGGCCTGATCGTGAATCACTGCCGGCGTGGGTGTTTGCAAACCCAGATCCGTGCGGTTGCCGTTCAGGCTCGCGTAGTAAGCGAAGCGATTGTTGTGCCCGCCAAAATTCAATTGGTCGTCGGTTTGGTAGAAATTGCCCGCACTGAGAATCAACTCCGCTTCGTTGTTGCGCTCAAAACCGGTGCGTGGCGCCACATTAAAGATGCCGTAGGTGCGGTCGCCGTAGTCGGCGGAATAGCTACCCCGCTGGGATTCAAGTACGTCGATATCTTTGGGATCGATCTGCGGGCCCAAATTGCTGGCGATATTGGTGTTCGGGATGGAGACGCCGTCGATCAGCCAGCTCACTTGATGCCCGCCACGCACATGCAACTGGTCATGCGTGAAATACGCGCCGGGCACGAAATTGGTGATCATAGCCAGATTGTTGGCGCGGGATGCACCCGGTGTTTGTGCTATTTCTTCGCGAGTCGTAAGCGTGGTCGGCGTGACCGACTCCGTTTGTGCAGGCGGCGCTTCGGAAGTGACGGTGACGGACTGGACTTGGGTGGCCACGGGCATCTCGATATGCAGGACCGGCGCGGAGCCGGAGAGCACGGTAATCCTGCGCTCCTGCGCGGCAAACCCGGCTTTCGAAACGGTAACCTTATATTCGCCGAGGGGCACAGCATCAAAATGAAAATCACCTTCGGCGTTGGTTTCCGTGGTTTGGGTAAAGTCTGATTTCTCCGCTTTCAGCACCACTTCAATGCCCGAAATCGGGCGATGCTGGGGATCGTGTACGATTCCCCGCACCGAACCAAACACGGTGGCAAATACACCGGTTGATAAGAGCAATACACTTGCCAGCAAAAGCCAACTTCGCTTTATCATGACATCTTCTCCGTGGGGGAGCGGAAAGAGTCCGCAGCGGGTTGTTTAGACCCGGAACAGGTTCGAATTTCACAACAATGAAAGGGAATTACAGCGGAAAGAGAGAGAGGCGCGGAGGAGGAGAAAGGGGCTCAAACGACTGCACAAATTCTGTGGGGGTGAACTGAATGAGAGCAGCTATGGCTTGGGATGGCTGAGAGAGATATGTGGGCGTTGGCAAAACAAAAATGACGGCCGTCGTGAGAAGAGGATTGCCGTCGTGGCTACAGGACATCGAGCACCGGGAGACTACACCTCCGTCATGGTAGTCGCAGTCCATTGGTGAATTGGATGGGGATTTTTGTTGCGATGAGGGGTGATTGGTTTTTGAATGTCCATGAGCCGGGCACAAGCCGCCGTTGCAGCAGGTCATGGCATCGGCTTGCCACGCCGCAGCCCAGATCGGCGCCCAGAGAAGCACCATGGCCACCAGACACACCCACGCGCCGAAGATTCTTCCCGGAGCGATAGGAATAGGGTGCCGCGTTTCCATGAAATAGAGATCGAATTCTACCGTAGTTTATTCCCTGTCGCCAAGGGTGTCGTTGCGCTTGGCCAACGTTCGAGACGCCAATTTGGCTACTTCCGAAACCACTGAGCATTCTTGACTTAGCCGCGGCCGAGTCGCAAACTGAAATCATGGCGCACATTTATTTGCTCTTTGACTTTGCCAAGGACGAGGAGAAGGCCCAGCAAGCTCGCCACAAACTGGAGGGCTGGAAGCAGGCATTCCGTCTAGACAAGAAGTTGCTGTATAAACTGGAACGAGCCGCCGCGATAGCGACGGATGGCGATACCAAACCGGCCAAAGCGGACAAGGCAAAGGGGAAAGGCAAAGCGGCAAGCAAAACAGAGGCAGCCTCGGCCACCGCTTCTCACGAAGATGTCAAGTTGTTTGTGCGCCTGGCGTTTTCGGGGCACGAAAAACTATCCGAGCAACGGTGGGTGGAGCGCATTCCCACGGAAGAGCCATTTCGTGAGGCTTCTCCCGGAGTTGTCAAGCCCGGCGACGCAAATTTCCAGGATACAGAGAAGCAGTTCGAGGAGCTGGATTAGCACGGAGAATTTTGCACAACCGCGCGGAGGTTCTCTTCCCCAACCACGACGAACCTTCGGTATAATGGCAATTCGCGGCCGACATCACTTCCATTTCCGAGACGAGGTTAGACCGAATGGCAGTGCAGACGCGAGTGAAAACAGCCAAGGCTGAATCTCAGAAGTACCAAGGTCTCGACCGCGACACCTTGGTTCGCTTGTACCGCACGATGTACCTCTCGCGGCGCCTGGATGACCGGGAAATCCAACTCAAGCGCCAGAACAAGATTTACTTTCAGATTTCCAGTGCAGGGCATGAAGCGGTGACGGCGGCTGCGGCCTTGCTCTTACGTCCGGGGGTAGACTGGCTCTACCCCTACTACCGCGACCGGGCGCTGTGCCTCCTGCTCGGCGTGACCCCGCTCGAAACCCTCCTGCAAGCCGTCGGCGCAAAAGATGATCCCAGTTCCGGTGGACGGCAGATGCCGTCGCACTGGGGATACAACAAGTGGAACATGGTAAGCAAGTCGTCCTGCACTGGAACGCAATTCGTGCAGGCGGTAGGTGCCGCGGAAGCGACGGTGTATTATGAGCGCCATCCGAAAGCGCTAGCGCAGGCGAAGAAAGCTCCACTGGGCCAGTTTGTGAACCACGAAGCCGAGGAAATTGTCTACGTGTCTTCCGGCGACGGCGCCACCAGCGAAGGAGAGTTCTGGGAATCACTGAACGTGGCGTGCGCCAAGAAACTGCCGATTTTCTACCTGGTCGAAGACAATCATTACGCGATTTCCGTTCCTATCGAAGTGCAAACCGCGGGCGGCAACATCGCGCGGCTGGTGAAGGGCTTCCCTGGGTTGCACGTCGACGAATGCGATGGCACGGATCCGCTCGAAAGTTACGCAAGTTGCAAGGAGGCCATCAGCTATGTGCGGGAACGGCATGGTCCGGCGCTGGTTCATGCGCAGGTGACGCGCCCGTATTCGCACTCGCTTTCGGACGATGAAAAGCTCTACAAAACGCCGGAAGAGCGCGAAGCCGAAGCTCGGCGCGATCCGCTGTCAAAATTTTCGCTTTTCCTGGTCCGCGAAGGCCTGATGGATCAAAAAGAGATTGAAGCGCTGGAGGCCGGGGTCGATCGCGAAGTGCGCGAGGCGGCCGACCAGGCGCTTGCGGCGCAGCCACCCGAGGTTTCGTCCATCGATTTGAATATTTATTCGCCAGACATCGACCCTACGTCTCCGGCGTTTGCCGCACAGCCGCAAAGCAACGGAGCGCCGAAGACCATGGTCGAAATGGTGGCCATTACTCTGCACGATGAAATGGCCCGCGACGAACGGATCGCTGTTTTTGGCGAAGACGTCGCGGACGCGAGCCGCGAGGATCATCTGCGCGAGGTGAAAGGGAAAGGCGGCGTTTTCAAGGCTACCGCCGGACTGCAGCGCAAGTATGGTGCGGACCGCGTGTTCAATACACCGCTTGCCGAGGCCAGCATAGTGGGCCGCGCCATCGGCATGGCCACGCGCGGCTTGAAGCCTGTGGCGGAGATTCAGTTTTTCGATTACATCTGGCCCGCCATGATGCAGATTCGCGATGAACTTTGCGTCATGCGCTGGCGTTCCAATGGCTCATTCAAGGCTCCCGCGGTTCTGCGTGTGCCCATCGGCGGATATCTTACCGGCGGCGCCGTTTACCACAGCCAGAGTGGCGAATCGATCTTCACGCATTGTCCGGGCCTGCGTGTAGTGATGCCGTCCACGGCGCTGGATGTCGCGGGGCTGTTGCGCACCGCGATCCGCTGCGATGACCCGGTGATGTTCCTGGAGCACAAACATCTTTATCGCCAGCCTTACAATCGATCTGAATATCCGGGGGCGGATTTCACGATTCCGTTCGGGAAAGCGCGACTGGTCAGGGAAGGGAATCAGATTAGCATCATCACTTACGGTGCCGTGGTGCATCGAGCGGAAGTGGCGGCGGCTGCCTTGGAGCGCGAAGGAATTTCCGTGGAGATCATCGATCTGCGTTCACTCTCTCCATACGATTGGGAAGCTATTGCTGGTACGGTGCGCAAGACACACCGAGTGATTGTGGCCTACGAAGACATGAGGAGCTGGGGTTACGGCGCGGAAATTGCCGCGCGCATCGGGGAAGAGCTTTTTGAGGAGCTGGACGCGCCAGTGAAGCGCGTGGCCGCAAGGGATACCTTTTGCGCCTACCAGCCAAAGCTGGAAGACGCCATCCTACCGCAGACAGACGACATCACCGCGGCGGTCCAACAGCTTTTCGAATACTGACTGTTCAGCGGAAAATACAGAAATCCTGCCCGCCATTATTGCGAACTGCTATCTGCTATTGCCATGAGTGTGTGACGCTGGTCACGCAATTACCAAAAGCCGGCAAGATGCCGACGCTACAAAGGGGTTGAATTAGAAGAGAGAATCCACAAAATCGTTTCGGGAAACATTTCGCTTCTTTCCTTCGTATTTACGATTAGAATCTCAATAGACGCAACTGCACGGGGGTGCTCATGGTCTGCCCGAATTGCCAGAAGGAAATCGTTGATGGCTCTAAGTTCTGTTACAACTGCGGGAACAAGCTCGCCGGAGATGCGGCTGCGCCCGCATCTTCACCGGCCGCCGCGCCGCCGGTGAAGCGCTTGATGCGTTCCAGCCGGGACAAGAAAATTGGCGGGGTCTGCGCCGGGCTTGCGGATTATTTCGACTTGGATCCGACCATCGTCCGAGTGGTGTGGTTGCTGTCGGTTCTGTTTGCGGGTACAGGCTTCCTGGTCTATATCATTTTGTGGATTGTGCTGCCGATTGCCCCCTACGGCGTGCCGACAGGCATGCCGTCGACAACTGCGCGGGTTTGACCACCGCCCGCGGACGCTAATCTCTGGTACTCCTCGGCACGCGGTGCCGCTTGGCGTCTCCGCCGAAGACCAAATGGTCCAGCGAGGCCAGACCTGCACCTATGGTGGCCAACACGAGGCACCCTGCGGCCATTGCCAGTGGGAATTCATAGTCCTTAACGGCCATGATCCCGTGCGTGCTGTGGACTTTCCAAATCGCCACCGCCATCTCGACCGCGAGGAGCAGCGCTGCCGCTCGCGTGAATAGCCCAGCAAACAACAGAAGCGCCCCAAAACACTCCAAAATCCCTGACAGTCCTAGGAAATAGCTTGGGAAGCCGTGAGAGAGGAAAAACTCACGCATGGCGCCGGTGGGGTGTACCAATTTGGGATAACCGTGAACCAGGAAGATCAATCCCAGGGCAAGGCGCAACGCAAGTAACGCCAACGGTTCGAGCCCTTTCATGAATTTCATATGCAGTCTACCTCTGTGACACCTTAGTGTTCTATGTCACGTCGGTCAAGGGCGGGAATCAGGTACAATTTTTGATATTGATATCGAGGCTCTCATGAAACCCATTCGTACCATCGGCATCGTGAACGGCGGAGGCGACGCACCCGGCTTGAATCCGGTTATTCGCGCCATTGTTAGAGCCGCCATCAGCGAGCACAACATGCGCGTTATTGGCATTCGCAATGGCTTTGACGGCCTGATCTGGCCGGAAGGCTCGAAAGAGATGACCGAAGAGTCGGTCAGTGGAATACTTGCTCGCGGCGGCACGATTCTCGGCACCACGAATCGGGGGAACCCATTCGCCTACAAGGCCACCGAAAACGGCCAAGAGGTCGTGCATGACTACTCTTCGCTGTGCATGGACAATGCGCGCCGGCTTTGCATCGACGCGATGATCGTCATTGGCGGCGACGGCACACAGCACATCGCGCGCGATTTCTCCCGCAAAGGCGTGAACATCGTGGGCGTGCCGAAAACCATCGATAATGATCTGGACGCCACGGAAGTGACCTTTGGTTTCGACACCGCGTTGGTGATCGCCACCGAAGCCATTGACCGGCTCCACACCACCGCCGAAAGCCACCACCGCGTGATGCTCATCGAGGTCATGGGCCGGGACGCCGGGTGGATCGCGCTGCACTCCGGAATCGCCGGCGGGGCGCACATCATCCTGGTCCCGGAAATCCCGTTTAAGTTCGAAAGCGTGTGTGATGCTATTCGCGCACGGGAGTTGCGAGGCAAGGGTTTCAGCTTGATCGTGGTCGCGGAAGGCGTGAAGCTGCCCGCCACCGATCCCAACGGCAAACCGATTCCACCGGCCGGCCCGGGCGAAGTTGCCAGCACCATCGGCTATACCCTTCGCGAAATGCTGCACAAGGAGATTCGCGTGACTGTTTTGGGCCACGTGCAACGGGGCGGCTCGCCTACGCCCTTCGACCGCATTCTGGGCACGCGCTTCGGAGTAGCCGCTACTGATTTGGTTGCCAAACAACAATTCGGCCGCATGGTTTGTTTGAAAGCTGGCAGGATGGAGTCGGTGTCACTCGACGAAGCTCTTGAAAAGATGAAGTACATCGATCCCAACAGCGAGATCGTTCATGCCGCGCGCGCCGTGGGAGCCACCTTCGGGGACTCCGCATGAAGCGAAGATTATTGGTCGCAGTGCCGCTGCTATGCGTGGTGGTGCTGTTGGCTTGGTTGTTCCGTCCCAAACACGAATCGCTTGGCGCTGCTTATGTGAGCGAACGAAGTCTGACCCTATTGAGCAGCATGGCCCAGGTTCGCGAACAGGTTGGAATTCTCTATTACGGCGAACGAGTCGAAGTGCTGGCACGCCGGAATGATTATGTGAAAGTGCGTACAGCGGGAAGCGGTGAAGGCTGGGTTGATGGCCGCTACCTGATGGACCCCGACCTATGGCAGCGCAGCGCGAAGCTTCTGGAGCAATCCAAGGGCATGAGCGTGCAGGCGCGCGGCCGCACCAAGACCACTACCAATTTGCGTGTTGAGCCGGGCCGCACCGAGCCGCGCCTCTACCAGTTCACGCGCGGCGCGGAAGTGGAAATTCTCCGCCGCGCCGTTGCGGATTGGGTCCAGGTCACGGATGAAAAGGAATCGGCCGAGAGTGATAACGACAGGAAGGAAGACTGGTTCCTGATACGCGGCATCGCCACCAGGCCTCCTGGTGAAGGTATTTTACGCAACTCCGCGGTCATGAATACGACGCAGCCCGGCGACCAGACCACGCCCATCGCCGGCTGGGTGGTGGCACGTTTCATCTCGCTGGACTTGCCGGATCCCGTGCGTGAGGGCACCAGTTCCGCGAATGTGCGCCCCATTGCGTGGTTTGAACTGAACCGCGTGACCGACGACGCGGGAGAGCATCTGCAATATCTGGTTGCCGGGACGCGCAGCGGTGAAGGGCAGGCATGCGATTTCAGCACCCTGCGCGTGTACACCTGGAATCGCAAAAAATCCCGCTACGAGACCGCGTATATCGAAAATGATCTTTGCGGGGCGCTTCCCATTCGCGTCGGCAAAGATGCCAAGGGCGCGCCCGAATTCCGCTTCCATCCCATGGACGATGTCGGGGAAGAGCGCGTCTATCACCTTATTCAGACGGTGGTTCGCCGCGTCCGCGAAGTAGCCCCCAAAGGTTCCATGCACTCACAAAAAAGCGCGCAGGCGAAGCGCTGAATCGTGCCCGCGGGTGCTCAGAAAATGCTCGTGGCGCGTGGAATTGGGGTACTCTTTTCGACATGAAAAGACTTGCTTTCACAGCGGTGCTGTCCCTTATTGCTCTGTCTTTGGCCGACGCGCAGAGTCCTGCCACGCCGCCCGAGTTCTTTCCCCTGACCGCCGGAACCTATTGGGTGTACAAGGGCACGGTCCGTTGGGACGACCCCGAGGGCGACAAGCCGGGGAGCGCGGAAGTGACTTGGAAGATGACGGTGGAAAAGGTGATTCGGAAGAAGGGGCTGGTGGCCGCGATCGTGACCGGATTCCCCGCCGATCTTGATTGGTCAGCCGGAGCGACGGAAGCAAAGCCGTGGCTGATCCTGGAGGACGATAAGCATAAGGTGTATTACGAGAATCTCAGTCCGGATTTTGATCTCTCGAAGATCGATAGCGGAGACCAAGGCTTGGAAAGGTTTCTGGTGGAGGACAATTTCTTTTTTCAATGGCCACTGCACTCTGGCGCCAAGTTTTGCGACGCGGAGGCAAAGGACCACAAAGACAATGTGAATTGCTGGGTGGTTGCCGATGCAGCCACGAAGAAGTTGGATTCCGTGAAAGGCGCGCCGGGGGAGGAACAAGCCGTGTACCGGCTGGAATACCGCAGCCCTTCCGATGAGACGGTTATGGAGGTGGTTTCCGGCGTCGGGCTGCTGAGCTACCAGTATCATCACCATGGTTCGGTGGCGGACACGGAGATGCAGCTAGTAGAATTTCATCGCGCGACGCACAGTTTGGACGTCCAAGGACCGCAGTCATGACGTTGCACATCAATGAAGAGGAAGTGCGGCAACTGTTGACCATGCCGATGGCCATTACGGCGGTGGAAGAAGTCTCGCGCAAACAGAGCGAAGGCAGCGTGGTGTACCACCCTCGGCGACGATTCGAACTGCCGGACCGCGGTTTTTTCCATTACATGGCGGCGATGGACACGTCCGCGGGCTACTTGGCAATGAAGCAATACACTTATGTGAAAGGGAAGCTCTGCTTTCTTGTCCCGCTCTACTCCATCGCTACCGGCGAATTGCTTGCGTTGATTGAAGCGGATTACATGGGCCAACTGCGCACCGGCGCCGCCTCCGGCGTCGCCACGAAATACCTGGCGCGGAAACTTGCGAAAGTTGCCGCCATTCTCGGCACCGGCGGGCAAGCCCGCACGCAGCTCGAAGCGATTCACAATGTGCGCATGCTTGACTCGGTCTTCGTCTACGGGCGCGATGCGAAGCGCCGGAACCGTTTCTGTGAGGAAATGTCCGAACGGTTGGGCATAAATGTTTATCCGTTGGAATCCGCCGCTTCGGTGGTTCGGAGCGCCGAAATCATTTGCACGGCGACCACCTCCGCCCAGCCGGTGCTGACCGGCGAGGACCTGGCCAAGGGCGTGCACATAAACGCCATCGGCGCCAATCACGCCCACAAACAGGAACTCGATGAAACCGCTATCGCCAAGGCGAATCTGATTTTTGTGGATTCGCTGGCGCAATCGCAGCAGGAAGCCGGCGACCTCATCATTCCGTTCGCCAAGCAGCCGCAGCGGTGGGCGGAAGTCCACGAACTTGCCGAGCTGGTTGGGGGTAAAATCGCTGGCCGCGCCAGCGACTCACAAATTACGCTCTTCAAGTCCAACGGAATTGCTGCCTGGGACCTGGCCGTCGCCGTCAAGGTCTATTCCCTGGCCAAGGAAAAGGGCTTGGGTAGGGAACTCCCCCTGTTCTCTTAGTAATGGGCTGTCTTGAATTATCCTGCGTGATTCAGCCGGTGCCACGTGGTTTCTACAATCAGGCCGACCAACGCATACGTGGCAGTATTCGCGAGAAGAACCCAATAAAGACGAATCGGATAAGAACTAAGAAGCGCAATCGGGCAAGTTAACCGGACGAGAGTCACAAGCGGGTCGGCGGAGGTCAACGCCGGGGGCGCGGTTGCAAGGGCATAAAGGGCCCAGAAGCCCGCTATGAGAAAACCTGCACTCCCCCAAATACCAATCCGGCATTTCATGCTGCGGCTCCTATGGTTCTCTGATCAAGAGTCTCACAATTCGGGTAGCATCTGTGGACCTGAATCCCACAAGGGCTTGGGCAATCCCAGCAATCCCAGGACGCTTCCTTTCCGCTTTCTTACATCCACCAATGAAGCAACATTCGTGTTTTCCTGCATTCGTCGCTCTCCTGTTCTTGCACACGTAAGGTGCAACTCGATCAGGCAGCTTACCGCAATCGAAGCTCACCGCCCTTCTCATCCCATCTTG
>JBAVHY010000451.1:0-2352 GCA_049686315.1 Candidatus Acidiferrum sp. | reverse complement strand
GATCCCCCGTGCCCGACCGCGTGCGGCGTACATAGCGAGTCTCACTGGGCTCAAGCCCCTTTGCTTTTGCCCACTGGCGGAACATCGACATCGACAGTGAAATCTTCTTGAGGTTCCCTTGAATTACTCGCTCCAGGAAGTCGATTCGCCCCTTCCGCCACGACTCAACCTGTGTGGGCGCCAACGGCCCCATTCCACATAGGACATCGATTGCACTGACGTATTTTTGGCGAGACAGAGCGGCCTCGGCGGCTTGAAGAACCCGCCGCTCTAACTCCACTTTATGATCCGGATGCAATTTCTTCCCGTCCTGGCCGCAGCCCAGGTTGGACAAGTATATGGCAGCTGGTAGCCTTTGGGGTGCACGCCGTGGTTCAGGCTGAAGCCGGATGTTTCACAAACGAGGTTCGCGGAGATGAGAACGCAAGCGACTTTCGACGACCCGTCACCTCACGCAACAAGGCTCCGTTCAGGCTTAAAAGCCCTCCGGCCAATGCTGGGCGCCGTGGTATACCGCGAGGACAACGATATCGGCTTTCTCGATAGCATACGCAACGACGAACGGCGTATTCGAAATGACCAACTCACGGGTCCCCGTAACCCGGCCTGCTCTTCCCGACATAGGGTAGACGGCAAGTTGCTGAACGCTGGTGACGATTTGCGTTGTGATCCGAACGGCAACCTCCTCATTGTTGGATAGGGCGATGTAATCGTGAGCCTGATCCAGTTGCCGAGTCGCCTGCTCGGTCCATTCGATCATTAACGCGCGCGTCCTGTCCTCTTGAGCCCCTTTACGACCTCCTCATGGCTTAAGACGCGGCCTTTTCGCTTCTCTTCCAGCCCCTTGCGAACCAACGCGTCCTGATAGGCGTGCAGTTCGATGTAGTTGGCGATCGCCTCGTTAATTAGATAGCTGCGCGAACGGTCCTGCGCAGCAGCCAGTGAATCAAGGGCGTTGATCTTTTCAGTGACGGCCCGGAAACTGATGGTTTTCTCATTGTTTCCCATAATGCCAGAACGATAACACATATTACCCTGTATTACAATTCGACAATTTGGCGGGTAAGCGGGATCCGGGGGTGTGCTACCTTCCCGCACCATTCGGAGCGTAGCGGTGACGAGCCAGAAACGGGGCTTGTGGGAAGCGAGCGGCGGAATCTTGAGCGGCCACTCGGAAACGACCGAGAAACTCATTTCCGTCCAACTTCCGTCCAATTCAAGGCGATGATTGCGCCGTACGTTTGCGTGTAAGCGACACCAGATGCGGCACTTATGTGATTTAACCTGCTTAGTTGCAAAGCAGGTGCTCTCCCAGCTGAGCTACACGCCCACGCTCTGACTGACCTCATTCTAAAACACTTCGCGATCTTCTGCCTAACTTTGCACTTTGACCGTGCACGAAACCGTGCAAGTAGGACTCGATTGCGCGACCGTGCACAATTGCGCGTCCAGCAAGTCTCTGAAAACGAAGAGTGGCATTTCGTGATGAGAATTCTCGGAGCGAGCGCCGCTTACGCAGAAAGCAGGGGTGCTCGTTTCTGAGGATTCCAAAGTTTCCATTGGTTCTTTGGAAACCGTGGCCTGCCCTTTGAGTAATTGCGATCGTTCTCTACGAAAAGCTCCACACTAGCCGACTTGAACGAAGCCGGCCGGCGGCGGACGCTTCGCGTGAGGTTCGCCGCGCACCGGTTGCTTGATGGTTGAGATAAGTTTGGGTCACAAGGAGGTCCCTGTGACCCATCTACGAAAAATGATGCTCGAAGAACTCGAGCGTCGTAATTATTCTAAGGCTACCACACGCTGTTACATCCGCACAGTCGAAGATTTCTCAAGACGATTCAAGTGCTCCCCAGATGGTCTGGGTCCTGAGCACATTCGTGAATATCAGGCCGAGCTGTTCAAGAAGCGCAAGTTGTCGCCGGGCACGGTTACGCAACGATTGGCAGCTCTGCGATTCTTCTACATCAAGACTCTCAAGAAAACCTGGAGCATCGCGGAGACGCCCTATCCAAAAAGAGCATTTCGCCTTCCTTCGATCCTCAGTCGGGAAGAAGTCGCGCAACTCATCAACGCAGCTCTAACTCCTTTTCAGCGCACCCTGTTGATGACGCTCTACGCCACCGGAGTACGACGCGCTGAATTGACACACCTGAAAGTCAGCGACATCGACAGCAAACGCATGGTGATTCACGTCCAGGGCGGCAAGGGACGCAAAGACCGGGATGTGATGCTCAGCCCAAAACTGCTCGAGGTACTGCGTGAGCACTGGCGCGGATTACGGCACAAGCCAAGCACATGGCTGTTTCCAGGCAACCGCTGGCATACCGGTGATACACCGATCACCACCAAGGT
>JBAVHY010000450.1:0-12882 GCA_049686315.1 Candidatus Acidiferrum sp. | reverse complement strand
GGCTTGGGTTGAATCGCTGTTGTTGTAGTCGCCATTCAATTAGCTCCTGCTGCCTTCGGCTTACATCTCCGCCTTTAGTTCGAATTCCGGATAACCAAGCGCGCCCATCTCCGGAATGTCCAAGCCTTCCAACTCGGACTTGGCCGCCACGCGTTGCCCCACGAGCCAATCAACGGCCAGATTGAAAACGAAGCTGAGCGTAAAAATAAAGCCCACCAGCGTTACCATGCCGATCAACTGGGCGATAAGTTGTCCTCCGTTGTCGCCGTAAAACAACCCAGTGACGGAACCGGTGACGCCGTTCCAGGAGCCACCATAGTTGCTTTTTCCATCCGCAAACAACCCGATCGACAGCACACCCCAGAGGCCATTCGTGCCATGAACGGAAATGGCGCCAACTGGGTCGTCCACGTGCATCACGCGGTCTACGTATTCAACCGAGATGCACACGAGAACGCCGGCGACCAAGCCAATGATGACCGCGCCGACGGGATTTACGAAGCCCGAGGGAGCGGTGATGGCCACAAGACCCGCCAGTAGGCCGTTACCGCTCATCGACGCATCCGGCTTGCCATAGCGCAGCCACATGTAGAGCATCGCCCCAAACGACCCTGCCATACCCGCGAGCATCGTATTCACGGCGATCGAGCCAATCCGGAGATTACCATTGCCGGAAGCGCCGAGCGTCGAGCCTGGATTGAACCCGAACCACCCGAAAGCAAGGATGAAGCAGCCCGTCAATACGATCACGATGTCATGCGCCAGGATGGCGTTGGATTTTCCGGATCGCTCATACTTGCCGATGCGCGGCCCGATGATCATGGATACCGCCAGAGCAGTGATGCCCCCGACGGCGTGAACCACGCCTGACCCAGCGAAATCGCAATACCCTTTACCTAAATTGAAGTTCGTGCCCAGGCTCGCGAGCCAGCCTCCTCCCCAAGCCCAATTAGCGAATAGAGGATAGGTAAATGCGCCCATCAAGAACGAGGAAATGACGAACGCCGCATATTTCCACCGCTCAGCAGCCGCGCCGGTCACGATGGTGAGGGCTGTATCCATGAACACCATCTGGAACAGGAATAAAACCATGACGCCAACGTCGTACGTCCCGCGATGCACCAGGAAGAGACCGTTTTGACCGAAGATCCCAAAAGGCTTGCTGAATAAAGTGATGGCGTGTTCTGCGCTTAAGGGCGGAGTTCCGCCGAGGTTACCCACTCCTCCGACGCCACCCATCTGAATCGCAAATCCAATCAACCAATAAGCCAGCATGCCGACGCCGTAAACCATGAAATTCATCATCATCGTGTGGTTGGAGTTCTTAGCCCGGCAAAGCCCAGTCTCCACGATGGCGAACCCCGCCTGCATGAACATGACCAGGAAACCCGTGACCAAGGTCCAGACGAAGTTGATGGCGATCTTGTTTTGACCAACTTGGTTGACCACATCACCGATGGTCATCCCCTTCTTCGTGTCCGTCACGGCGATGTCGCTGGCCGTTCCGGTGAGCGAGCCGTCTGGGTCGCCTTTCGCTCTCGCGTCCGCTGTTGGCACAAGCGCGCCGGCAACATCCGCATCGGTGATAGGTTTTGGCGGGGGCGCGGGTGTAGCCGCAGCTGGAGCTGCCGCGGGCGTTTGCCCAAAACCAAGCGGCGCAAGACAGAGCAGCACGATACACAGCGCGAAAAGTCTGTTGGCCATGATTCTCATTCTCGGTTTACTCCTTCTTCCAGATCGCATTCTTGAGGTAGGCCCGGTTAAGCACGCCGATAATTCCGTACAAACTGACTGCCAGCCCAAAGACAACAATTCCCAACCGCGCGGGGTTCGAATTCAATCCCAAGCTGAGCAAGCTGATCACAAAACCTGACAGGGTCACCACAATGCCGATGAGAATCATTTTTCGTTCCTCACTTTTCCGAGTTTTCCAATGGCTTACACTTTCGAAACGTCACGACGGATAGTGCTAGCAATACCACCGCCACCAGGTAGAGCAGAACCTTCCCGGAGTAGATAGCGCCAGAGAGCGCCGTGAATCCCGCCAGGAAGACCGTGATGCCGAGACCTTGTGTGCGATTTGCCCCCATCAAGTTTCTCCTTTCTCCGGCTTGCGCGAGGCTTTGCGCGGCAACTCGGATTGTTTGCGTCTGACTGACTGCCATTGTATTCCTCCCTTCAAGATTCGTTTGGATTTCTTGCAATTCCCTTATTCCTCTTGAGTAAAAGCTGGCCCGCTGCTCAAAACATGAAGCCGGCTTCAACCAGGCCGCGTGGCTGAGTGCCGTTTAGCCCCGCCGGTCCGAAGGCGGCACCCGGCATGAAATCGCGAGCATGAACCACAGAGAAATCTCCGCGAAGGAAGAAGCCGTCCTTCCGGTAAGTCGGGGTGACCGTCAGCGCAAAGGCGCCGCTGCCCGGACCGTAGAGCAGATTTATCGCTCCATTCGCGACGCTCCCCGTGCTCGAGATGTATTCTGGCCGGACCGCCATTGATACGCCGTGCTTGAAATTGTAGGTGAGGAGAAGCGCGCCGCCGCGCGTGGACGCTCCCCGTGTGATTCCGATTTTTGTGTTGGTCGGCACGTTGGTGTATTGAAAGTACGGCTGGACGACCCAGGCTTCATGACTATAGGTGTAAATGACGTTGTAGATCTGGCTGTTGTTTTGGATCGGAGTGGCTAGGCTGGTGTAACCCGTCTGCGAGTAGTTGCCGCCGGCAATAAACGCCAGCGAATTCGCGGAATTGTAAGCGTAAGTCAGGGAGCCCCAAAGCCAGGTATAGCGGTTGGAGTAGAAGCCATCGTTCCAGCTTAAGGATGCGGTTAGTTTCTTGTAAGTCTCATTGAATTGCACACCACGATTAACAGCGTTCTCCTGATTCCAAAGTAGGCCGCGCTCGATGTTCATATTTTCGAAACTAAATGTGTATTCGGCCCCAACCAGAGTAGGCAAAGCTCCGGCCATTACCGAGAAATTGCCTTTGACCAGCTTCAGATAACCCTGAGGGAAAGGGCCGTAGAAGCCCTTAATCGTGTCCGATGTCGAAAGGAACGGCGTACCGAGTGCCGGTAAGTTGTAGGCACCGCCTTGGAGGTAAAACTGCCACCAGCCGGTAGTCTTCTGGATAAAGACCTGACCGTTGCTGAGGTCCCAGTGTGTCTCTTTGTCGCCGGGAACCCACTTTCCCTGCGTCAGTCCCATGCCGCTCAGGATTCCGGTGACCGCGAGTTTTCCAAACGGCCCCGCGTTAAACTCATGAGGCACCGCTGTTTGTAGCGGCCCGGTCATGGCAGGATTGGGCAGCGGTTGCGGGTCGGCGGGTTTGGCCGGAGCTGAAGAAGCCTCCGAGGATCCGGTGCTTTGAACTGACGGTGCGCCGCCCGCAGAGGTAGAATCTTGTGAGGATGTTGGCGCGGAAGCTGAAGAAGATGCCTGTGGGGCCGGGGACGAATTCGTTTGCGCGAGACTGGTAAGCGCAAGCGCGAGACTCGCCAAAAAGGCCGAATGACACTTCAAGGAAGCTTTCATCCTATTTCTCCTTCTGTAGTGGCCCCTGAGAAAGGCGACGCCTTCCGTCGCTTGTGTGGAGAATTTACGTGTCGCTCTTTCAGAACGCCAACGAAAAATTACAATCGTCTGCACTCAAATTCTGGATGGCTGCCAAAATCTCGATGCGTTCAATGCAAAATCTGCGGTTGGCGAAGAGAGGCCCATTCGTGCATCATTCCGGCACGCGCGACAGCAGTTTCCTTACAGTTACTGCGCTCACCCCGGAAGCATTCAGTACGCCATTGAAGGAAGGGAGAACGAATGAAGAAAATCGAAGCGATCATCCAGCCTGCGCGATTTGACGCGGTGAAAGATGCCCTCCTCGAACTTGGCATCGAAGGTATGACTGTGACCGAAGTGCGCGGCCACGGGCGGCAAAAAGGACACACCGAAGTCTATCGCGGACGGGAATACACCCTGGACTTGGTCCCCAAAATAAAACTGGAAATGATACTGCCGGAAGCGCGCGTGGATTCGGCAATGGAAGCGATTGTGAAAGCCGCGAAGACCGGCAAAATCGGCGACGGCAAAATCTTTTTGACCGCCGTTGATGACGCCATCCGCATTCGCAACAACGAGCGAGGCGAAGCCGCGCTTTGACTGGCCTGAAAGTAACTCTCTAGCCGTGGTCTTTGGAGGGTGGGATTTTCCCCATTTTCATCCTCTACAAGTGCCCCGTCAGTGGCATGACGGACTGCGTTGTAGCACGCAGCCGAAGTCGCACGAGTTCGCGACATTGCTCGGATCGGATTTGCCGCACCGCCAGTTTGGTTGCCATCCAGGAACGGTTGTGGTCTGCGGCTCGTCGGCAGCCGCTCAGACTGTCGTCACTCACTCTCCCAAAATCCCAGCCGCCCATTGATTCGATGGCTTCGCCCTCTGTCCCTGCCTCTGTGGATGCGCGGTGGACCATGCGATGCCCCAGGATAATCGCGAACATCAACGCGTTCGCTGGGATGTACAAATTAAAATCCGCCAAACTGTGGACCAGGATTGCCGCAATGTTCCCGATACAACCGAGAGAAAGCGCCTTGTCGAAACGCTCCTCGGCGTTCTGGTAGTGGCGAACATTCTGCGCGAGGACCCAGAAGATCGAGCCAAAGAGCACAGTTCCATCACCGAGCGGTACAAAGTTGAGTTCGGAGTGCAGGCCTTCAACTTGTTGAATCATCCACAATTTATTCCATGCTGCGCCGCGGGTGCTGGCCCCGGTGCGCTCGGTGGAGCGACCAACGCGGTGACTGCCCAGGCCGTTACCGGTTCGCCGCGCAACGCCCTTGAACCGCAACGCGGCATCTTCAACAACTTTAGTGCGGCGTTCCCGAGCGAAGCTCGAGCGCTGCAACTTTCTTTGAAGATTTTCTTCTAGACGCAGCCCTTTCGCTTCTCGAAGAAGCGGCAGATTCGCAGGAGGCGTTCCGGCCTTAGGGACGCCTTTTGCTTTTAGCAGAATCTAATTGACCCGTCCCCAAGCTCCGCGCACAAGATCATACGACAAGAAAAACTCTGAGCCGCTCCCCATTCCCGCGCAAGAAGAGTTATGATTTGGTGGCTCTTGAGCAGTCCCCGCTATGTACCTGCGGTGTACCTCGGTCTAGCGGATCAACAGCGCGGTGAAATGGCTGCCCGCCTCCGCCCACGGCAGCTGCACCACCCGTATCCCATGCTCGGGACATTGGCTGCGCGGCGGCGCGGCATGCAGAATGGTCTGATACTGGCAGGTATCCAGATGGCGCCATTGCCGCTCTGCTTGATGATCATAGAGCGGGCTGGGTCTGCCGCATTCGGCACACGCCCACTCCAGATTTGCTTGATGGGTGAGATAGACGTGCACCTCTCCCTGTTTCAGTTGTAGTTCCACTCGCTCCACTTGCCAGGGAGCTTCAATGCCTAGGATGCGTCGGTAGAGTTCGTGATCTTGCATACATACAGAGATGTTGCCACGGACCGGCGGGATCCACAGTCCATCTGCCCCAGCCAGGTGCGCTCGGAAGCCTGCGTCCATCCTGCTACACTGGGCCTTCCTCTTGGGGTCGTGCCCAGAGGAAGATCTCAACGCTGGCAATTTGGAGCAAGCGAGGATGATGGCGGAGTCGCAGCCGCAAATGGCGGGTGGCACGGTAGAGAGCCGTGACGAAAGGCACCTGTTTCGGATGCTAGGCGCGACCACGATTGTACTCCTGATTGCCGCGTGCAAGCTGGTGGTGCATTTGTACGCGGGACACAGGTATGGGTACTTGGGTGACGAGTTGTACTTCCTGGCCTGCAGCCGTCATCTCGCTTGGGGCTATGTCGATCAGCCGCCGCTGATCGCGATGATTGCCTGGGCGGTGCGGAATACGCTGGGTCAGTCGCTGCTCGCGATTCGATTTTTGCCGGCGCTCGCGGGGGCGGTGGAGGTTGTGCTAACCGCGCTGATTGCGCGCGAACTCGGTGGGAGGCGCTTCGCGCAGGTGCTTGCGGCGATTACCACGCTCACTGCGCCCGGCATTCTCGGGTCGGACAGCATCTTCACGATGAATGCGTTCGAGCCACTGTTCTGGATGACCTGCGCGTATCTCGTGATTCGCATCATCAAAACCGGAAATGAGAGGCTGTGGATTTGGTTCGGCGTGGTCGCGGGCATCGGTCTCGAGAACAAGTACTCGATGATGATCTTCGGCGCTGGGATTGTCTTCGGACTACTACTTACGAACCAACGGAAGCTGCTCGCGAATCGGTGGTTATGGATTGGTGGGGTGGTCGCGTTTGTGATTTTTGCCCCCAATCTCTGGTGGAATGTTCGGCACCACTTTCCATTTCTCGAATTGCAGGCCAACATTCGACGCAGCGGGCGGAACGTGCCGTTGGGCCTCTTCAGTTTCTTCGGTCAGGAAATTGGGTCGATGAATCCGTTGACCGCGCCCTTGTGGCTAGCAGGCCTATGGTTTTTCTTGTTGGCGGAGCAAGGGAAGAGATTTCGCGCGCTGGGCTGGGCGTGGGTGTTTACGGCGGGCGTGATTGTTACGATGAGTCCGCGCGTGTATTACCTCTATCCCGCCTTTCCGCTGGTGTTCGCCGCCGGCAGCGTCATGTATGAAATGTGGCTCGAGGCGCGGCAGCGAAGGTGGCGGCGAGTGGCCTACCCGGCACTGCTGATCGCGGCGGGCGCGATTCTTGCGCCGCTCGCCACGCCGGTGCTGCCGGTCGAAACGTACATTCGCTACACGCGCGCGTTGCACCTCTCGCCGCCTGCAAGTGAGACGCTCAAGCTGGGCCCCTTGCCGCAGATTTATGCGTCCGAGTTTGGCTGGCCGGAAATGGTCGCGACGGTGGCGCGTGTTTACAACAGTTTGCCGCCGGGTGTTCGAGCGAAGACGGCGATCTTTGCCCAGAACTATGGCCAAGCCGGCGCGATCGATGTCTTCGGGCCGAAATTTGGATTGCCGTGGGCGATCAGCGGTCACCAAAGCTATTTCCTGTGGGGACCGCGCGATTACACCGGCGAAAGTATGATCGTCATGGATGATAGCCAAGAGCGCCTCGAGCAAATGTTTGCGAGCGTGCAGAAGGTCGCGAGCGTGTACCACCCATACTCGATGCCGTACGAGCATGTCGACCTGTTCTATTGCCGAGGGCTCAAGCAGCCCTTGAAGGAATTTTGGCCGCAGGTGAAGATCTGGGACTGAAGAGCCCCTCAGCGGGAAGGCATCTAAGCGTTAAATCCTGGGGGTGCGGGGGCAAAGCCCCCCATAAATGGTCCAAATATTGGGATGGTTCAGTGCAGAAGCTGCCTGAGCCTCGCGGTCGAAGCGGCTCAGTGCTTGTGAGTCTGGCGTGAACCCATCAGGAAGGAACTTCAAAGCAGCTAAGCGGTGGAGCTTTGTGTCTTCGGCCTTGTCCACCACGCCCATGCTGCCACCACCAAGCTTCTCGATGATGCGGTAGTGCGATACAGTCTGGCCGATGAGCGAGCCGTTGGCTGGCATGTGGAGCACATATTAGGTTGAGGACAGAAGACAAGTCAACGAAGACAAATCTAACCCTAAGTCCTGGCAAACGCGCTGCCCGTCGATGTGAATTTGGCGAAACGAGCCAGAAGCCCTAGTGCTGTATCGGAAGCGCGCGTCAACAGAAGAATGACGGGGGAGCTCGGGTGCTCTGGCGCGGTTTCGATACAGCGACTTGAAGGGAGCCGTCCGGGGTTGCGGGGACGCGGGCGCTATGCAAATTCAATTGAGGGAAGAGGGAGTTTAGCGAGGCACCGGGGATGTGCGGGAGAGCGCAGCTGCCAACAGTGAGAGCAGAAGAGTTGGTTGAAACTCAAAAATGCTGCGCGAGGACGACCCGCTGAGGCAGGAAGAACAGATTTGTAGGACAGGAAGGCACAAAGGGACTGTGTCTGCCGAGACCGGCAACAGTTTCGTGATGTTCGTCGTGATCTCATGCGGCGACGGGATCGGGAGCCGGTGGAGAACGGAGCTGGATTTCCGGCCGTAAGCCTTTCGATAACCAGCATTGGCCCACCGCACTTGGGGCAAAGCCAAGGATCGCTCGGACTGACAGTGAAGATCTCTTGCTCGGTTTGAGGATCTGGTCCTGAGCCGAGCAGCTGAAAGCAAAGTGGCAAGGTGATGGCACGTTTGCGGTTGGCCAGGAAACCGAAGTTACGGATGCGCACGAAACTTTCGGGGAGCAGATGCAACAGGAAGCGACGCAGGAACTCATCGAGAGAGAGCGTCAACAACTTCTGTTCGTTGTTATTCTGGCCGCACGCGCTTTGGGATTAGACTGCGGGCCGATGTCCGGTTTCGACGCTGACAAACTGAATGCGGCATTCTTTCCCGACGGCAAGTGGAAGGTTAATCTCATCTGCAACCTGGGTTATGGAGACCCGAGCAAGCTCCACCGACGCAATCCTCGCCTGAATTTTGAGGAAGCAGCTGTGATTCTGTAGAGGTCGAAGCTTGCCAACAAGCGATTCTTCAGAGAGGCCGTCGATGGCGGGGCCACAGGAGCGCCACTGGCGCGCTGATCTATCGAGGAAGTTCTGCGGCGGTCGCGAGTCTAGTTCAATATACTCGGCATCAATGTATTAGAGACACCGGGCCTATACGGCACCGGTCACTAGGAGATACGCATGAAGATCACTTCTACAATCGCACGGTACTTGCTTGGTTTGATCTTTTTGACGTTCGGGCTCAACGGGTTCCTTCATTTTATTCCCATGCCGCCACCAACGGGCGTTGCAGCGCAATTCTTCGGGGCCCTCTTCGTGTCCCGGTTTTACGTGGTGATCTTTCTGTTGCAGATAGTACCCGCGGTCCTGTTGCTTGCGAATCGCTACGTGCCTCTGGCACTCACGATTCTGGGGGCCGTGATTGTCAACATACTTTGCTTTCACATTTTCATGGCGCCTGCGGGTTTGCCGCTGGCTGTCGTCGTTACGGTTTTGTGGTTTCTTACGATTTGGAGTGTGCGTTCGGCGTTCGCGGGGATCCTTCAACGTTAAGTAAGTCGTGACGCGAATGCATGACTGCTCGTATCGCCGATTACATTGTGAGGACGGCGCGGAACCGGGCCTTGCCCTCCGCAACGCGTTCGTAGGCCTTGGCGGCCTCCGCCAATGGGTAAGTCTCGACGATCGTTTTCACTGTCCCTTGCGCTACGAAATCAAGAGCTTCGTAGAGATATTCGGGGCCGTTCTGCTGGCTGCCGATGATGCGGATGCGCTTCATGATGAGATCCATCAGCGAGACGGAAAGTGGCTCCTCGTCTGCGCCCATAGCGATCAGCCGGCCGTCTGGCCGTAATCCCTGAATGCTGTCCACCATGGACTTCGTCGAATTGGAAGTGCTGAGGATGATGTCGGCACCGCCCGCTGCGGCAAGGTTCTTTCCGTCGCGGACAATTTCATCAGCGCCGAGCGTGCGGATCAACTTGTCTTTGTCAGGGGAGTGGGAAATGGCGATGGTCTCAAAGCCCACTGCCTTCGCGTATTGCACTGCAAGGTGTCCCAGGCCGCCGATTCCAAGCACGGCCACGCGCTCGTGCGGCTGGGGATCGGCCCAGCGCAGCCCGCTGTAGACCGTGTAACCGGCGCAGAAGATCGGGGCTGCTTGCTCGTAGGAAACCTTGTCGGGAATCAGATAGGTGGCGTCGGCATTCATCAGCATGTACTCGGCGTGTCCGCCTTGTGCCTCAATTCCTGTGCCCTTCATGTAGGGACAAAACATTCTGCGGCCGCGCTGGCACCATTCGCAGCGCCCGCAGGTGGATTGAATCCAGGCGGTACCCACGCGGTCGCCCACCTTCCTCGTCGTGACGTCGGGAGCCACGGCAACGATCTCGCCCACTGGCTCGTGGCCTAAGATTCGGGGAAATGGTGGCCCGGGAAAGTGCCCGAGCGTCAGATGTACGTCGGTGTAGCAGATGCCGCTCGCATGCATTTTCACCAGTACCTGATTAGGTCCGGGTTGAGGTTGCGGAACGTCTTTGATCTGCCACGAACTGCTGACAGCGGGAACGACTGCAGCTTTCATAACACTTCCTCCTAACGCACTTCGATGCGAGTGCTTTTTTGTTTGGTGCATGGTTTTCGATAAAGTTGCTATGAGCGAGCAAGTGCAGTTTCGAAATAGTGCGTTTGGTCAAGGTCAGCAATTAGCCCGGGCTGATTCGGAGCCCAGCCCAGTTGTTGCTGCGTTTGCGCACTGGAAGCTGGGCAGTCGATACCAACGAAGTGCGCGAGCCAGCCAAAATGGTTGGCGGCTTCCTCGGGCGACTTACTGACAACCGGCACATTTAGGCGGCGGCCGATTGTCTCAGCGATTTCTCGAAAGGGCACACCCTCGTCGGCGACGCCGTGGTAGCTGGCTCCCGCCGAACCCTTTTCCAGTGCCAGCCTGTAGAGTGGAGCAGCATCGAGCCGGTGTACCGCGGGCCAGCGGTTAAGCCCGTCGCCCACATACGCGGAAATCCCCTTGTCGCGCGCGAGGTTGATGAGTGCCGGAACGAAGCCGTGATCGCCGCGGCCATGGACGGATGGAGGGAGGCGTAACAACGACACACGTACCCGTTGCGACGCCACCGAAAGCGCGGCCTGTTCCGACTTGCGAGGGAAATTGGCATCGGCAGCATCCTTTTCCGTTGCGAGGGGGCCTTGGCGTTGAAGGAGCAAGGTCCCGGAAGTGACGACGAACGGGCGGCCAGAGCCGGCGAGCGCGGTGCCGAGCGTCTCGATGGCGCGCCTGTCCTTCTCGGCGGCGGGCGCATAGTTCGCGAAGTCGTGGATGAAGGCGGTGTGGATCACACCGTCCGACGCGCCCGCTGCACTGCGCAGGCTTTCGAGGTCTTCGAGCGAACCGAGATGTACAGCAGCTCCTGCTGCGGCCAGCGACTTGGCGCCAGCATCCGAGCGAGCAAGGCCAAGCACCTGATGCCCTGCTCTAATTAGATCCTGAACAATCGCAGAACCGATGAAACCTGTGGCCCCGTTGACAAATATCTTCATAAATCGCTCCTTCGCATTTAATTACCGGAACCGTCCTTGACAGGCTGTCCCGTTCCGGTTAAAAGGGAGAATGTCTCCGAATAGATAGATTATCGGAGGCTGTCTCCGGTTACATGATTTCTTATGGCGAGGAAACGTTCAAAACCTAACGGACGAAAGCCGCGCAGTGACGCGCAGCGGAATCGCGAGCGCATTCTGGAAGTGTCCAAGGAAGCGTTCACCCGGTTCGGCGCAAATGCCAGCCTGGACGACATCGTCAAACAAGCAGGTGTTGGACCGGGAACGTTATATCGCCACTTTCCCACGCGCGACGCTCTCCTCGAGGCGGTCTATCGGAGTGAGGTGGAAAAGCTGGCCGCAGCAGAGCGGAAGTTCGCTGAGACCATGCCTCCGCTGGAAGCGTTGCGAGCCTGGATGTTGTTGTTCGTTGACTATATTGCGACGAAGAAGATCATCGCCTCTGCACTGAATACGCTGGTCGGAGGTCCTTCGAAGGTGCTTGAAGCTTCCTACAATCAGATCCATGAAGCGATTCGTGTGCTGGTGAAGCGGGCCATCAAGAGCGGTGATATACGTAAAGACCTGGAGCCAGTCGATCTACTCAAGGCTCTCGTCGGCGTCGCTTACATGTCGTCCAGCCCTGACTGGCAGCAAACGGCGAGGAGACTGGTGGATATCCTCATCACCGGTTCGCGCCCAATCAAATAGGTCTGGGGATCTGACTCCCGAATTGTCGGCTTGTGGAACGTGATTCCCGGATTGGCCCGTCAATGACCACAAGCGTTTACCGGGACTGATCGTGGTCTGCTTCGGTCGGGGTCCGTGGTCCCGTTCCCAAATGCGAGGCGCACCCATTCCAGTGGAAGAACACACTTCCATGGCACCTAGGCCCGGCCGCCAAAGTCAGAATCCTTCGCTTTAAAAAGCTTCCGCCATTCCGACATTACCCCGGTCTTCAAAACCACGTTTGAGGTATTCACCGGGGTTGGTCCCGACAACTCGCTTGAACGCCTTACTGAACGCAGCGTCGGACCAGTAACCGACCGAGCGAGCGACGTCTATGAGCTTTTTGTCACGCTGTTGTAGTAACTGCATCGCCTTCTGCATCCGCCACTCGGTTACGTATTCCAGTGGTGTTTGTCCGAGTAGCTCTTTAAAACGCGCTGCGAATGCGGAGCGAGACATGCCCGCCGCTTCGGTCAGGGATGCGACCGTCCAGGGTGTATTCACTCTGTCGTGAATGGCACTCAGGACAGTGCCCATTTGAGGATCGAAAATCGCACGAAGCCATCCTTTCTTGCGTTCCGGTTCCGACGCGATATGCGCCCGGAGTACCTGGATAAATAGGACCTCGGCTAGCCGAGTCGCGACGACTTCAAATCCCGGCGTCTGTTCTGCCATTTCTGACGCCAGCGCTTGCATTGTGTTGTGAAGAGCAAGCGTGCGTGCCTGATCGGCCTTAATCAGAATGAAGCTCGGCAATAACTGAGTGATCGGCTTCAGGCTGGCGCGATCGAAACTCAAGGACCCACAGACGATTGTCGTCGGTGCGCCACCACCTCCACAATGGGCAACATTGCTGTTGGCTTTGGCCCCGATCTCGCGGAAACTCCACCTCGGACGTGTTCGCGGGCTGTCGCGCAAGACAATCGAAGTCCCCCGGGCCAGCAAAAAGCAATCACCACCGGTTAAGGGAATCGGCTCCGGAATTCCTTCCACACTCAGCCAGCAGTTGCCGCGCGAAAGCATGGCGAAGTGCGCCAAATCTGTGGGTGACATCTTTTTGTCGGAAGGCGTGACTTTTTCTTCGGTCTGCTTTTCCTGTTTTACGCCCCACG
>JBAVHY010000449.1:0-17051 GCA_049686315.1 Candidatus Acidiferrum sp. | reverse complement strand
GTTTCCTCGTGCCGAAGGCGGCGGCACAGTCGGATAAATATTCGAAAATGGCGCCTGTCGACCAATACTTGATGGAAAGGAATGCTGAGATTCTGCTGGCGCGGAGCGCCGCTCCCGATTCCATATCCAGCGACGCGACGATCCTGGTCTTAGGACGGCAAGGCTATGAAACAGCTGTCCGAGGAAAGAACGGGTTTGTCTGTATGGTGGAAAGAAGCTGGATGGCGCAGTTTGACTCGCCTGAGTTCTGGAACCCGAAGGTGAGAGGTGCCGAATGTCTGAATCGTCAAGCTGCGCGATCGATAGTGCCGATCGCTGAACTGCGGACGAGGATGGTGATGGCCGGCCACTCCAAGGCGGAGATCGTGTCGGCCGTTAAGGCCGCGTTCGCCAATAAACAACTGCCCGGTCTCGAAAACGGCAATATGGTGTTCATGATGTCGAAGTCGGCGTATCTCTACGACGAAGGGGACCACAACGCACCCCATGTGATGTTCTTTACCGCGCTCAAGAACGGTAGGGATTGGGGGGCGGGCGCATCGGGCTCGCCAGTTTTTTCGGCTCCTTGGTGGTTTTTATCGTCGAAGGAACCGCCTTCGGAGAAAGGGCTGCCGCCGATTCTTGTGTTCGCAGTCGAAGTTCCAAAGTGGTCCGACGGAACGGCCGCACCCATGCATTAAGAATAGATTGACGACGGACGCAATTGGTCTTGCCTCTGCGAAGGGCATTTGTCACCATCAACTCGGTTTCATCAATTGCCTAGCGAACCGACGTGAACATCTGGAAGGAGGCGACTGATGCATGCCGCGGTGCTGCATGCTCTCGGCAAACCGCCGCGCTTTGAGGAGTTTCCCGATCCAACTGCGGGCGAAGGTGAGGTGTTCATAAATGTCTCCGCGGCTGCGCTGAAGCCTGTGGACAAACAGATGGCGGCCGGAACGCACTACGCCAGCCCGCGCGAATTTCCTGTCGTTTGCGGCATGGATGGCGTGGGGCGGATCGAAGACGGCACGCGAGTGTTCTTCGGCGGAGCGCGGCGGCCGTACGCCGCGATGGCCGAGCGCACTGTGGTTCGGCGAGTTCAATGTTTTTCGGTCCCTGAAGAATTGGACGATGTCACTGCCGCGGCCATTCCCAATCCTGGTGTGTCGGCCTGGCTGTCTCTTAAGCACAGTGCGAAGCTCGCCGCTGCCGAAACCGTCCTGATCCTCGGCGCCACCGGAGTCACGGGCAAGCTGGCGGTACAGATCGCGAAAATCTTGGGGGCGGGACGCGTCGTTGCGGCAGGGCGCAACGAACACGCGTTGAGCACACTGCACGCGCTTGGCGCCGACTCGACGATTCGCCTCGACAACCCCGATGAAGAATTAATCGCAGCCTTCCGCCGCGAGGCCGGCGAAAAGCGTTTCGACGTGATCATCGACTATCTATGGGGCCGCCCAACCGAAGCTCTGCTGAAAGCCATCACCGGAAGAGAATTTGCGAATGGGGAATCGCAGACTCGACTGGTGGAGGTAGGCGAGAGCGCTGGATCTACAATCACTCTGCCCGCGGCAGTCCTGCGGAGCACGGCGCTGACGATTCTGGGAACCGGAGGCATGCCGTCTTGGGACATACTCACCGACGCGTTCCAACAAGTGATGAACCACGCGGCGAGCGGCAAACTGCGCATCGAGACCGAGCGTGTTCCGCTCGCCGAGATCGAGGATGCCTGGGAACGCGACGCACACGCCCACAGGCTGGTCGTGATCCCGTAGCCTGACAAAAGTGCCGTTCGCGGCGGCTATGATCCCGGGCGTGTGGTCGCCGGAAATTGGCCCACTGCAGGGTGTTTCATCGGTGAGCAGTGGATTTCTGCTATTGAAACGGTTTAGAAAGCCTTTGACTTCCACGTAAAACACGAGGAAACTGAGCGGCGATACACACATTGCCATGAGGAACTGGTGTGCACGCGGTGCGCGCCCAGGATTTGGCTGAACTGAACGCTCCGCACGGGCCAAAATGGGCACCGAAGAAGACGCAGCAACGTCGTCGGGCACAGCTTCCAAACTAGAGTGAAGGCGGGACCATGACAGAACTGGCGGGTGGAGGTACGGCCTTAGGAGAAACCAACAAGGCGCGCTACAACCGGTTTCTGCTACTGGTGGCGGGGCTCGGCGGCTTGCTCTATGGCGTGGACGTCGGAATCATCGCCGGTGCGCTGCCGTACCTGGAGGCGACTTCCCGTCTCAACGCGGGGCAACTCTCCATTGTCGTCGCCGCAGTTTTGCTCGGCAGTGTGATCTCCACTCTGTTTGCCGGGCTCCTGGCCGATTGGATGGGCCGCAAACCGCTGATGATCCTCAGCGGCCTTCTCTTCGTCGTGAGCATTCCCGTAATCGCGCTCTCGCAAGGCTATGGCCCTCTAGTTCTGGGGCGCTTGCTCCAGGGTGTGAGCGCCGGATTGATCGGCGTGGTGGTGCCGCTGTACCTGGCGGAGTGCCTTTCGGCCGCCAGCCGCGGAAAAGGTACGGGCGTGTTCCAGTGGTTGTTGACGCTTGGCATCGTATCGGCCGCTTTGGTGGGAATCTACTTCAGCATCCGCGTCGACGAAGTGGCCAAACTCGGCGATCCGGAAAAACTTTTCGCCTTCAAAGATGCGGCGTGGCGAAGCATTTTCTGGGTATCCCTGCCCCCCGGCATACTATTCGTCATTGGCAGCTTCCTGGTCGCGGAGTCCCCGCGGTGGCTTTTCCAGCGAGGCAAGAAGGACGCCGCGTTGCAAGCGCTTCTGCGTTCGCGGGTAACGGAACAGGCACAATCGGAACTGCGGGAGATGGAAGAGATCTCCGCCGCGGAAAAGGCCAAGAGTTCGGTCGCGGGAAAAGTGAAGGAATCGCTGCTGCGGCGAAAATATGTGATTCCGTTCGTGCTGGCGTGCGTGATCCTGGCTTGCAACCAGACCACTGGCATCAATTCCATCATCGGCTACAACACCAACATCCTCTTACAGAGCGGCCTGTCCGACGTGCAAGCGCATTGGGGCTACGTGATTTTCACGCTCATGAACTTCCTGTTTACCATCGGCGGTGTGGTGCTCGTGGATCGGAAGGGCAGAAAATTCCTGCTCTCACTCGGCAGCGCGGGAATCATTCTTTCGCTCATCTGCACTGGTTTCCTTTTCCACAAGACGGAGACGCTGCGAGTGGACGCGCGGGATGCCGTGCAAGCCATCGTGGGATCGGACCAGAAACTCTCCCTCCAGTATGACGCGAACACGGCGAACGCGCTGCTGGCGAGCACCAGAGCAGCGGGTAGAGAGAGCGGCGTAACAGCAACGTCGTTGAGCCTGATTTACTCCTATGGAGATTTCCGGGCCGCGTCGAAAGTGGCCCGCTCCGATGATGTCGCCGCGAAGCCGGTCGAAATTGCGCGCGATAGCACCGTGCCCGCCAATAAAGTAGTAGCGTTCTTTTCCAATCCTTTCGGGGACCTCGATGCCGCGCGGACTGCGCCGTTGAAGATTGAAAATGCCCTGATTACTCCAGTCCCGAGTGCGCAGAACGGCTGGCTTGTGGCCATCACACTCTATATCTTCGTGGCGTTTTATGCGGTTGGACCGGGTGTATGCGTATGGCTGGCGCTTTCCGAACTCATGCCCACGCGTATTCGCTCGAATGGCATGAGCATCGCGCTGCTAATCAACCAGGGTTTTTCCACCACAATTGCCGCGATCTTCCTGCCCACTGTCGGAAAGTACGGCTACGCCACCATGTTCTTTGCCTTCGCGGCATGCACGATCATCTATTTCGTGACCGCGGCATTCTTCTTGCCGGAAACGAAGGGCAAGACCCTGGAAGAAATCGAAGCGCATTTTGAAGGCGCAAAGGCGTAGACCACCATCCTGGTTGGACGCCCTCGGCGACGCCGCTGAGCCGCCCTTCAGGGCTGCCCTAGTGTTTTCCCGCCGAACTGTGGCATTGTAGCGGCTCATGAAATTACGAACGCTGCTGTATTCCCCTCAATGATGGCCCCCTCCGCAAGCAAACGGGGTTCGCACCACGCGCTATTGGCCGGATTTCTGGGCTGGACACTCGACGCCTTCGATTTCTTTGTGGTCGTTTTTCTTTATGACACGCTGGCAAAGCAATTCCACGTTTCCAAAGCGGCCATCATTCTCACCACCACGTCAACCCTGGCCCTTCGCCCCGTTGGCGCGTTGCTGTTTGGCCTGCTGGCGGACCGTTACGGCCGGCGCATTCCGCTGATGGCCAACGTAATTTATTTTTCCATCATTGAATTGCTTTGCGGATTCGCACCGAGCTATACGACGTTCCTGATTTTGCGCGCTATGTTTGGAATTGGCATGGGTGGAGAGTGGGGCGTGGGTGCTTCGTTGGCGATGGAGGCCGCCCCGCCGCGTTGGCGAGGAATCTTAAGCGGAATTTTGCAGAGCGGCTATGCCACCGGGTATTTGCTGGCTTCGATGGCGGCGCGATTTGTGCTGCCTTCCTTGGGTTGGCGGTGGATGTTCTGGCTCGGCGCGCTGCCGGCTTTGCTGGCACTCTACATTCGCACCAAGGTGCCGGAGTCCGAAGCCTGGGCGCAGCACCGCGCGGGCAGCATCGGCGGCGTGTTGCGCGTGGTTGCGTCGCACTGGAAACGATTTGTGTACCTGATCGTGCTGATGACCTTCATGATGTTTCTTTCCCACGGCACACAAGACCTGTATCCGGACTTTTTGAAGGAAGTGCACAAACTCCGCCAGCCGCAAGTAGCGAATATCGCCATTCTCTACAACTGTGCCGCCATTTTAGGTGGGATCCTGTTTGGCGCGATTTCCCAAAGGGCCGGGCGGCGCAGAGGCATGCTGGCCGCGCTTGCATTGTGCCTGCTCGTCATCCCGTTCTGGGCCTTTGGCGCCGGACTTCTGGCAATGATTCTTGCTCCGATGCTCTTGCAGATGGGCGTGCAGGGCGCCTGGGGCGTAATTCCCGTGCACCTGAATGAATTGGCGGCGGACTCCGCGCGCGGGCTGATGCCCGGTTTGGCCTATCAGCTGGGCATTCTCATCGCGTCGCCAACGAATTCGATTGAGTTTGCACTGCGCGAGCGCTTTGGCTATGGCTGGGCGCTCGCGGGCTTTGAAACCATCACCATCCTTTCCCTGGGATTGCTGCTGTGGTGGGGCGCGGAGGAACACGGCAAAAGCTTCGTGCGCCACGCGCAGGCGGAAATTGCCTCAACCTGAGTGTTCGGCTCCAAGCTATTTTGAATTTTTACTTCAACCTGCTAACCTTATTTGAACGAGCCTGTAGCTCAACTGGATAGAGCGTCTGGCTACGAACCAGAAGGTTGGAGGTTCAAGTCCTCTCAGGCTCGCCATTCTTCCCTTTAAAAATGCGGCTTTTGCAAAACGGCAGGAGCGGCGGTATGTGCCTGGGGCCACCCCAGGGCCACCTTTCGCGGGGTGTTGGCGCTCAACCTAGGTTCTAGCCCCCAACCGCGCTCCGTCCTTTTCGAAAAATTGTAGTGGCCAAGTTTCCGGTAACGCTGTTACACAGGCAGTGGCAATCTGTTCTGCGATAATGCTTTCACAGGAGGACGAATGCGCCTGAACGTTGGTGTCTTATCCGCAGCAGTTGTTCTCACCTGTGCTCCGTTCTCCATCGCTGGACCACTATTCCCATGTCCGACGGCGGTCAACTCAGTCCACGGAAATGCCATAGCCATCGCTCATAACATTACTGAGTGGCACACAGGCAGCGGCAAGCTACTTAGTGTCCAGTTCACGGTTATGACAAAAATGAACTTCGTGAATGACTCTCAGAAGATTTCCGCACCTGTGATTTATTGGGGTGACTGGCCTTGGGCAGTCGTTCTAAACATGAATAACCAAGCCGACGGGAGTTTTTCCTCCTGCGCTGTACCGCTTGTCACCGATGAAGCCCAGTTTCTCATTCTGCTGGCGACTGGACCTGCGTTCAACTCAGTTTTGCGCGTATATCGCAAAGGTGATTCCAGCGACCGGATGCAGGACGGAACCGTGAAGGGCGTTCTGGTCAGAGACATCAAACTCGAAGAACTGTGGCCCGCAACAAGAATTGATCCGGGTGGAGTTTGGACTGATCACACGCCGGAGTGGTTCGCTGGAGGCAGCTTTGACTTCGCTCCAGGAAACCTTCAGCTAATTCACAAAACACGCTGGGGCAGTACCGTCCGCATCAACTTGCCCGATGGCAAGGTGTTAAAGGAGTAGGACGGAGTCAGGGCTGCGCTACTTTGCACCATGCGGTGTTCTCGGCCTCGAATTGTTCGTCTTGGTATCTAGCTCCCAGGAAGTGGTTTATTACCGGCCAATTTTCTGAATCACACCCCTAAAAGCTACAGGCGAGAAGGGTTATTCTCTTTCAGTTGGAGTTTTGTTTCAGGAGGAAGGAGCCCTGCATCCGGCTCAGATCTTGGCAGGTCAACGCCGGAAGGGCAGAGCTCCAATGAGCTACGATCCTTTTTATCCCACTTTCTGCCCCACTGCACAAGCTCGAAACGGATTGGGCTACGGGCTGTGCCGAGATCATTCTGCGGCGATGCCCCGCTTGCGAACACGATTCAATCATCGGCCACGGACGCCGCCGCAAGCAGGCGCACGATGAGCATCACGACTGGATTGGCATCCGGCGCGGTCGCTGCCTCGGTTGCGGGAAAACCTTCACTTTCCTGCCGCTACTTTCTCTTCCTTACACGCACTACAGTTTGCTGGCTCGCTGTCAGGCGTTGCGGCGACGTTTCGCGGAACACTGCCCCTGGGAAGAGGCCATGCCTACGCTCAAAGATCCTAATCGCGTGCCCGATCCTTCCACACTTCGCCGCTGGGCCCACGGGCTGGGCTACTCTCAGCCAGCCATTTCTTTTTTTCGCCAAACGCTTGCCCGCATGACTCACTGGCTGGCGTGCGGTGGTCCGACCGATCCGCAAGCTGAGCCTTGGTCTTGGCTGACTCCGGTTCTGCAAATTCTCTGGCCCTTGCGGCTCTGAGAAATTTTCTCCTGCGCACCATCCTTGCCTGGGAATGCTGGCCGCCTTCTCCTACGTTCACTTCCAGAGGGAAAACTGCGCCGTGGGCGAGGATGTCGAAAAACTGAAACAACGTCTGCCGCTGCTCGATTATTTGCGGCAGCAGAGTTGGACCATCGGCCACGCCTCCTGCGCTCAGTCGCGTTGCATAGGTTGAGCGCAAATCGTAGCTCCGAAAATAGGAAACCTTGGCTCGTCGAAGAGTTAAGCGCCGGATGCCCAGTCGAACTCAGGTCGCTTGATCCGTACCAGCCTCGTACGAGCAATCGATGAAGAGTCTCCCAGAAGCTCGAAAGCATGCTGATGACGTTCTCGTGTATCGCAACACGCCAGACGGAAAAGGACGTCGGCCTGTGGCCCGCTTCATCGCCGGCGAACTAGTCAAAACCACACATACGTCTCCAGAGTGGCTGAGGAGGGTCATCGGCCGTGAGTTGCGTAGCGAGTGCCGGTTGCCACAGCTTGGTATCTGCTCTCCAAAATCCGCCAAAATGCGCCGTAGAGGGCGACGAGCCCGAAGCACACCAGCGGAATCACGAAACCAACTCGCATAGAGGAAACATCCGCAATGTGCCCCATCAGGGGAGGCGCAATCGCACCACCGATGATGGACATCACAATCAACGACGAGCCAAATTTTGTGTATTCACCCAGGCCGCGGATGCCCAGGGCAAAGATCGTCGGGAACATGATGGACATGAAGAAAAACGTACCGAACAACGCATACAAACCGACCTTGCCACCAACCATCACTATCCCACACAACACCACGTTCGCCACGGCATAAGCCGCCAAGGCCCGATCTGGCCGGGTGACACTGACCACAGCACTGCCACAAAGCCGTCCAACCATGAATAGTCCGAACCCAAACATGCCCAGCCAAGAGGACGCTTGCCCGGCCGTAACGCCGTGGGCGTTTTCCAAAACATAGTTGATGAAGAAACTGAAAATGCCCGCTTGCGCGCCGACATATAGGAACTGAGCCAGCACGCCCAAGATAAAGTGCCACCGTCGCCACAGCGGCGTTTTTGTTTTCCGCTCTGCTTCGGCATCGACCTGTTCCTCGGCGTGCAGGTCTGGAATGTAGGCTAGCGCGAAAATCCCAATCAACACCGCAACGACGATGCCTGTACCCAGATAAGGAATGTACAGACTCCCGTTCGAGTCCGCGCCATTCACCTTGCTAAATACAAAATGGCCGCCGACTATGGGGCCTAGAATCCAACCCAGGCCATTACACGTCTGCGCTATGTTTATGCGCGTGGCGCTGCTCTCCGCGGGGCCTAACACCGTGCTGTATGGGTTGGCAATTGTCTCCAAACAAGCCATCCCAGCGCCCACAACGAACACGCCGGTGAGAAAAGCCCAATAGGTTCCGATTCGGGTCGCGGGGACAAACCAGAATGCCCCACTTGCGATCAAAACCAACCCGATGATGATGCCGCCTTTATAACCGAATTTTCGCGCCAGCAATCCCGCCGGAATGGCCAGCAGGAAGTACGCCAGATAATTGGCGGTTTGCACAAAGCCGGATTGAAACTTGTTGATGTGCAGGGTGGTTTGAAAATGCTTGTTCAGGATGTCAAGCATCCCATTGCAGAAGCCCCACAGCAGGAAAAGCGTGGTCACCAATACAAATGTGACCAGCAGACTCTTTCCGCCAGGCCCTTGGAATAGACCGGGCCGCTTGGCGGTGGATTTTGAGTTGTGGACGTGGATGCTCATGATTGTGCTCGGTCAGCCGGGAACAAGGGCCTCAGGCACTCTCGAGGATGATGTTCGCATACTGGATGGTGTCGCCGGTGCGGATTAAGCCGATTGCGCCGGGCACGCGCCGCTTGAATTCGGCATGCGGTTCGTGCCGCACCTTGATTCCGCGCAACGCCGCCGCGAATGTGTCACGGACCTTGCTGGAGTTTTGTTTCAAAAACTCCCGAGCCATCCAGGCCTTGCCCATCTGGAAGCTCGGACGAATCGCCACTAGCACTTGCAACACCGTGGGCACATCGTCGACGAGCGAGATGTCCACCGTTTCAATCATCGGCCAATAGGGAAACCCGCGATCCGCAATGACCAGTGTGTTGGTGTGTCTGACCCGGCTCAACAATGAATTGATTTGAGGATTGAGAATTCCTGTTTTCAGCATGTCATGGGCCCTTTCCTTAAAACCCACGGAGCTCCGTGCTGGTGCGCTGAGGGAGACCAGCAGCCGGGATGCGTTTGAGGACCAGATACTCGATACCCAGCTTCTGGCAATACTCGCGCTTGCCGCCCTGGTCACCGTCTTCATTGACGGCGTAGATGTCCGGCTTCAACTGCCGGATTTCCGGGTCGGCATCCAGCCAGCCGTCTCCGCTGGAGATCAACACCCGCGTTACGTATTTAATCGAACCCACCATATAACGTCGCTCCGCTGCTGGGAATAACGGATGACCTTCGCCCTTCAGCAGGCGGACGTTGGCGTCGTGGCCCACCACAACATACAGGTCGCCGTACTCGCTGACCTCTTCCAGAAACCGGACATGCCCGGAGTGAAGCCAGTCATAGCTACCGGAGACGATGACCTTCCTTTTGCCGGGTTTGGAGGGCGTCGGCAGCGGCTCGGGGAAGCCTTTCATTTCATCCGCTTTGAAAACCCGATAGGAGATCTTGTGCTCGCGGCAAAATTTTTCACGCGCAGGATTCGCTCTGCACTCCAAGTCGGCCCAGATTTCCGCGCGCCGTCCGGGAATCTCGGGCAACGCGTCGGGTCCGGCAATCCCGCGTAGGGGAATGACCCGATTGACGTAACGCACGGCGTTCAAAAAATAAGCGCGCTCCAGCAAGGGAAACTTCGGAGGTGCGCCGCTGGCTTGTTGGATGAGGTTGTCCGGCCATATCAGCACCGTGGGCGCACCAAGCTTGGCAGCCTCCTGCAAAAAACGCAGATCGCTGGAGCGAATGTCGTCGAACCCGCCGAAAACGACGACTTGTTTGGAATCACGCATTTGGAGCGACCCGGATGTTGACGCGGAATGCGCCTGGCACCGTCCTCTCAGAAGCCACGATGAGGTAACCTCCGCCGCAACCGGAATACATTGCGCCGGCGTATTGCCGCTGGTGCGCCTTCAGCAGAGGCATCAAGTCCACACGCAAGAGCGGATGCCGGACAACGTGCGGCAGCAATGTCTCCCAGCATTTCATGTTCAGATTCAGCGCGGCACCTAGCGCCTTGACGTCCCGGCTGACGATGGCGTTGTAACAATCGCGCCCCGAATGGCCGAGCTGGGCAACCCATCGTGGGTCCAGATTCTTGACGCCGAGCGGACTGTAACCCTCTGGTCGTGGCTCGACCGCGATCAGGTGCAATACGCTCTCCAGCCACCGTGCAACCTTGGGGCTGTTGCACGACTCGATGTGCGACGGGAAAACTCCGCCTTGCACGTTGTAGTCGTAGTCCAGCCTGCTCACTCCGGGATAAATCAGGCCGATCATGTCTTGCGAGCCGCTCGGTTCGGCCTTGCTGCAATTTTCGGCGTCGTAAAGCTCGCGGACCAAATCCGCCGGCGGCCGATTGGGCAGCCTGCCCTTCCACAATTTCATCGCGATGGCGCGCGTACCGCTAGCGAAGCCGGAACGGTCCATCGGCCGAAAATCCGGTTCGATCTGCACCACTACCATCGAACCGGGCGGCCGGGGATTGTGCCGCGAAACGAGGGGCTGGTCAATCCAACCGCCAGCAAGTTGCAGGCGGTTGGGAATGGGGCCAAGCAGCCGGGCGACCGGCGATACTTTGTTTTTCACTACCCGACGCCGACCCGCTCGCCGGCCTTGCGCTTCTGATATTGTTCGGCGACCCATTTAAAGGTGCTAGCTAGACCCTCATCTAAAGGCGTTCTGGGTTCCCAGCCTAGGACCTTTTTGATGAACGTGTTGTCCGAATTGCGGCCAGAGACGCCACGGGGCGCGTCGAGGTCGTACTTGCGGTTCGCCTTCACGCCGGCTATTCCTTCGATCCTAGTCAGCAACTCGTTGATAGAAACCATTTCGCTGGAGCCGAGATTGATCGGTGTCGCAATCAAGTCGTCGCAGTGCATAATCAAGTCAATGCCCTTCACGCAGTCGTCAATGTACATGAAACTGCGCGTCTGGTTGCCGTCCCCCCAGATGGTGATCTCTTTTTGGCCGGTGTCCATGGCCTCAATCACTTTTCGGCAGAGCGCGGCTGGGGCTTTTTCACGCCCGCCGTCCCACGTGCCATACGGGCCATAGACGTTGTGAAAACGGGCAACGGCGGTCTTTAGGCCTCGCTCAGCCCAGTATTCCTGGCAGAACATTTCGCTCATCAATTTTTCCCAGCCGTAGCCGCGTTCGGCCATGGCCGGATAGGCATCGGACTCCTTCAGGGCCCGGACATTTGGGTCTTGCTGCAATTGCGTGTTGTAGGCGCAGGCGGAACTGGAGAAAAAATAGCGTCGCGCCCCAGCGCGGTAAGCGGCCTCAATCATGTGGGTGTTAATGAGGATGGAACGGAGGCATTCCACGCGGAACTGTTCGATGAAGCCCATACCGCCCATGTCCGCGGCGAGGTTGTAGACTCCCACCGCGTCTTCACAGATGCGACGGCAGTTTTCTTCCCGGCTCACGTCCAGGCAGAGGTTCTGGACGCCGGGGACATGCAGATACCACTCGTAAAGCGGTTTCTTGTCCACGGCTCGAATGTTGGTAAAACCCTTCTTTTGGAAATACAGCGCGAGGTTGCCCGCAATGAACCCGCCTGCGCCGGTGATGACGAGCAGGTCGTCTTTCTTCAGGGGAGCGTCTTTTTCGACGACGCGCTTCTTTTCCTGCATGAATGTGCTTTCGATTGATTCGCGCTTGGGCCTGTCCAATGGCACTCAGGCCATTGACGCAGACAGAATATGTCTGGGACAAGCCACTCGGAATGGCTATAGTTGACCCCTAGCTGGATATTATTGACTTTACGGCCATGAAGATCCGGAACCATGCGGAACCTGAAAGGGCCGTCGCGCCGGCCTTCTTCTCACGCGACGTGGCTGCGGCGCGGCGCTTTTACCTCGACCTGAATCCGCCCAAGCGCCAGAAACTTGCGGTTGTCTGCGGTGGCCTCGAGCATTGCGCGACCCACTACGCTATTCACCGCACCAACTTCCCGTTTTATTCGATCGAGTACGTGGCGCGCGGCAATGGGGAATTGAAACTCAACGGACGCCTCCACGTCTTACGGCCCGGGCGTGTGTTTTCCTACGGCCCAGGTGTGCCGCACGACATCACCGGCGACCCAGGGAGCCCATTTGTCAAATACTTCGTAGATTTCACGGGCAAAGGCGCAACTAGTTTGCTGCGCTCCTGCGGCCTTACGGCTGGAAGCGTGAAGCAGGTCTTTCCGCCCCACATCCTGTCGCCGTTGTTTGACGAACTCATCCAAAGCGGTCTGAGCGGGGGGCATGACAACGCGGAATTGTGCGCGAAGCTGCTGGAATGTCTCGCGCTGAGATTGGCGCGGACCAACGCGCCCGTGGAAGAAACGGAAACTCTGGCCTTCGCCACGTACCTGAGATGCCGCCAGTATATCGAACAACACTTCGTGCGCCTGCGAACTCTCGAGGAAGTCGCCGCGGAATGCCACGCCAACAAGGCCTACCTATGCCGCCTATTCCGCGCTTACGACCACCAGAGCCCCTATCAATACCTGCTGCGTCTCAAAATGAACTACGCCGCCGAATGCATGCAAAAGCGCGGTGTGTTGATCAAACAGGCGGCCCAAGAGGTGGGATTTGCCGACCCGTTTCATTTCTCTCGTGTCTTCCACAAAGTTCTGGGCGTGTCTCCATCGGAATTCCGGAGCTTGCGTTGATTGGCGTTTCTGTTACTCACCTGTCGACGTACGTGCTCTGGGAGCAACCGATGAGCGCGACCGTAGAGCGATCTTGTTGCACGACATCACCAGCGGAGCACGCGAAGCGTCCGCCGCGCCAGCAAGCAGACACCTGACAGATCTGTGTAAGCTATTGCTTTGCTGAACGGAGTTCTCGAAATCATGATTCCTAGAAAGCGTCTCGTCCGTATCATCGCGCCTGGATTTCTGCTTTCGCTGGCCTGCAGTGCTTTAGCACAAGGTCCTCCCGAGCCGGCACTCAAGCCGCAGCCGTTCGTCAGCCCGATTTTCGGCGACAACATGGTGTTGCAGCGCGACAAGGCAAACACCATCTGGGGGTGGTCCGAACCCGGCGACAAGATCCAAGTCGAAATCGCAGAAAAGATCGTATCCAGCATGGCCGGGCCTGATCGCCGCTGGCAGGTGAAGATTCAGCCGCCGCATGCCGCAGGCCCCTACACAATCAAGATCACCGGCCATCAAACGGTGGAACTTCACAACATTTTGGTCGGCGATGTCTGGCTGTGTGGGGGCCAGTCCAATATGCAGGTGCTGCTCCGTTTTGCACGAAATGGCGAGGAGGAAGTCAAGGCCGCCAACTACCCGGAGATTCGCTTTTTCTCTGTTGCGCCTCACCCGGCCTACCACCACACGGATGTTGTGGAGGGATCCTGGAAGGTGGTCTCTCCCGAAACGGCAGATCGCGTTTCGGCCATCGCGTATTACTTTGCACGCAAGGTCCAACAGGAGATCCATGTTCCGATCGGCCTAGTCGTGGATGCCCTCGGCGGAACCCCCGCTGAGGCCTGGACCAGCGCTGCCGCGCTTCGTCCACTCCATGACTTCGATGTGCCATTGGCAGAACTCGAAAGACTAACCGCGACAGGCGCGCCCGAATACGGGAACTACGTCATGCACTGGTATGACCAATATGACGTGGGCTTGAAAGGAAATTGGGCTGCCCCGGACTTCAATGATGCGACCTGGAAATCCGTTGACATTCCCGGAGGATTTTCCGACTTGAGTGTACCGGAGACACCCGCGGTGGCCTGGTTCCGGAAAGAGATCGTCGTACCGGACCCGCTTCCGACAGGACGGAATCTTTTGTTCCTCGGCTCAATCGAACGCATGGATACTGCGTACATCAACGGAACGCAAGTCGGCGCGAGCGCGTGGGTCGAGAATCCGCGCGTGTATTTCATCCCTGATGGTCTGCTGAAGCCGGGAAGAAACGTCGTGGCGACTCGTGTGTTGAAGACCAAGCCGCAAGGCGGATTTTTGGGAAAACCCGAAGAGTTGCGCCTCGAACTGGGAGACAAGACGAGCATTCCGCTGGCTGGCAAATGGAAAGGTCAATTAAGTGTCGATGCCCGCCCGCCGCATCCCTTGCCCATGGCCTACGAGAACTGGCCGGTCATGCCCTCGGTGCTTTACGAAGGAATGCTGGCGCCCGTTGCGCCGCTGTCTATTACCGGCGCGCTGTGGTACCAGGGCGAGCAGAACTCAGGGCGCGGATTCCAATACCGCAGAATCCTCCCCGCGATGATTGAGGATTGGCGAAAGCTCTTCGGGCAGGGCGACTTCCCCTTCTACATTGTCAGCTTGCCGGCCTTCCGTCATCGCAGTGAGATACCCACCGACGACACGTGGGCAGAAACGCGAGAGTCCCAGGCACTCACGGCCGCCACCGTCCGCAACTCCTGCCTGGCCGTTACCATCGACATAGGGGATCCCGACAATATTCATCCCAAGGACAAACTGCCGGTAGGCGAACGTCTCGCCATCTGTGCGTTGGCAAAACAATATGGCAAGAACGTGGCATACTCAGGCCCGACTTTGGCTTCGGTCGAACGCCTGCAAGGATCGATCCGGCTGCACTTCGCGAACACAGAGGGCGGTTTGGTCGTGAAAGGAGCGAAGTTGGAAGAGTTCGCGATCGCAGGTGAGGATCGGAAGTGGTATTGGGCCGATGCACACATCGAGGGCGATAGCATCGTTGTCGCATCCCCTTCGGTACCGAACCCGAAGGAGGTCCGCTACGCCTGGCAGTCCAATCCGGCAGCAACCCTCTTCAACGGCGCTGGGTTGCCAGCCGCTCCTTTCAGGACTGATACTTGGCCAGGCATCACCCAGGGGCAGAGGCCATACTGACAAGGTGTGAGCCGCCATCCGGAAGATGCAGTCCCTCTGGAAAGATTTGAAGGCGTAATCGAGTAACCGATTCCTGTGCTACAGTGCCGATATTCACTGGCTCACACGCAAGCGCCCATACCGCGTGTCGTTGTTTCGGTATGCTGCAGCGAATGCGCAATCAAAGGCATGCCTCAAACCCAGACCTTGCGATTGACGAAAGGACTTCATGCTCTCTCCGCGTTCACTCTTATCGCACCTGATTTGCAAAGTCGGCTGTATTGTCTTGGCAACGTCCGCACTTCCCAGCCTGCATGCGCAGACTGCGTCGGCTCCGACCTCGTCGGAGGACCCGGCGAGCATTGACCAAATATGGCAAAAGGCCAGCAGTAAGTATGATTCCGAACGCAGCGCCGTCCTAAAAGAGGTCGATAATCTTGACCACCAAGGCCCATTCCGGCCCGACTGGGAATCACTTGAGAAGTACGAGGCACCCGAGTGGTATAAGGACGCCAAGTTCGGCATTTTTATTCATTGGGGAGTTTATTCAGTTCCGGCCTTCAGCAACGAATGGTATCCACGGAATATGTATGAGCCGGGATTCGAGGCGTACAAGCACCATATCGCTACGTACGGACCGCTGGACAAGTTCGGGTACAAGGACTTCGTGCCCATGTTCAAGGCAGAGCATTTCGATCCTGCTGCCTGGGCCGAGCTATTCAAAAAGGCAGGCGCAAAATACGTGGTACCCGTCGCGGAGCATCATGATGGGTTTGCGATGTACGACAGCGGGCTGAGCGACTGGACAGCGGCGAAGATGGGGCCGCACCGCGATGTGATCGGAGAACTGGGCAAAGCAGTGCGGGCTGCGGGTCTGCGCTTTGGCGTGTCCTCGCATCGAGTGGAACACAATTTCTTCCTGGGCCCGGGCCGCGCCATCCCTTCTGACATCAACGACCCGCAATACGCCACCTTCTACGGGCCCGCTCATACCTGGTTGATGAACACGCGTGGGACTCCGCTCAATAACGATTTTACTTACGTATCCTCAGCATGGGCGAACGATTGGCTCGCGCGGTCCGCGGAACTGGTGCAGAAATACCATCCCGACATCGTGTATTTCGATTGGTGGATTGGGCAGCCGTCGATTCGGACGAATCTCACGCGCTTTGCCGCATTCTATTACAACAGCTCACTGAAATACGGCGATCACGTTGGAGTGATCAACTACAAGGACTTTGCCATGCAGGAGCACTCCGCGGTCCTCGACATCGAACGTGGCCAACTCGGTGACATTCGACCCCTGTATTGGCAGACCGATACGTCCGTGAGCAACAGATCTTGGGGCTACATCAAGGACGACACATTCAAGTCGCCGCAATTCATCGTCGATCAGCTTATTGATATCGTCAGCAAGAACGGCAATTTGCTAATGAACATCGGGCCGCGGTCGGACGGCACGATCCCGGAAGAGGTGCAACAAGTGCTTCTCGATGTGGGTGCATGGCTGAATGTCAACGGCGAAGCCATTTACGGTACTCGCCCGTGGAGAATCTACGGCGAGGGCCCTACGAAACCGGCGGCTGGTTCCTTCCACGATACCGATGTCAGCAATTACACTGCGGAGGATTTTCGCTTCACAACCAAAGGCGATGTCCTCTATGCAATCGGACTCGGCTGGCCGACAAAGAGAGAAGCGGTGATTCGCTCACTCGCACTCACGCCTGGCAGTGGACAAGTGCGATCGGTCGCCCTATTGGGCAGCGATGCCAAACTGCAATTTGAACAGCGCGCCGACGGTCTGCATGCACAATTGCCCGCCCAGCCCCCGGCTAAGTACGCCTATGTGCTTCGCATTACGTTTTGACCGGCAGCCGTCTGTCTGATGCAGCAGGCCGGCGTGGGGCCGGTGACCGCACTGGCGTTTGTGCTGACCATAGGGCCAGTGAGCCGCTTTGCGAACAGCAAAAAGGTAGTGAGTTACCTGGGG
>JBAVHY010000448.1:0-1523 GCA_049686315.1 Candidatus Acidiferrum sp. | reverse complement strand
AGCGTAGCCCTGCTTTTTAGGGCGAAGCGGAAGGACGCAGGACAACGGGCGGCGTGGCGAGCCGGGCCATGCGCATCTCATAACCCATGCGCCAGGGATGATCGGCTTTCGCCTTCCTCGGCGATCGCGTGCTTGCAACTGTCGATGGTGGTGCGATCACTTTTCGGATCGGCTCCGCGATGGGGTGAAACCCGATGCGCTCTCCCCGGTAGTAGACTTCCACGCGCCCATCCTCGTATTCACAGACCAGCGCCTGGCTCTTCGTCGGCCCGTAACGTCGCGGCCCGGGCTGCAATTGCAGATACCGGCCATGATGCCGGATCACCCAGTCGTTGCGGATGGTGCGGGTCGTCTCCAGGCGGAAGATCTCGCGCAACTCGCGCCGGCTCAGCTTGCGCCCGTGATAGTCCTCGGGCTGAGCCGGTGGCTGCGCAAATCGCCGGTTGTGCTGCGGCAGATATTCGTCCTGGAGAAACTGATTGGCCGCTTCGTAACTGTCGATCCCGCGCCGCCGCAGCTTCTTGATCAACCGATCCTGATGCGTGCCGTGATTGCGCTCCACCCGCCCTTTGGCTTGCGGCGAACGGGCGGCGATGATGCGAATGCCCAGCTTCTGGCACATGCGTCCAAACTGCGTGACCGGCGCCTCGCCCCGCAACTGCTCGCCGGGCGTGGCTTTTCGCTGATACACATTCTTCCAGTCGGTGTAGAGCGCACGCGGCACGCCATACTTGCCAATCCAGACCCGCAACACCCCCACCGCCGCCCAGATGGTTTCTTCTTTCCCCATGCGCGCCTCGCTCGTACTGGTCGCGTCGTCCACCATGTTCATCAGGCAGCCCCGCGGACCGCGCGCTTCCAGCCAGTCATGAAAACTTCCGTCCATCTGCACCAGTTCCCCAAAGTGCGGCTTAGGCTCGCGACGCTGGCAAGGTTTCTTGCCTCGCCGTCGCCGGCTCCACAGTCCGGCTTCCAGCATCCACCGCCGCACGGTCTCATGATCGATCCCAATCCCATCTTCTTCCGCCAGGTGCTCGGCCGCCAGTGTCGGACCGAAGCGATCAGCTTCGCTGCCAGAATACTTACGCTGGATTAAGCTCAGCACTCGGCGCCGCAGTTTTTGCGGCTTGCCACGATTCGATTCCCGTCCGGCGTTGCCATGCTTCAGTCCTTCTCCGCCGCGCTCGCGATATCGCCGCCATATCCGCTTGCTCTGCCGATAACTCAACCCCAGCATCTCCGCCGCATGCTGCAGCCCCAGATCCCCGCTGGCTACCCGGCCCATCACCTCCACACGTTCCAACTCGCGACGGCTCATCGCTGTCCTCTTCAACCGACCTCCTGTTCTGGCTGGAGGCCTCAGTCTAAGGGGACATTTCTAATGAGTTATCGAGGGGACATTATCAAAGAGTTTCAACAGCACGAAATTGCGACGTCAGCTTGGATTCCATGCTTCACGCACCTCCGCGACCCAACCTCTTATAGGCGAAGCGCAAGAAAGAGAACCCCCAACGGTCAAGTAG
>JBAVHY010000447.1:0-2871 GCA_049686315.1 Candidatus Acidiferrum sp. | reverse complement strand
TTCCTTTCTGTAGGGAATGAGCCAAGCACTCAAAACCTACTCCAAAAGGGGCGCCCTTTTATAATGTGTGGTCACAGCACTACACCCAGCTGCCCGAGTTCTCCCCGTTCAGCACGAGAAGTGGGTTTTCTTTTGAATGCCCTGAAGCCCCGCAATTGCATTCGAAACGCAGGCGCTTCCAACAGGTGAGTGAGGTCCTGTCGGAGCAATGTCGAAATTCTGAAGGTGATTCGATCGCCCGTCCCACACGGATTAACCAGCCGATATTCACTCGCCCAGACCTAAACGATTGAACAACAAGAAGATGCCGGCATCTGGGGCAGCAGACCGCACATTGGAAGAAAAGATGCTTTCCGCATGACCGGAGCCGAAGAAGAACATGAGTTGGTTCCGGCGGGTCAAAACGATGAGCGAGTTGCAACAAGGAATGCGCTCATTCCAATCAACGCCTGAAACGCGGACCGGAATGTGTCCTGTCGAGGAAGCAAACCCAATGCTAGGCAGTGAAGACTGGCGCATTGTTCAGCGCGCACTAGTTGGCGATTCCGATGCACTTTCCTCGCTCTTCGAACAGGATGCAGGAAAACTCTATCGTGCTGCCCTTTTGCTGCTTCGCAATAAGGAAGATGCCCAGGACGCACTTCAGGATGGACTGTTAAGCGCCTATATGAATTTAAGGTCCTTTGAAGGCAGATCTCAGTTTGCAACATGGCTTACGCGGGTCCTGGTGAACGCCGCGCTGATGAACCGCCGCAGACTACGGGCTCGTCCCTTCCTACCCCTCGATGAGTTCACAGCCGACGTAGCGCCTCGGGCCTCTATTGGCACCGGCCCGAGCCCTGATCCCGAGGAACTCTTTGCTCGGTCCGAAACACGAACTGCGGTCCTGGACGCCAATAACCAATTGTCGCCTGCTCTTCGTTCGGCTTTCCGTCTGCGTCATATTCAGGGACTTTCCACGCTGGAAGCTGCAAGAGCGGAAGGTGTCAACGTGAACGTTATTAAGTCCCGCTTATGGCGGGCGCGAAAGCAGCTCGCGAGCTTGCTCAACGCCCGGGGAGTGACGTTGGCGAGCTGCTCCTTTCCCTCAAAGTCTTTGGCCCGCTTGAATCAGGCGGGACCGACTTCATTTCAATCGGAAAGACGCAATTTTAGGCAGAAGGGCTCTGAATCGAAGCTAAAGGAGGTCCAATGAAAACCACTCAATTCAAGTCAGCAGTGCTTGTTGCTTGCGCCACCATGACGCTCGGCTTGCAAGCCGCCGTATCTCGAGAGACAGCTCCTGCGGGAGCCGTTCCCGTGCACATGGTGGTCACGGTGGAAGCCCGCCGTGGAGCGGAAGTACCCGACATAAAGCCGCAAGATGTGACCGTACGTCAGGGTAAGGAGCGTGTGCAAGTTACAGATTGGGTCCCGCTCCGAGTAGAACGCGCTGGTCTCGAACTGTTCGTGTTGCTCGATGATGCCTCGACCCCTACCAGCCTGGGGCTACAACTAGAGGACCTGCGTCAATTCATCAATTCGCAGCCTGAAACCACCTCGATCGGTGTCGGTTATATGCGTGACGGGACGGTTGACATCGCGCAGAACCTCACCACCGACCACGCGCAAGCAGCCCAAGCGCTGCGTCTTCCACTAGGAACTGTCGGTGCCATGGCCAGCCCTTACTTATCGATTGGTGACCTGATTAAGCGGTGGCCCGAAAGCAAAGTTCGTCGGGAGATTCTGGTCATCTCTGATGGCATCGATCGCTTTGGAGGTGTGGGCCCTGCCAATCCCTACGTGGATACCGCAATTGAGCAAGCCCAGCGTGCCGGGATAATCATTTATGCGATCTACGCGACCGGAGTGGGGCACTATGGCCACACCTTCTGGAGGTTCTATTGGGGCCAGAATTATCTTTCTGAGATGGCCAGCGAGACCGGAGGAGAAGCCTATTTTCTGGGTTACGAAAATCCCGTTTCCTTTGCTCCTTACCTTGAGGATTTGGCACGTCGGCTGAGTCATCAATACTTGCTGACGTTTCTCGCTAAACCCGAAAAGAAGCCCAGTTTGCAGAGTGTCAAGCTTCGGACTGAAGTGCCCAACGCCGAACTGGTGGCTGCGGACAGGGTCTACGTTCCTAGCGAATGAAGCCACAGTTCACGCACCGAAAGGAGAATGTCATGAAAGCGAAAATACATTTGAGCCTGGCGAGTTCGTTCATTCTCGTACTTGCTTCAGCCGTCTGGGGCCAAACTCCATCTTCGCAGGGACCGAATGCATCTGCTCCAAAACCTGCCCCGGGATCTGAAGTCACAGTTCCCAGCGGACGCTCGACACCACTCTTCGCCGGGGAGCAACGCTCGCAGCGGTCAGAGATCGAGTTCGCTCCCGGAAGTCGCACGGTGACGATCCAGCTTCAGGTCGAAGATCCCAATGGGTATTTCTTGCCGAACATTCGCAGGGAGAATTTTGCGGTATATGAAGACGGAGTACGGCAGAACAACGTTGACGTGGAAGTGGAGCATTCACCTGTTTCCGTCGCATTGCTGATGGAGTCTGGCGGCCGGTACCACGAGCTAAATGGGGCAATTCGCGCGGAAATCCGCCAAGCCGGCCGCCAATTGCTCGACGTCATTGGCCGCGATGACAAGATTGCTTTACTCCGATACAACGATAGGCTCGAGACCCTCGCGGATTTCAACCAAGAACATGAGGTTCTCGACAGAGTTTTTGACCGGTTTGCAGCCCCCGCTTTTTCCGAGGCTAACTTCTATGACGCTCTGCTGGAAACTTTAGATCGAATTCGGGACGTCGGCGGGCGAAAGGCCATCATCGTCGTTTCGAGCGGCCTCGACACCTTCAGCAGGGCAACGTTTCAACAAGTTC
>JBAVHY010000446.1:0-21269 GCA_049686315.1 Candidatus Acidiferrum sp. | reverse complement strand
GCATGCGTCGAGAATCACGTGCTGTCATAAAAATGTAATACACGTAGAGGGCACCACCGTGGGCCGGCAGGTTGAAATGATGAAATATAACCGGCCTCCGCGAGCGTGTCGGGATTCGCCGGCCCGTGCTTCGTACAACTTCGTTTCTGTATAGTCTCCGAGTGTCCAGGAGTCGATCGGTTCGTCAACCGTCTATACCGAAAACTCCATCCAGTGGTTTCCCGGCAAATGTCACATTGTCACTTCCCTGGTCGCCTTCTTAACCCAGGCACCAGTTCCCTTCCTGCACGCCGCTGATTTCAAGGGCATTCGTCGCGGATGGAATTTGCGGGGTACACAGGCTTCCGATTTATTCCAAAGAAAGCCTGAGGTCTGAAAAGCTACGTGACGGTGGACGCGAGGGAGCGCGTTAACGCGGGATTCTCACCTTTTTGATCAGACTCATCCAAAGTTTCTCGAACCTTACGGGCGAGCGCTTTGGGACGATAGGGTTTGTGAATGAAGGCCACGGCGCGATCGAACCCAACTTGTCGGGCAATCGTGTCGTCGGTGTAGCCGGACGTGAAAATTACCTTTATCCCCGGACGTAGCGAAGCGAGCTCGCTGGCTAGCTCGGGGCCACTCATTCCAGGCATCACGACATCCGTCAGCAAAAGGTGAATCGGCCCCTGGAATTCCTTCGCATGTTCCAGCGCTTCCCCTCCGGACGAAGCCTCAAGAACTGTGTAGCCTATGCTCTCCAGATACTCCCGGGCCATTTGCCGAAGAGATGCGGAGTCTTCAGCCAGCAGAATCGTTTCGCAGCCCCGGAAGACTACTGCCTCCGCCTCCACATGCTTGGAAGCATCAGCGGATTCTTCGACGCACGGAAAAAATACCTTAAACGTGGTTCCCTTGTTCAGTTCGCTGTAGACCCAAATGTATCCACCGCTCTGTTTTACAATTCCATAGACAGTTGCCAAACCTAAACCGGTGCCTTTTCCAACTTCCTTTGTCGTGAAAAAAGGGTCAAAGATTCGCGACTGAGTGTCGAGATCCATGCCGCAACCTGTATCTTCGACCGCTAGCATCACGTATTGACCGGGAATGACGGGTGGATGTGCGTCCTTATAGGATTCGTCCAACTCACTGTTACGTGCTTCAATTGTCAGGCGGCCCCCCTGCGGCATCGCGTCGCGAGCGTTGACGGCGAGATTCACAAGTATCTGCTCGATCTGTCCTGGATCAGCCTTGACGCACCCGAGCGAAGAATCCGACGAGATTGTAAGCTCTATGTTTTCGCCGATCAGCCGGCGGAGGAGGGACTCCGCCCGCTTCATAATCTCCTTTAGATCCAGAACTCGGGGCTGGAGCATTTGTTGGCGGCTGAACGCTAGGAGTTGTCGAGTTAGATCTGCCGCCGAGGCTCCTGCTTTTCTGATCATCTCGACTCTCTTGGCGACCGGGTGCTCGGGTGTGAGGGCATCAAGCAGCAAATCGGAACAACCAAGGATGACAGCGAGCAGATTGTTGAAGTCGTGTGCCACACCGCCCGCCAGCTTGCCAATCGCCTCCATGCGTTGGGCAATACGCAGTTGCTCCTCCATCTTCTTTCGGGCCGTAATGTCCACAACAACGGCCGGAACCAGGGTTCCTTCCTCGGTGGCAAGGGGACCCAGGTTGATTTCCACAGGAAACTCTGTCCCGTCCTTTCGGCACACCGACAATTCCACTCCCAATCCCATGGGCCGCGCGTGCGGCTCCTTCACGTAATCGGACCGTTGCGTTTGATGAGAGCTGCGAAGGCGCTCGGGAACGAGCATTTCGACGCTTTGTCCGATCAGTTCTCTGCGAACATAGCTGAACATGCGAAGCATCTCCGCATTCGCCTGAACGACCCTGCCTCGATCATCTGTAATCACGATGCCCATGGGTGCAGTCTCCAAGAGGAGCTGGTAGCGCTCTTGGGAGAGTTCTAGAGCCTGCTGCACGCGAGCGCGCCGTTCCATTTCGGCGCGGAGTTCACTCTGCAGCTTCTGTCGCTCCACTGCATACCGAAGGATTCTTCGCAGTTGGACCCCATCTACCTGACCCTTGATGGCGTAGTCGTGCGCGCCTTCCCTTATCGCGGCAATCCCCAGCTCTTCATCTTGGAGACCGGTAAGGACTACCACGCTTGCATCCTGAGCTAGTGGCATGATTCGCCGCAAGGTCTGCAGGCCTTTCTCATCTGGAAGTCCTAAGTCCAGAAGAACGACCTGGATTCCTGCTTCGGGTGCGAGCGAATTGATCCCGTCCGCAAGTGTCGAGACATGTTTGAGGGCAAAGCCGCTGCCCGCGCCTTTTTCCAGCATACCTTGGACGAGGCGAGCGTCACCCGGGTTGTCTTCAACGAGCAGAACGCTGATCTTGTCACGTTCCATTGGTAAACGCCCCTACGAAATAAGGCTCTCGGCTGTCGGCTTGCCCTTCTTCTCCTGGTACATGAGCGCATCCGCCTTTGCCAGCAAATCGTCGACCGAAGATTGGTTGTTCGCTCCACACGCCACGATGCCGATGCTGAACGAAAGGAGATACCTTCGATTCGGCTGCGAGTTGACTTCTTCACACTTCCTTTCGATGTGTGCCCGCAAGGCTCCTTCGCTCGACTCCGACGTTCCGACGGCCAGGACCACAAATTCGTCCCCACCAAGTCGCCCCACGATGTCACACTGCCGAAACGTAGAGCGAAGCGCGGCCGCAGCCTCGACAATCGCTTTGTTCCCCTCTGCTTGCCCCAGGGTGTCATTTATGCTCTTCAACCGATCGATATCCAGGAAGAGCAGCAGGCAAGACGAATGATTTCTTTTGCTCACCTTCAACTGCTGTTCGGCGAGCAACAAAAAACCTCTGCGGTTGTGCAGGCCCGTGAGATCATCACTCAGGGAAAGACTGCGCAGTTCCATCTGCATGCGGTGACGCTCGATAGCGTAATGGATGATTCTTCGGAGTTGGCGGCCGTCTATCTGACCCTTGATGAGATAATCGTGCGCGCCTTCCCTGATAGCGGCAATCCCCAGCTCTTCATTTTGCAATCCCGTAATGACAATAACGCTTGCATCATTTACTAGAGGGATAATTCGTCGCAGGGTTTGTAGGCCCCTCTCATCTGGAAGCTCCAAGTCCAGCAGGATCACATGCGTTCCGTAGCTCTGGGATAACCTGCGCATGCCCCCTTGAAGCGACTCGACGTGTTCCAGCACGAAATCGTCTGCCCCGCACTCTTTCAGCATCTCCTCGACCAAGCGGGCGTCACCGACGTTGTCTTCGATCATCAGAACATGGGTCTTGTCTTCAGACATCCGTTACGCCTCCGGCGTTGGCCTTACAATGCTGATCCAGAACTCCCCGAACCTGCCGGGGACCCTCCATCCATTTTCGATTAGCACGGCATGAATCCTTTCTTTCCTCACTCTTCACTTCTTCGGGGGTAGTTTCACGATGTGCACCCAGAACTCCTCGATGGATTTCACGACGGCGACAAATTTCTGCAGATCAACAGGCTTCGCGACGTAACAATTGGTGTGCAACTCATAAGGCTTCAAGATGTCTTGTTCTGCCTCAGAGCTGGTGACAATCACGACCGGGATTTTCCGGAGATCACGGTCCTGCTTGATCTCGGCCAGAACCTCGCGGCCGTCCTTCCGCGGCAGGTTCAGGTCCAGCAAAATGAGGTCTGGCCGAATTGCCTGCGTATAACTCCCTTGCCTGCGCAAGTAGGCCATGGCCTGTTCGCCGTCGGACACGGCGTGCATACGGTTAAGCAGTTTCCCGTCACGAAGCGCCTCCTGGGTCAGCCTGACGTCGCCGGGGTTGTCCTCCACCAGCAGGATGTCAATCGGTTGCGCATGCCCTGAGCTCGGTTCCATTTGTCACCTCTTTGGATCGGTAAACTGAAATAAAAACTGCAACCTTTCATCTATTACAAGAGCGAGGGCCGGGGTCCATGACCTTTAAACAGCTACGCATTGTAAATTGGTCGTTGCTGGGCGCTGGTCACCGGCAACCACAACTCGGTCTTTGCCGTCCATCTTCGCCTGATAGAGGGCCTCGTCCGCCGAGCGGAGTATTCCTTCGACGCTGGCACCATGATCCGGAAACACGGCCACACCAAAAGAGAGCGTAATCGTCTTCTGAGCGTTCTTGATGCCCGCACTGCGTTCCAAGGCGATACCCCGGAACCCTTTTCGCAAGCTCTCCGCCCTGGCGCGAACTATGTCACAGGAGGCTCCAGGCAGAATGAGAGTGAATTCTTCGGCGCCATACCGGGAGGGTATATCTTCAGGGCGCACATGCGCTTTCAGATAAGAACCCAAAGAGCGGAGCAATTCGTCACCCGTGGGATGTCCAAAGGAGTCGTTGAATTGCTTGAAATTGTCGACATCGACCTTGATCACACCAATTCTTGCTCCAGCACGTCGTGCGCGACTGATCTCCCGTTGTAGGAAGTCTTCGAGATAGTGCCGGTTGTACAAACGGGTAAGCGGATCGCGAATGGTTTGCTCCTTGAGCTTTTCGCGCAGCCTGACATTGGCTAGCGTGAGCGCCAAGGTATCGGCCAGCGCAATTGCAAGCTTTTTCCTGGATTCCAAGGAAATAAACTCTTCTGTAGAATCGCTCTTGGCCCAAACCAGGTGAAGCAACCCGAGCGGTTGACCCTGGCCCATCATGGGAACGCAAATAGTTCCAGCCCCGTCCGCACTCACCAGGTGCCCGCATTTGGTTGCGGCGCTGAAGTGTCTAACCACGTGCGGCCGTCCGCGCCGAAGTCCCCAGCACTCCTGGGGTTCAAACGTGTCCTTAACTCCAAATTCGCATTGTCCCATTTGGCGAACACTTCGAACAGGCCGCCGTACTCCCGATTCAGATAAACAATTCCAGCGTCCCTGGGGAAGAAGTTCTGCAGGCATCGTTCCGTGAGTTCACGCGCTTCTTCTAAACTGAGGCAGGATTGCAGAAGCTCGCCCGCTTCGCCTAAGAGCTTCATTTCGGTAGCGCCTTGCTCAAGTTCTTTGGCTCGGAGCCTCAGCTCTTTGTGCGCTTCGAGAAGGGCATTCTCCGCGTCTTGCCGGTGCGTGATTTGTTGCCGCAATTCGGAGTTGGCAGCCTCGAGCTGCGCCGTTCGCTCTGCCACCGTTTGCTCCAACTTTCCTTTCAGTTCCTCGAGTTGGCCGACCTGGCGGTAAAGTTTATTTGAGATCACGCGCAGATGCATTCCCGCCAGAGTCTCGTGCCCGGCCGGCGGATGCGGTGACTCCACGACCGCGTTGGGTTGGATCGCCTCTTGGACGATTTTTAGGACATCTTCAGGGTCAAAGGGCTTTCGAATGAGTTGCGACACGCCAAACGCATGAGCCAAGTCCAGGCCCTCATCTTCCAGATAGTTTGCAGAGTAGAAGATGACAGGAATCTCCTCCGCCGAGGGATCCGATCGGAGTTGGCGAACGAACTCACAAGGCTAAGCCCCAGCACATGAAAACACTGCATTCTGGTACAGTTCTGGTACAGCCAACTTTCGCTTGCCGCGATGTCATCGGTGAAGACGTTTTTTTTCGCCGCTTCCGCACGTTCGGAGCTGCAAGACGGTGAGGTCCGGAATCACCTGCAAGTGGCGACATGGCGACATCGAGCCCTTTATATTGCGAGTGGTTACCGGTAAGGTAGGTACAGGGACCGAGCCAGTGCCGGAATCATTCCAAATCCGGTCCGCGAGGAGCGAAGGCAATCAGAATTCACGAGATTTTCATGGAAACGCAGGGTTCGGAACTGGCCGACTCTGAAGATTCGGCGAGCTCCGAGCGATTTCGCCCGAGTTCTTTTGCGCGATATAGGGCTTTGTCAGCGAGGTTGAAAAGGATTTGAGGGTCGGGTGGTTCGGCTTTACTGCTGACGGCGACCCCTAGACTTACGGTGACGGGCACCTCGTGATCGTTCGCTGTCACCGGGCGAGATTCCACCGCTTTGCGAATCCTCTCAGCCAGCCCGAATGCGCCGGAGGCATCGAGTGACGTAGCCACAATCAGGAACTCCTCCCCGCCATAACGCCCGACGGTATCATAGGGCCGAACGCAGTCCTTCATCCGTCGCGCCACTTCTTTTAGCACTGCATCGCCGGAGGCGTGTCCATAAGTATCGTTAATGTTCTTGAAATGATCGAGATCCGCCATGATAATTCCCAATGTGCCCTTTTCGCGAGTCTGGCGCGAACACTCACGGCTAACTACATCAATAACTACCCCACGGCTGAAGATGCCAGTCAGCTCATCATGAGTGGCCTGGAAGCGGAGGTCCTCCTGCGTCGCGAGCAAGGCATCTTGCAAGTCCAAAATGCGTTCGCCAACGTGGAGCCGCGCTCGTAGTTCCAGCGCATCGAAGGGTTTTGTCAAATAATCATCAGCGCCCAATTCCAAGCCTTGAAGAATATCCTTTTTTTCCGTCCGCGCGGTCAGTAAAAGGATGTATGTATAGGGACGATTTACGCGTTGGCGAATCCGCTGACAAATCTCGACGCCTTCGACTCCGGGCATCATCCAGTCCAGCACAGCCAATCGCGGAGCGCTCTCGCTTTCAAGAATTCGCAACGCGTCGGTTCCGTTCGTGACGGTGCTGACCTCGTAGTTCCACTTGAGAAGTAAGCCCGCTAGAATGCGGCAGGAGACGGGGTCGTCTTCTGCAACGAGGATCTGTTTCTTGGTTGCGTTTTCTTTGTTCATTTGTGCATTCCTTGCCCCATGTGAAACACCGCTTAGCCCCACCCGTTGCGAGAGAACGATTCCAAGGCGGCAAGCGCCTGGCTGGCCTCTTCTTCGAGGACGCCCCACCCTCCGGCGGCACTTTCGATGTCGCCGGAACCGGCAAGCATTTCTATCTGCCTCGAAGTTTGAGAAAGAGCCAGCGCGCCGACACTTGCGGAGGAACCCTTCAGGGTGTGCGCTAATTGTTTTAAGGCCTTTGGGTTTCCCGCCGCAATGGCTTGCCGCATCTCCCGAAGCAGCCTGGGGCAGTCGGAGCTGAACACTTGCGCTACTTCCAAAAACAGATCGCGGTCCCCTTCCAGCCGTTCGAGAGCGGCGGCCAGATCAAGGGCGTGAGAGACCGTCTGCTTCCCGGCGGCGGCCGGCGGACCGGCATCCGCCTCCTTCTGCCGTGGGCCTCCAAACCGATCGAGGAGGGCAAATAAATCCCGTGTGCGGATCGGCTTTGCGAGATAGGCGTCCATTCCCGCGACAAGACAGCGCTCTTCATCGCCTTTCATGGCGTGTGCGGTCATGGCAATGATCGGAATATGCTTCCCGGTCGTTTTCTCTTTTTCACGAATGGCCTGGGTTGCTTCCCAACCATTCATTTCCGGCATCTGTATATCCATCAAGAGGGCATCAAAGGACTGCTCCTCGAGCATGGCCAGCGCCCTTTTGCCGTTTTCCGCCAGCTTCACGGTGTGCCCATACTTCTCAAGCAATCGGACGGCGACCATTTGATTTACAGCGTTGTCCTCGGTAAGCAGAATGCGCAGCTGTGTCTGGCTCTCTCTTAGGGAATGGCGTGTGATTGGGGCAGGCGGCCGCACACCAGCCGAAGGCGTTCCTAACGCTGTCAGAATGGCCTCCAAGAGCTCGCTTTGTTGGACGGGCTTTGTCAAATAGGCGGCAATGCCCAATTCGCGGCAGCGCATGGCGTCGCCTCTCTGCCCGGCGGAACTCAACATCATAATGGTCGCGGCCTTCCACTCCGGATTCCTTTTGATGGACTCTGCCAGGGCAAAGCCATCCATTTCGGGCATTTGCGCGTCGAGCAAAATAAGAGATAATTTTCTTCCCATGCCTTGAGCCTCTCTCAAGCTGGCAATGGCCTTTGCTCCACTGTCTACCGCGCTCGGCCTCATTTGCCAGTTGTCCAGCATCTTCACCAGGATATGCCGATTGGTCGAGTTGTCGTCCACCACAAGCACATCGAGATCGCGGAGGGTACTTGGGTCACGAGGCACGACAGTTTGCAGGGAGGTTTTTGTCAGCGCGAAACGAGCTGTGAAATGAAACCGGCTGCCGCTACCGACTTCACTTTCCACCCAAATTCGCCCGCCCATCAATTCCACAAGCCTTGATGAAATCGTCAGGCCTAATCCCGTGCCGCCATACTTTCGTGTCATGGAGCCATCGGCCTGTTTGAACGCTTCAAAGACTGCCGCCTGTTTTTCAAGCGGGATACCGATGCCCGTATCGGCGACCGTAAAGTGAAGCAGCAGGTCATTTTCCGCCTGCGATTCTTTCTTCACGGAAAGGATCACTTCGCCTTGCTGGGTGAATTTGATGGCGTTACCGACAATATTCACTATAATCTGCCGCAAACGTCCGGGATCGCCCGTGAGCGCGGCCGGAACATCCGGTTCGATTTCGAAAGCAAGCTCCAAACCTTTCTGATGCGCCCGGACGCTCAGTGCTTTCATCGTGTCGCCAAGACAACTGCCCAGGTGGAAATCGAGAACGTCGATTTCCAATTTTCCAGCTTCGATCTTCGAATAATCGAGTATGTCGTTGATGAGGGAAAGCAGGGAATCGGCGGAAATTTTCGCCAGATTCAGGTATTCGCGTTGCTCGGGGTCGAGCTTGCTATCGAGAACGAGTTCGGTCATGCCCAGGATTCCATTCATGGGGGTGCGGATTTCATGGCTGATGTTGGCAAGAAATTCACTCTTGGCACGGTTGGCCGCTTCGGCCGCTTCCTTGGCGCGCTGCCACTCGACCTCGGTCTTTTTGCGTGCGGTGATATCTCGGCTGACGCCGACGATGCCGATAACCCCGCCGCTGTTGTTGAGTAAAGGAACCTTGGTGGTCAGCAGCCAGATGGGATTGCTGCTCGAGTTCTTGCCGCTCTCCTCCTCGCGGTTAAACAGAGGAAGCTTGCTCTGCATGATGTTCTGTTCATCCTTATAGAGGGCGTTCGCGGCCTCGGGAGGAGAGAAATCGAAGTCCGTCTTGCCAATCAAATCATCGGGAGAATTCACCCCCAAGGACCGGACTATGCTGGCATTCGCGACCACGAAGCGGCTTTCCGTGTCCTTGACGTACATGAAGTCCGGCACATTGTCGATCAAAGCGCGCAACACCTGACGCTCTTTCGAGAGCGCTTCCTCGGCTCGCATGCGCTCGTCGACCTCCTGTTGCAATGCTTCCGTCCGCGTCTGAACGCGGATTTCGAGTTCGTCTTTTGCGGTCTGAAGAGCGTGATCCCGTTCCTCGATGCCGTTGAGCATGGAGTTGAAAGAGCGGATCAGCGTGCCAATTTCGTCCCTTCCGCCCTCGGGTGCCCGGAGGACGTAGTCCCCTTCCGAGGTCACCCTCTCGGCAATACGGGCCAGGCGCAGGATCGGGTCTATGGCTACGCGAAGTGGCCGCGAGGAGACTAGGTAGGTCAAGAGGACAGCGATGATCAGGACGACGGTTGTAATTTTGATGTACTGCCAAACCTTGCGGTGAAGGCTTTGCAAATCGGAAATTAAGACGATGGAACCGTAGCGTTCACCCTTCAGAGAAACTCGTTGGACCACAGTAAGAGATTCGGAGGTGAATGTGGTTCCGTCCTCGATGGGAGCTCGAACGGAATTAATTTGTGGCAGCTGGGAACTCCGGTATTCGGCAAAACGATTGCCCGCGTTGTCATAGAGGTACGCCCCCACGATGTCAGGATCGGTTTGCAGGGCCGCGAGCATATCGGCAGCTGTCTTTTGATCGTTAAAAGCCAGCGAAGCGGCGGTGTTCGCGCCGAGCGTGCTGGCCAGAAGAGAAAGTTCATTGGTGCGAGCATTGCGAAAACTGTGGCGTTCATAGAGAGCCAGCCCCAGACAAGCCATGCCGACGGCCAGGGCGGAAGTAGTGACGACCAGGATGGTCAGTTTGTGGTGAAATGACAATTTGGAGAGAATCATTCGTTTAGCCTTGCTTGCCGCTCCCGATCACCTTCTTTCCGAGAAGGAGAAGACGAGAATCGATCTTGAGGTTCACGCGCTTGGCGGCCTTTAAATTGATGTCAAAGCAAATCTTGTTTTCCTCGAGGAAGAAACCGATCATGCCACCGTCCAGTGCGAAGTCTTCCGACTCGCCGACCGTGAGGATGGACAGGTCCTTGAGGCTCTCGAGGATCGAGGCTGCACGCTTTTTGTTCTTTCCAACGATGAAAAGAAGATGGCAACCCCGGAAATCATCCTTACCCTTCAATTGACGGACTTGCACCGGGTGTGTGCCAATGTGTTTTCCCTCGACCATGAACCCGAGTGCGACGGAAGAGGCATTCTCCGCGGTCATGCAAAAGACCAAGGGGAAGTTTCCCCCACCGAGGGCTTCGGGAGGCCAATCCACCAGTTGGGCGAAATGAAATATGAAAGCGGCTTCCAATTGATACTGAGCAGATTTGGATGGTGTGTCCGCAGAATGGAGTTCCGACAGAGGAAAGAGGCAAACAAGAAGAGAGAGAATGGATGGCGCGACGAGGAAACAGAGTCGCAGCATGCCATGCCCGAAAAGTCGCGCCCGCGGCGGCGGGCGAACGGGAAAGCAGTCCGTGGGAGGCGCATCCAATGTGCGCTGCCTATTAGAAGTGCCTGATGGTTTTGGCATATGCGTTTTGTTCAAACTTTGCTGCATCCACGATGGAAAAGCCGCCGTTATCGTGAAACGAGAGACTTGTTAAAGCAAAATGAGTGACCGGGATGTCAGGATTAACTTGCAGAGCCACGAGCCTAGCGGCAGTTGTCTTCCGGTCGCTCGAAGCCATTGAAGCGGCGCTGTTTCGCCCGAGCGTGCTGGCCAGACGAGAAAATTCATTGGTGCGGGCATTACGAGAGTTATTCCACTCATAGAGGGCGAGACCCATACAGGTCATCCGAGGAGCGAAAACGGTGACGGCGAGAACCGGGATGGACAATTTACGCTCGAATGAAAAATGGGGAAGAGTCATGGCTTCAACCTTGCCTGCCGTCGCCTAGCACTCTCTTGGCGAGAAGCAGGAGACGGGAACTGATTTTGAGATTGGCGCGTTGCGCGGCCGTCAAATTGATATCAAAGCGGATTTTGTTCTCCTGCAAGCACAGGCCAATCATGCCGCCATCCCCGGCAAAGTCTTCGGACTCGCCAACCGTGAGAATCGGCGCGTTCTTAAGACTGGCGAGTATCGAGGCAACACGTTTCTTGTCGCCTCCCGTGATGAACAAGAGTTGGCACCCGCGGAAACCATCCTTTTCCGGCGTCCGACGGACTTCGACCAAATGGGGACCAATGTGTTTGCCCCGGACGAGCGACTCGAGGGCGCCTGATGCGGAATCTTCTCCGGTCGTGCAGAAGACCAGTGGGCGGTTGTCCTCTGCCAGAGCATAAGGAGGCCAGTCCACGAGTTGCGCGAAATGAAATATAAATGCGGCCTTAACCTCGTATTCGGGTGGTTGTGATTGCGCGGCGGCGGGGAATGGCGACCAGAGCGACATAAAAGCAGCAAGACAGGCGGGGAAAGACCAGAAGAAACGCCGTGGAACTGGTCCGCGGAACTGGGCGTCCCGGCCGCCATTGCTTTCTTGTTGCATGCGCGTAGATGGGGAAAGTGGATTCACGCCATTTCCTCTTCAAAACGCCCGCGAAATCTGCGCGTAGCCGCGCTTCGCCTGAGTCGAATTCACGACCTCGGAGGAGCCGTCAAATTCCTGGTGCTGACCGCTCTCGAGGCGCTGCCCCCCAAGACGGAATTCCCTACTCCCGGCAAACCCCCAAGTTGTGTGGATTCTTATCACGGATTGGTCCCGGCTCTTTCACGGGATTCCCAGATCAGCTTGAAAACCACAGATCGAGGCACCTCCCCATTAATAAAAGCATATCCAGTTGTTTCCGCATGGCCCTCGGAGGTCAGGTCGCGCCCCCAGACAGAAAAACTGAAGCCGCGATACGGATGCGTTGATATACCAACGTCCAGGCGATTGACCGCACCCAATCCGTAAGGCCCGCTCGCATTCGCGACCGAGCTGTAGTAGTAATAACCGGCGTCCCAATTCAAATTCTTGGTCAGAGAGAGCCGCGATTGCACGTTCACCTGATGCCGCGGATCCTCGGAAGCAGCGGGCGGAACCAGCCCGACGACCGAACTGCCCCGCAGTTCGGTAATCCCGGCCGACACCGTCCACCGCCGTACCGGCGTGTATTTCACGTACAGCTCGAGACCGTGGGTCTGACCGCCTCCGAGATTGACGAAGGGAATCGGAACCCCGATAAAAAAGGGATTGGCGTTGATGAATGGCTGCCCTTGACCTCCCGAACCCGAGAGCCGGTGGTAACCGTTGTAGTAGATACTAGCGTCAACCGCGAATCGCTTCTTAAACGCGTAGCGGTATCCCAGTTCGCAGGCGTGCAGCAATTCGGATTGGCTGTCCGTGTCTCCAACAGTAAAGAGCAGGGTTGGAGGTTGGGCTGCAAGCGACTGGACTGGCGCGTGCACGTCATTTTCCAGACGCGTTGGCGTCCTCACCGCTCGCGAAACCGCTAACCAAACTTCGTGGGAGCTTTTCGGTGTCCATACAGCGCGGAACTGCGGTTGATATTCGAACCCGGTGTAGCCGTTGTGTTCGAATTTTGATCCGGCGATCAGGCGGAGCCTATCAGGAACTAGCATGAGGTCGTATTGTGCAAACACGCTAAAGGTCGTAGCGCGACGATAAACGGGGTTCCAGGTCAAGAAAGCGTCGTGCCCGGGAACATCCGCGGTGGTCAGAACCGCAGCGCCCCCGGTTACCGATTGACGGTCGGTGACGGTGTAGCTTTGCTGTAGCTCTACATCACAGGTGTTTCGGCTGTCACCGGAAAACACATCGCTTCGCGTGGTCCAATCGCAATAGCCCAAAACATCCGCGCTCGAGTGCTCGCTGAACTCGTGCTTCCATCGGGCCAGCAGGTGACCGCCTTTCACGATGAAGTCGGTGGGATTCCCGACCGTTTTGCTGGCGGGATTGTAGGTCAGGCCGAAGTCGTGGATGCGTCCCGAATAGCCTTGCCCCTCGAAGCTCCATTCGTTTTTGGGGGACGGGTTCCAGTCCACTCGCATCCCTCCTTGTGAGAGGGTCCAGTCGTCATCGTTGGCTCCGCCCGTGGCGTCTACAGAGGGCAGCCAATAGTTGCTCGTACCATAGATGCGGTAGAAGGCGTCTTTCCCGAGTTGTCCGCCATAACGTGTTCGGGCGGCGTAGCCTTCGTTCACACCAGCGGAACCGACCACTTGTACGCCTTGGGTTTTCGCTGCTTCCTTGGTAATGATGTTGATTACGCCATTGACGGCGTTAGCGCCCCACAGGGTTCCACCGGGTCCGCGAATCACCTCGATGCGCTCGATGTCCTCGAGGGGCGGGTCCTGAACGTCCCACCAAACACCGCCAAATTCCGGTGAATACACCAGCCTTCCGTCGATCAACACGAGCATCTTGTTGTTGAAGAGGCTACTGAAGCCGCGCGCCGCGACCACCCAGATGTGGGCGTTTTGTTGCGCCACGTGCAGCCCTGGAACCATGCGCAGGGCGTCGGGTATCGACGAAAACCCTCCGCGGCGGATATCCTCTCCGCTGACCACGAAAATTGCCGCAGGAGCTTCGGACAGGCTCTCCGCTTTTTTGGAAGCAGAGATCACTTCCACGTTCATCAGATCTTCGATACTTACGTCGGCCAAGCTTTGCTGTGGCGCTCTCGCCTGGCCATAGAGTGAGCTGCTTCGGAGCAGCAGAACCACAATGACCGCTGCGGTAGTGAGGTACCCTCTCCGGCGGCAATGTATACTCATCAGCGTTTCCCTCCGGGTTCTTGTTCGCGCGATTCCCACGATAGGTTGAAAACAACCGATCTGCCGACATACGAGCTCGCGGTCGTAAAGAGTGCCGGAAGGGTCTCGGGGTGGCGGTCCGTTCCGAGGTCTCGTCCCCAGACCGAGAATGTGAACCCGGAAACCCTGCGCAGGGATAGGCCCAAATCCAGCCGATTGTGAGTCTGCACATTCTGCGACTGCACAAACGCCTCATCGAGCGGAATGGCTCCGTAGTGATAGAGGGCAGAATCAAAGGCCAAATGACTGGTCAAATCGAGTCGGGACTGGATGTTGAATTGGTGGCCCGGCGTATTTGCGACCGGCCGGTTTAGCGAGCCCCCGAGGTTGAGAGAATTACCGCGTACCTCGGTTACTCCGGCTGCCAACCGCCACCGGCTGACGGGATTGATTTGCGCCGACAGTTCGGCGCCATGCGTCTGTCCCGGGCCGATGTTTTCCCAGGGCACGGGAACCTCGACGTAAAATGGATTCGTGTGCACGATCGGCGCACCATAGGTTCCTAAATGCACAAAATCCAGGTTGATCAGATTGTCGTAGTGGTTGTAAAAAATGTCCGCGTCAAAGGAAAGGAAGGACACCGGTTGAAGCCGATAACCTAGTTCGTAGGCCCTCACCACCTCCGCTTTTACCTTTGGATCTCCCATAACTGTCAGGTAGGTCGGAACAGACCCTGGCAATTGCGCGAGCAAAAAACCACTGTCGCGTTCGAGCTCCGTGGGAACCCTGACCCCTCGCGAGACCGCGCCCCAGAGCGTGTGCGCTCGACTCGGGGTCCAAACGCCTCGTATCTGTGGCTGGATCTCGAATCCAGTGAAAGGATTGTGCACAAATTTCGAGCCGGCGATGAGGCGAATGCGGTCCGGCACGATGTCGAATTCATACTGCGCGAAGGCACTCACGGTCGTGTCGCGGCGTAAGGCAGGGACCATGTATGTTTGGAAGAAGGGGGGTTTGTAACTGCCCGTGGTGTACACCCCCCCGCCCCATATCAACGAATGGCGCTGGCTCAGTTGGTAGTTGTGTTGAAATTCCAAATCACACGTGTTGCGTTGCTCGTGAATTGGGGACGTTCGCTCGGCCCGCTCGCAATAACCCAGAACGTCCGTCTGGGATCTATCGGAAAAAGTGTGATTCCAGCGACCGAGAAGATGCCCTCCCTTGGCGACGAAGTCTTCCAGAAACAGAATTTGGGGTGCGCCGGGTGCGCGGAACATGGGCAAGGTATCGTGAATGTGCCCTTCATAACCACGGCCGTCAACGGTCAACGTGTCCTTCGGTGAGACCTTCCAATCCATGCGCATTCCGCCTTGGGACATATTCCAGCTGTCGAATGCATTGGCTCCAGACGGTTTGAATCCAGGGTTCCAATACTCTGCTTTTCCAAAGAGGCGATAGCTCAGATCTCGAGCAAGCTTTCCCCCATAGCGAACGCTCGCGGTGTAGCCCTCCTCCGGACTTGCCGATGTGGCCACTGCAAGGCCCTCTGTCTGGTCTGCGGTCTTGGTGATGATGTTGATTACGCCATTGACGGCGTTAGCGCCCCACAGTGTTCCACCCGGCCCACGGATTACCTCAATGCGCTCAATCTGGTCCATCGGGACCTGTTCTTGGTCCCATTCGATTCCGCCGAACTCCGGGTTGTAAAGGCTGCGGCTGTCGACAAGTATCAGCATCTTGTTGTTGAGATAATCGCTGAACCCGCGTGCACTGACGCTCCACCAGTCCGCGTTGACCCGCGTAACGTAGAGTCCCGGGACCATGCGCAACGCTTCCGGGATCGAAGTGAACCCTCCTCGGCGGATCTCCTCCGCCGTCACGACAAAGATTGCCGCGGGAGATTTGGACAGGGTCTCCGCTTTTCTTGAAGCCGACGTTACTTCCACGTTCATCAGCTCTTCAATACTTACGTCGGCCAAGTTTTGCTGTGGCGCTCTCGCCTGGCCACAGAGTGAGCTGCTTCGTAGCAGCAGAAGCAGGGAGATGGTTGCTGCTGTGAAGCACGCCCTTCGTGAGCCTACCGTGCGGATCATGTCAGTACTCCGTTTTCGTATGCATGCCATTTCCGGCCAAGTTGAAAACCACGCGAAATCTCGCCCGTGTGCACTCAAGGTCCTGGGGCCCCTCCCGGCGCCCGGCCGCCTGCAAGTTTCGCTCCTGGTTGAGAAATCAAAACCTTTAGCCAGGATTTGCGGACCGGCCTACAGGGGCTCTGTGGTGGGAGTCGCGCCGGGTGCACTGCCCAAAGGCAATGGGGGTTGGCGAATTGCATTGCAATTCAGATACGTTCGATCCAGATTCCCACGGCGCACGCACCGGGGCGGCGTGCTCTTGACCATGGGCATGGTGAAGTCAGGGAAGAGAGGGGCGAGGTTGAGCACCCGTGACCCTTTTTCCAGTGACCGGCAGGCCAGGAAAGATGCCGCTAAGGCGATTGGCCGCAACAGAAAGTGCTCCCCCAGCGGCCGGTGTTCCGGCACGCTCGGGGCTCTGATGAGCATTTAGGGGTCCGTTTCAATGATTGCTGTAAAGGTCCAGAAAACCGGTTTCCTAACGTCGATCCTTCTCAGAAGTGTCGTCTAGTCAAGCCGATTGGAGGCTATTAGATTGGAGCAGAGATGCGATACGACCATCGCGCCGAGGCCACCGACAGGCAGCGCTTGAAATTTGGAAGGTAGTCCAGAAATTGGACGCTCTCCAACACCGAGAAATCCTTACTCACCCCAGACTGTCCGATGTATTCAGCTAAGCAGCCAACACGTAAACTTAGCCTTCAGCTCCATTGTTGTCTTACATCCTGGTTTGAGCATGAAGCCAGATGTAAGGTGTCGTGCAGTTTGGTTGCAAGTTTGTCGGCCGTCAAAGGTTTACTGAAGTAGTATCCTTGAATCTCGTCACAATGATGCGCTCGCAGGAATGACATTTGCTCCTCGGTCTCGACGCCTTCGGCAATTACTTTGAGATTCAGGCTCTTTCCCATGCTGATGATTGTGCCCGTGATCGCCGCGTCATCTGGATTCACGGCGACATTCTGCACAAAGGACCGATCGATCTTCAACTTGCTGACAGGAAACTGTCTCAAGTAGCTGAGACTGGAATAGCCAGTCCCAAAGTCGTCGATAGCCAGCTTGACTCCCATGTCCTTTAGTTCTCGTAGCACGGAAAGCATAATGTCTGAGTTCGATAGTAGAAGGCTTTCCGTAATCTCGAGCTCAAGGTATTGCGGACCGAGGCTCGTTTCTTCTAGCACCCTTCTAACAAGATCGAGAAAACCCTCTTGGCGGAACTGTACCGCCGACACATTCACGGCCACCGGCACCTCAAGAAGGCCTTCGCGGTGCCATTCCGAAGCTTGGCTGCAAGCGGACTTAAGCACCCATTCGCCGAGAGGCACGATCAAGCCGCAATTCTCGGCAATTCGTATGAACTTATCTGGCGGCACCAAGCCCATCTTCGGGTGTTGCCATCGGAGGAGTGCTTCCAATCCCGTCAGTCTTCCGGTGGCCACATCTATCTGCGGCTGATAAACCAAGAAAAACTCGCTTCGTTCAAATGCCAGCCGCAAATTTTTCTCCAACATCAGCCGCTCCACGATCTGGTCATTCATGCCTTGCGTGAAAAACTGGAAATTGTTGCGGCCCTTCTCCTTGGCGCTATACATTGCCGTATCTGCATTCTTGAACAAAGTCTCAGCGTCCGTACCGTGGTCAGGGAAAACGCTAATGCCCAGACTGCAAGCAATGCTAAGTGGCTGACCTTGGACGAGGAACTCTGGAATCATCACCTTCATAATCCGATCAGCGGCAACTCCCGCATCGCCTAGGTCCTTTATCGCACTGAGCACGATCAAAAATTCGTCGCCGCCTAACCGGGCAACCGTATCTTGTTCGCGCACCCATCCGCGCAGACGCTCTGCGACAGCTTGCAGAAGGAGGTCGCCGGCTGTGTGTCCCAACGAATCGTTAATTAACTTGAACCGATCTAGATCCATAAACAGTAAGGCAACCCTCTCGTTTCGGCGGCGAGCGCCGGCGAAGGCCTTCGCTAAGCGATCTGTGAGAAGAGTCCGATTGGGCAATCCCGTGAGCGCATCGTAGTACGCCAGGTACTGGACCCGTTCCTCAGCAACTTTTCGGTCCGTAATGTCTTCCACAGTGCCTTCATGAAGCACCACTTTGCCATCAGCGTCGCGCACGGCGCGCACATTGACCAGCGCCCATTTTCTGGCGCCATCTTTGCGACAGAGCTCCAGTTCAACGCCTCGTACCACGCCTTTCTCGTCCAGCTCGCTTCTTAATTCGTTCAGGCGCCCGGAATCGACAAATAGTTGCTGCGCCACATTCGAGACCTCCGCCAGGAGCTGTTCCGGGGAATCGTAGCCATGCATGTTTGCCAACGCGCGATTGATGCTTAAGGGGCACCCTTCCGGGGTGGTCTGAAAGATTCCAACAACAGAGTCCTCAAAGATAGCCCGGTATTTTCCCTCCGCCTGCTGGAGCGCCGTTTCGGCGCGCTTACGCTCGCTAATATCCTGCTTTACTCCGACGAAATGGGTGATCTCTCCGTTCGTCACAACGGGCGTAATCGTCATTTCCTCCGTGTAGTGACTGCCATTCTTGCGCCGATTGGTGATTTCGCCGTGCCAAACTTGTCCCGAGGCAATCGTTTCCCAAAGATTCTTGTAGAACGCATTGCCGTGTTCTCCCGAACTCAGTAGCTTGGGATTTTTGCCGAGAACCTCCTCAAGCGCATAACCGGTGAGCTTCGTAAACGCCCCGTTCGCCCAGACAATCGCTCCCGTGCGATCCGTAATGACTATCGAGTTTGCGGCGGCTTCCAAGCTTGCAGCCTGCAGGCTCAATTGCGCATTCATGGTCAACAACTCGGAAGTGCGGGAAGCGACCTGCTCCTCAAGATGCACACCGTGGTCACGCAGTTTTTGGTCACGCGATTCGATCTGATCAAGCATGCCGTTAAAGGCTTCCGCTACCTGTCCGAATTCATCCTGGCTGAAACATTCGGTGCGGATTGAATAGTTCGTGGTACTCGATATTGCCTTTGCTGTCTTCACTAGGTTAACGAGGGGGCCCGCGATTGGTCGTTGAAATCGCGCCGCGACAACCAACGCAAATAACAGCGTAAACGTTATCGTGACCAAAAATATGATGCCGGACTTCTGCAAGTTCGCATTCAGTCTGTTCAGGTTGGACTCAATGTAGATCGTTCCTACACTCTCATCAACCAGCACTATTTTCTGGAACTGAATCAGATGTCCACGTTCGAAGCGAGTGCCCGGTGCCTCCATCGGGGGAGGGACAAATCCGGAACTCTTCCCTTCACGGACATATGTGGCGAACGGCTTTCCATCTGTCGTGTAAATGCACGCCGCGGCTACGCCCGGTTCTGCCCGCAGCGCGTTTAAGACGTTTCGTGCTGCTTTGGCATCGTGGAATGCGATTGCGGCCGAACTATTTTGGGCCAGAACTTCCGTCAGGGTTGACAGATCTTGCGATATTGCCTGCCTCAGCATCAATACGTCGAAGGTGACCATGGGTATCGACAACGTCAATGCGGCAATGCAGGCCATTGCCAAGAACAGGCCCGTTAGCTTGTGGTGGATCGACCAATCTTGAAATCGTTTCACCTGTACGGCTCTCTCCCCGCTTGCTGAATAACCGCCCTGGTCATGCTCAGCCTGTGGGAACTGATCATCTGCTAATGCCCAGCCGGGCACTGGTGTCGAGAATTCTTCCGCATATAACCCGGTCTATAATCCGCTCAGCGAGCCCGCTCCTCCGATTCTACACTCGGGCCCAACCCGCACGATGATCTTATTCACCAACTCCCCTTTCGTCAGTACACAGTGTGGGCTAACACTAGAAGCTATTTCAAAACTGGGTACAACTGATTAAAACAGTGATGCTTACTTTGCCGCAAATGGGCGATAACAGCAGACAGCAGCGCCAGGGGAGGACCAATGGCGCGATACGGTCGACTCTTGACCGACGCCCAATGGGAGAAGATCTGTCCCTTGCTGCCGAAAAGACGCAAATCCCGGCGCGGCGGGCGGCCCCCAGCGAACGATCGCAAAGTTCTGGAAGGCATTTTGTGGATTTTGCGCAGTGGCGCTCGCTGGCAAGACCTGCCCGAGGAATTCCCGGCACCGGCAACGTGCTGGCGGCGGCTTCGCGATTGCGAACAACAAGGGATTTGGCTCACCATTTGGCGCGCATTCCTGGCGGAATTGAACCAACGCCAGCAACTAAACTGGAGCGAAGCGTTTCTGGATGGCAGTTTCGCTCCGGCGAAAAAGGGGGCTCGCAAGTCGGAAAAACCAAGCGGGGCAAGGGCACGAAGTGGATGGTGGTGGTCGACGGCGAGGGTGTTCCTTTGGGAAAGCAGCTTTACTCTGCCTCCCCGCACGAAGTCCGGCTCGCGGAAGAAACGCTCGCGTCGATTCGCGTGAGTCGGCGACACCGTGCCGGGCGACCCCGGGAGAAAGCTTGCCGGGTCATTGCGGATCGGGCTTATGACAGCGACCCGCTGCGCGAACGGTTGGCGGCCCGAGGAATCGAGTTGATCACAGCACACCGCTGGAATCGCAGCAAGCCGCGCCAGCAAAATGGCCGGGCGCTGCGCCGTTACCGGCGTCGCTGGAAGGTGGAACGCACCATGGCATGGCTCGGCAATTTTCGCCGACTGGTGGTTCGCTACGATCGTTCCATCACTGTTTATGAAGCTTTCTTTCATATCGCCTGCTTCATGATCGTGTTACGGAGAGTTTTGAAATAGCTTCTAGTATTACTAGGGAACCTCAACGAGGCAAAAAGTGAGAAAGTATTTTCACCCATGATGGCATGCGCCAAGCTATCTGCTTGCTTTCGGGTCGAGGTTAGTGCCACCATTTTGCTCTGTCATAAAAATGTAATACTAATTGTGACTAATCGTGGCAAAACGCCTGCTTAAAGGTGAAGAAAAAGGAGTAAGTAGTTTGTCGCCGTTAATTACAAGTTGCTGAGTTTCCTCTGCTTTACGGTCGCTCCGGCAAGTTCTGATTAAAGTGGCCAACTGACTTACAAGCAGGAGGTCGCAGGTTCGAGCCCTGCACTGCCCACCACTTACTCCTTGAATCCCGTTCAATCCAAACGAGTAACAGAAATCATTCTTCACCCGTGGCTTCACCCCGATCACCTGCTTTTTTGACAGATGGTCGGGCGTGGCGAGATTTTAGCTTTGCCGAATTTTCTCTCTCGTTCCAATTGCTTACGTGAACCGCGCCAATTGTGCATGCGTCGAGAATCACGTGCTGTCATAAAAATGTAATACACGTAGAGGGCACCACCGTGGGCCGGCAGGTTGAAATGATGAAATATAACCGGCCTCCGCGAGCGTGTCGGGATTCGCCGGCCCGT
>JBAVHY010000445.1:0-1779 GCA_049686315.1 Candidatus Acidiferrum sp. | reverse complement strand
ATTCAATCCCCGTTGCGGAACCGCGACATTGGCGATATCGATCTTATCATCGTTCGGGAGAACAACGAGGGAGAATACTCGTCTGTCGGAGGACGGATGTACGAAGGCACAGAGTTTGAGCTGGCTTCCCAGCAATCAATATTTACGCGCCGAGGAGTCGATCGAATTTTACGATACGCATTCCAGATCGCCACCAAACGGACTAAAAAGCTGGTGACTTCCGCCACAAAATCGAACGGAATTACAATAACTATGCCGTTTTGGGACGAGCGCTTTAGGGCAATCAGTGCGGAATATCCGGGGATTAAGACAAACCAGTTTCATATCGATATCTTGACCGCCCACTTTGTCCTGCATCCCGATTGGTTTGATGTCGTCGTTGGTTCGAATTTGTTCGGAGATATCCTCTCGGATCTTGGACCGGCCTGCACTGGAACGATCGGCATTGCTCCATCTGCCAACCTGAATCCCGAACGAGCATTTCCGTCGATGTTCGAGCCGGTGCATGGTTCGGCGCCGGATATAGCAGGGAAGGGAATTGCGAATCCGATTGCTCAGATCTGGTCCGGAGCGATGATGCTCGAGCATCTTGGTGAGCAAGACGCCGCTGACGCTGTGTTGCAGGGGATTGAGAAAGTCCTCGCAAACGGACCTAAGACTCGGGATATGGGCGGAACTGCGTTGACACAGGATATAGGAGAAGCGATCGCCGCAGCGGTGTAATGCGGCGAGCCCCTCGAAAACAGGCAATTGACCCTGCGGCACCATAGCGATTGGGCGCGAGGCAGTACGTATGCCAGGCTGGATTTCACCTTGACATCTCCTCTTCCCTATGGCTGATTCCCGGCTCCGCGCGCCACAGTAAATGCCGTTGGTCCCTGGGTTTCGGCCGCTTGGTCGTTAACCGCACGCGCCAGGGGTAACCCGGCAGAGATTACATAATATGCATATGCCCGTTCGTTTAGGACGTTTCGAGATGCCCAAAAGCCTCAGCAAAGACGAGGTCGGGGCAACTGAAACTTACGCCAAATTTATCGCTGAACCATTTGAGGCAGGCTATGGCCATACCGTTGGCAACTCTTTGCGCCGGGTTCTTTTGTCCTCTCTGGAAGGAGCGGCGATAACTTCAGTTCGGATTACCGGGGCACAACACGAATTCGCATCCCTCCCGGGGGTCGTGGAGGACGTGACCGACATGATCCTCAATTTGAAAAAGATCAAGTTCAAGGCTCTCGATCACGAACCGCGCACGGTCACAATCAACGTCAATAGGGAGGGGCAGATCACCGCTGGCGATATTCAGACGATCCAGGGTATCGAAGTGCTTAACACCGATCAGGTGATCTGCACGCTCGACAAGAAGCAGAAATTTGAAGCAGAGTTCGACGTTCGGGTTGGACGCGGATTTTTCACGGGAGACGAGAACAAGCGCTCGGATATGCCGATTGGTGTTATCCCGATTGATTCGATTTTTTCGCCGGTGATTCGCGTCAAGTACAACGTCGAAAACACCCGAGTTGGTCAGCGCACCGACTACGACAAGCTGATTTTGGAGATTTGGACCGACGGCCGCATCACGCCGGACGATGCGCTGCTCCAGGCTTCGGCGATCCTGCGTCATCATCTTGACGTCTTCGTGAATTACGACGACAGCCAAGTCGAGTTTGATGAAACGCCCGAAGAAGTCAGTCAGGAGAATACCCGACTGAAGAAGCTCCTGAACATGAGTGTCAACGAAATCGAACTCTCGGTTCGTGCTGCGAACTGCCTGAATAACGC
>JBAVHY010000444.1:0-6805 GCA_049686315.1 Candidatus Acidiferrum sp. | reverse complement strand
AGAGCTACGAAATCGAGGTACCAAGCGTCCGGTAGGAGGCATTTTGTGGTGGAGACCTTTTCCCAACCTCGACTGATTCCAAAGCACTTAACCGGCTCAGATGTGCTCAACTGCGAAAGTCGGGCTAACTTCCGAGTGGCTACTCAGCAAGAGAACGGCCGACCCGAATGCACTCGTCAATTCGGACGTCACCATCCCCTTTTTCCTCCCGTTGGTGGGAATTTAAAACGATCCGGTGGGCACTCTCGGTCGGAACCTATTCCTGGCGCAGGGCCGCGAGCGGGTCGATGCTGGATGCGCGTCTGGCTGGGACATAGGTGGCGAGCAGTGCCACTACGCCAAGCAAGACCGTAACGGTCAAATACACCATCGGATCCCCAGGCTGTACCTGGAACAGCATCGTGGTCAGTAGGCGTGCGGTGGCAATGGCGCTAGCCAAGCCCAAGCTCAAGCCCATTGCCGTGAGGATCATTCCTTGGCCCAGGACCAGCCGAAGCACGGAACCGCTACTGGCGCCCAAAGCCATACGCACGCCGATCTCCTTTGATCGCTGACCTACGGCATAGGCCATCACACCGTAGACACCAGCTAGGGCAAGGCATAACGCCAGTCCCGCGAATATGGCGAGCAAAAGAGTGCGAAATCGGGGCGCAGCAACATTCTCTGAAACAATGGATTCCATCGTGGTGAACTTCATCGGGATGTCCGGCGACTTTTCACGCGCCACCCGTCGCACGGTGTCCGCAAGTGTGTTGGGATCGCCTGTGGTTCGCAAGACGATACTCAGAGTAGCTCCGTTAAACGCGTGCTGACCGTAGGTCATGTAACACTCCGGCAGTGGCTCCTTCGCCGGGCCACGTTGCCGCACGTCACCGACTACGCCGATGATAGTCATCCCCTTGTCGGAATCGAAGGGACAAAAGATTGTCCTGCCAAGTGGGTTCTGATTGGGGAACGATTGTCGAACCAGGGCCTCATTCACAACGGCAACGAAAGGCCGGACTAACGTGTCGCTGTCGTCGAAATCGCGCCCGTTCTTCAAGGGAATTCCTAACGCAGCGAATGTGCCAGGTGTGACGATGTTCAGGATCACGGCAGGGGCATTTGGGTCGGGCTGCGCCGGCATGTGGTCCACGAAATAGAAGCCTGTCGAGTCAACATTGCCAGGCGGCGCCATTGTTGCGCCAGCTGCCAACACGCCAGGGAGCCTGGCAACGTCAGAGAGCATACTTGTGAAGAATTGGCGTGCGTGAGTGATCGCCTCCGATAGCGGGCCAGGCGCGGTCGCCCGCATGACCAGCACGTTTTCAGGCCGAAAACCTAACGCCACATTGTGCAGGGCCACAAAGCTCTTGATCAGCAGACCTGCTCCGGAGACAAGCACCACGGCGAACGCGATCTCAGCCACCACAAGCACTCCACGCATGCGGACCATTCTGCCGCCCATCACGGACCGTGTTCCTCCCAGCTTCAGGGCATCGTTCAAGTCGGCTCTTGAGGCGTAGAGCGCTGGGACCAGACCGAATAACAGGCTGGTGATCATCGAAATGGCAAGGGTGAATGCGAGTACCCAGCGATCGACGCCGCTATCGGCAAGCCGCGGCACGTCAGCAGGCGCCAGCGCAACCAGCACCTTCGATCCACCGTAGGCGAGCAGGAGACCCGAGGAGCCCGCTACTAACGCCAGCAGTAAGCTCTCAGTGACCAACTGCCTCACTATCCGCTGCCGGCTCGCTCCCAGCGCAACGCGAACCGCAACCTCGCGAGTCCGCGCCGTCGCCTTGGCGAGAAGCAGCGTCGCTGTATTTGCGCACGCGATCAAGAGCACCACGCTCACGGCGCCCAATAAGAGGTAGAGCGTGGGGCGAACGTCACCTACCATGTCATCCCGCATTCCCTTCAGGGCGACGGTCCGGCCCTTGTTGGTCTCGGGATACTGCTGCTCGAGACGCCTGGCAATCAAGGTCAGTTCGGTTTGCGCTGGTTCGACAGAGACCGCCGGTTTGAGCCGCGCGATCGCGAGGAAGCTTTGCCAAGAGCGCGGTGGTGACTCACTGATCAGCGGAACCCATAGGTCCGTTTTGTTCGGAAAACCGAATCCCGGGGGCAGCACACCGACAATCGGCTGCGGTCCGGAAACGCGAATTGTCTGGGCCAACGCACCGCGGTCGCCGCTAAAATGGCTCTGCCAATATGCGTAGCTCAGTAGCACGGCTCCACCCGCTCCAGGCTTCATTTCTTCCGCGGTAAAAAAACGGCCTAAAATCGGCGCAATGGCGAAGACGCGCAAGAACTCAGGACTGACTCTGGTGACTCGTGCATATTCTGCCGCGGAACCCGACATCACGGCAGCTTCGCCCGAGGAGTAGTAGGCTATCGTCTCGAAGGAAGAACTTTGGTCGTGCCAATCCTGAACATCGGGGATAGAGACTGCCTTCGAGAGCGCAGTGGCTGCCTCGCCGGTCCTCGACACATTGGAGAGAGTCACAATTCGACCTGCATCGCGATAGGCCAGAGGCTTGAGAAGTACAGTGTTCACGACGCTAAAAACGGCCGTATTGGCTCCAATTCCCAGCGCCATGATCATAATCGCAAGAGCGGCAAAGCCGGGACTCTTGGCCAACATCCGCAGGCCAAAGCGAACGTCCTGTAAGAGGTGATCCCACCAAAGCCAGCGTCCCGATTCGTAAAAATACTCTTTGACTTGAGTTATATTGCCAAAGGCGCGCCGCGCGGCGGCTCGCGCATCTTCCTCACTCAGGCCTTGTTCCTGTAGACGCTCGATCTCCAGCTCTAGGTGAGTCTCAATTTCGGCGCTGAAGTCATCGAGTTTCCGCTTGCGCCTGAACATGACTTTAGCTTCCCTCCACCTCGGACCCGAGAATTCGCGTGATTGCCGTCGCCAGCCGCTTCCACTTTGTCGTTTCTTTGGCTAGCTGTTTTCGTCCGGCAGGGGTTAGGGAGTAGAATCTGGCCTTGCGGTTATTGGAAGAAGTGCCCCACTTCGCAGAGATCCAGCCGCGCTCTTCCAGTCGCTGAAGCGCAGGATAGAGGGCGCCGTGTTCCACTAAGAGTTCGTCTCCCGAAGTCTGCTGGATGGCGCGTGCGATCCCCTGCCCATGCTGTGATCCAAAGATCAGTGTGCGTAGGATCAACAGGTCCAGCGTGCCCTGCAAGAGTTCTAGCCGTTCTCTGGCTTCTTGGGTAGACATTTAACCTGAGTATGCTATTGTACGGGTAAGTTGTCAACCCAAAGAGCAAACCGGCGGCTAGCGGCGCAACAAAGGCCCGGATCCAATCGGAGGCAGTGAGCCTGCGTTGACTGGCTAACGAAAACGGTGAATGGCGACTACCGCAGGACTGGACGCTCTTTTAGCGGCGGCATGTCCCCTTTGCTAGGTTGCGCCCGGATCATGGGCCCCTGCTCGGAAGTACTCCACTGGATGTATAACATCAATCGTAGACTTGAAATTGGTTGCGAAGCTTGTCTCTGGCGAATGGTTATTTTGTCCCATGATTCCTCAAGATTCCCCGTCCTGTTACGATTCTGCGATGCGCAATCTGTCTATGGAAAACTCACCGTCTATGCAACTCCCGAATGCCCATGCATTCTTCTAGTCGCACCATCGGCCTCTACTTTTGAGCGCATGATAACCACCCACCTCACGGGAGCGAAGAGTGGTCTCGGCACATGCTAGCCTTGCGACAGGGATTAATCGATCCCCGGGATGTTCGACACCGGTTGCACTTGCTGGACCGGCCATGCCTCGCGCCAGCATTTCATCGGGGTGCACGCACTAACATTGGGTGGGATACCGAATGATCGTGAATTATCTTAGTCTAAATCCTTTAAAATGAGCTGACCATTTTGTTAGCTTCGCCGCGTGAACCGAAAAAATCGTCATCTTGGACTCATGTTGTGCCCCAGACTGGAGTGGCTCTATTTTGATGTCTGTATTAGAATGAAAAGAATAGTGTTGCGCGGTTCCCCGGTAGCTCAATGGTAGAGCATTCGGCTGTTAATAGAATACTGCAAATCCAATAACTCGTTTTTCTGGCGTCAGTTAACAGCTTCCGGATCATCCCCAAACGTTCTTTTCTTGTCCCCATGATGTCCCCAGCCATTCCCTTCTTATGCTGGCCGCCACGTGATGTGATACGTCGCGCAGAACCTATCCACGTACCCGGCGAATCGTTTCGTCAACCCTCCGGTTATCCGGTCAGACTTAAGAGAATCGCCGAAAGATTGAACCCCGAAGTAGACGGGTTGTTTGTGCATGTTTGCCACTTCCTATAACCTCGTCTGGATAACTTCCGTGTTAAGACTCCTTGATCGCTGGGCGGTGGTTCAACGGCATTTCCCGGTGCCATGGCATTTTCGGGCCATATTGCTGCAGTTGCCCGGCTCGGCCAGTTGGCCGTCCGGACCGATGCATGTCTGCGTGTACATGCACCAAAACAAACCGTCGTTGCAGGGCGGCACGGTATGGTCGCGCTCGGCATCGATGAAAAGTCCCTTCCAACGAAGCGCGGAGCACAGATGAGGATGGCTGGTATCAAACCGTAGGCGCTCTGGTTTGGCAATCATGCCGCACCCCCTCTTGCGTTGTACAAATCGGGAACCACCTGACCCGCAGCGGCCAGTAACGCGCGCTTTACCGCCACCGCCGCCAACTTCACCTTGTAATCGTTATGGCCCAATGGACGAGCCTTACTGACGGCCGCTTCGCCGGCGGCGCTCGCCGTGCGCTCGTCGATGGATTTGCCGGCAATCGCTTGGGCGGCTTCCTGCGAAACCCAGGGCACCGGCGCAACCGCACCCATAACGATGCGTGCACTCTGCACCACGTTTCCGTTCATCAGTAAAGCAACCGCCGCAGTGGCCAACGGCCAATCAAAAGAAGCTCTCTGGCGCACCTCGTAACTTGCCGCGCGTACACCTTTCGCAGGTGGAACGACGACCGCGGTAATCAGCTCATTCGCCTTCAAATCGTGCTCGCGCTCATTTTCCGACATTGGAATGCGAAAGAACTTTTCGACATCTACTTCGCGGTCCCCGGTTGGGCCAGTAACATGCAGCCGCGTGCCATAAGCAATCAGCATCGGCGCAATTGTCGAGGGACTCACGAAATATGCCGGCCCTTCGTTGCCAAGAATCGCGTGGTATCGGTTGTCGCCCTCAACCACAAGCGACTTCCCATTCGCCGTCCTGGGCAGCAGACCCATTCCGTTCCGGAAATACCAGCACCGCGGCCGTTGACACAAATTCCCGCCAATCGTAGCCATGTTGCGAATTTGTGGGCTGGCGGCGTCGGCCACGCATTGCGCGAGTGCCGGATAATCGCGCCGGATCTGCGCCGCGTCCGCGATTCGGTCCAACGTGACCAACGCGTCGATGCGCAACTCATCGCGTTCTGCGCTTATTGCGTGCATCCCGGGAAGCTGCTTGATGTTGACCACCCGCTTGGGAGTAACAACGTAATCCTTCATGAGTGCTAGTAAATCGGTCCCGCCGGCGAGAATTTCGGCCTCGCCCCAATTGGCCGACAGCAAACCCAGCGCCTGCTTCACCGAGTTGGGGCTCACGTACTCGAAGCGAATCATGCGCTTTCCCCTTTCTCCGCCCCGCCCAAAGCCGCCAAAACGCGAGCGGGTGTAAGCGGCAATGTAGGTACCCGCGCGCCAATCGCGTTTGCCACCGCATTGCTAATCGCCGCACCTGGCGAAACGACCGGCGGCTCCCCCAGCCCAATTACGCCGCGGCCGTCGTACTTGTTCACCATCATATGCACGATAAGCTCCCCGATATCACCGATGCGCGCAAGCCGATAAAACTCAATGTTCGGGTTCAGCATGCGACCGGTGATGGGGTCCATGACTTTCTCTTCATAAAGGGCATAACTGATGCCCATGATCAACGCGCCGTAGCACTGCGATTCGGCGGTCTCCAGCGAAACGATCAGGCCGCAGTCCTGCACCGCAACCATCTTGTTTACTTTGACGATGCCGGTCTCGGTATCCACAGAGACATCCGCCATCTGCACGCCCCCGACACCACTGTTCATCAGCGGGTCGCGCCCGGTGAGGTTCTTGCCATGCGCGTTGATAGGCACCGCGCCTATTTTGGCGCAGGCTTCTTTCCAGGCCAGCGCTTTGAACGCTTGGCCCTTCAAGCGAATTTGGCCCTTGACAGCTTCCAGCTGTTCAGGCGTGGCTCCGAGCGCCGACGCAACTTTGGCGAACAGAGCATCGCGTGCGTCCACCGCAGCACGCCGCGTGGTCGAAGAGACGCCGCCAATCGTTGTGCTACCGCCCGAACCACCTGACGGAGGATACTGAGTGTCACCATAAAGCAAGTTGATCTGCTGAGGCGTCAGTCCTAGAGTATCCGCCGCCACGGCGAGAATCGCGGTACGCGTACCTGTGCCTAGATCCTGTGTTCCCATCTTGATCGTCACCGATCCGTCTGGCTGGATGGTCAGATCGCATTCACTCTGGTGTCCACGTCCACCCCAGGTATGTATGGACATGCCGAGCCCCCGCTTGATGGGTCCGGGCGTTTTGTCGCCACGCGGATGCCAACGTTTGGACCAGCCCATTAGCTCGTCCGCAATGGGGAACTCGTCCATGTAGATGTTCGCCCGTGGCCCGGTCAGCTCGATGTTTTTCTTGAAAAATTCAAGCGGATTCATCCCCAACTTGTGCGCCAGATCGTCCAGAGCGGCCATGGTGATAAGGCAAGCTTGAGGATGGTTTGGCGCGCGCCACGCGCGTGCCGGCCCGATGTTATTGACCACCGCCGTCC
>JBAVHY010000443.1:0-26626 GCA_049686315.1 Candidatus Acidiferrum sp. | reverse complement strand
GAGCTGGCGCGGCCGGAGCGGACGCCACGGCAGAACCGGCGCCGTCGATGACAGCGACCACGGTTTGGATAGGCACGGTCTGGCCCTCGGGGATTTTGATCTCCTTGAGGACGCCGGCAGAGGGCGAGGGAATTTCCGCGTCCACCTTGTCGGTGGAAATTTCAAAAAGCGGCTCGTCGCGCGCGACCTTGTCGCCGGGCTTCTTCAGCCACTTGGTGATGGTGCCTTCGAAGATGCTTTCGCCCATCTGGGGCATGACGACGTCGACTGCCATGAGACTTTCTCCTTGCCTTGCGAACCTTCCGTCCTCTGCGGCGCTCTTGGCGCGAACCGCGAATCCTACTAGTTTACCGCCAAACGCGCAATGACGGAAAGCCGGGCCGGCGTTTTTGCCGGTCAATCCGACGCCGGAACAGGCGCGGTGATTTTGCGGATGAAGTCCGCTTCCTGCTGGCTATAAGGAGCGCCATCGGTGCGGAAGATTTCGTGGAACCACTGCTGCGGCTGGCGGTCGGTGTAGGGTTTCTTCCAGGAGTCCCAAGGGAGATAGGTTTGCGTTCTGCCCGCGACCAGGCCCCAGTTGATGGCCGCTACGTGGTACTCCTTTGCGAGCGGCAGAATGCCCTGGAAGGTGCTGCCGTTGGGCCGGGCCATGTATTCCGTGCACAGCATCGGCCGGTGATATTGGCGCAGCTCATGCACGCGTTTTGTGAATTCCTCGGGCTTGCCATAGCTGTGGAAGGAGAGGACGTCCGACTGTTCGAGCTGGATGCTCCCCACAGGACTGAGTTTCTGCGGCGACGACCAGTCGTCGTGCCAAAGGCCGCTAGTGAGAGGTTGCGAGGCGCCAGCTTCACGAGCCCAAGTAAACACCTTGGGGAGGAGTGCGCGAACGAGGTCCACTTTATTGGGCGGTTCCTTGTCTGCGTAGCTACCCTGGTTGGTGTTGTCCGGTTCGTTCCACACATCCCATCCGAGGATGCGGGGATCGCTGGCGAACGCGGCGACGACGCCCTTGACGTAGGCTTCGAGGCGCGGCAGTTGCGCGGGGTCCGTGAGCGCGGCGGCTCCGGGACTCTGGACCCAACCGGAATTGTGGACGCCGGGGGTTGGCTCATGCTGCTTCCCAAGGCGAGGATTCGGGTCCCAGCAGGAGTCGAAGAGAACGAAGAGGATTTTAATGTGGTGTTTATCGGCGATGGAGAGAAAGGTGTCGATGCGCTTCTGAAAACCTGCCGCGTCCTGCTGCCAGGGGAGGTCGTGGAGGAAGACGCGCATGGAGTTGAGGCCAATAGATTCGGCCCAGCCGAGTTCAAAGTCGATGCGCCGCGGATCAAAGGTCTCCGCCTGCCACATTTCGAGTTCGTTGATGGCCGTCGCGGGGATGTAATTGCTGCCCACGAGCCAAGGCTGGCGCGCATACCAATCGGCGGCGCGCTGCTCGCTCCAGCGGCGCGCTTGCGCAAAGGAAGGAATGGCGGTGGCGAAAAGCAAAAGCAGTGCAGCGAGTGTTGTTTTCATGGCGACGCGATACCCTTTCGGATTCAGAATCGCGCGAGGTCTTTCGCGGCGGTAAAGATTTTTTTGGCGTTGGGGAGGAAGGCTTCCTCGAGGGTGGGGGCGTAGGGGACAGGAGTGTCGAGAGCAGTGACACGGACAAGGGGCCCGTCGAGATCATGGAAAGCTTTTTCCGCGAGGATGGCGGCGATTTCGCCGGCGATGCCACCGGTCCTGGTGTCCTCGTGGACGACGAGGCACTTGTTGGTTTTCTTGACGGAGTTGAGAATGGTCTCTTCGTCGAGGGGCATGAGCGTGCGCAGATCAACGACTTCGGCCTCGATGCCTTCTTTAGCGAGAGCCTCGGCGGCTTCGAGCGAGGTGTGCATCATGGCGGCGTAAGAAAGGATGGTGAGGTGTTTTCCCTCGCGGCGGACGATGGCCTTGCCGAGGGGAACGGTGTAATCGCCTTCGGGAATTTCTTCCTTGATGCGGCGGTAGAGGAATTTGTGTTCGAAAAAGAGGACGGGATTGTTGTCGCGGATGCTGGCCTTCAAAAGCCCCTTGGCGTCGTAAGGCGTGGAGGGATAGACGATCTTAAATCCTGGCGTATGCAGGAAATACATTTCGGGATTGGCGGAATGGAATGGGCCGCCATGGACCCCGCCCCCGGATGGGCCGCGGATGACGATGGGCGCGGGGGCGTTCCAGAGGTAGTGGCCCTTGGCGACGAAGTTGGTGAGCTGGTTGAAGCAGCAGGCGATGAAATCGATGAACTGCATTTCGGCGATGGGACGAAGGCCGAGATAGCTCATGCCGCAGGCGGCGCCGATGATGGCGCTTTCGCTGATGGGCGTATCGATGACGCGTTCCCAGCCGAATTTTTCGAGCAAACCCTCGCTGGTCTTGAAAGCGCCGCCATAGACGCCAACGTCCTCGCCGATGAGGACGACGCTGGGGTCGGCGACCATTTCTTCGAACATGGCTTGGCGAATGGCTTCGAGAAAGGTGACGGGTGCCATGCTCAGCGGTTTCCTTTCAGGGCGGATTTTTTCACCATTGGCTTCTTCACTGGTTTCGCCGCAGCCTTTGCGGGTAATTTGGCGGGTGCTGGCGTTTTTTTTGTGCTAGCGGCGGGGACATCACCGAAGTGTATGGGGGCGTTGGCGGCGGAGGAAACGGCGCCGCTGCCGAAGCCCTCGACGGTCCAGACCGGCTTCACGCAAGATTTTGGGGGGAGAAGTTCATCGACGGAGCGCTCCCACTTGGGCTTCAGGTTGTGGCATTCAGGCCCGGTACAATAAACGCCCTGCTCGGCAAGTTCCGGCGGGGGCATGGGTGAGTTTTCGGCGAACTCGCGCTCCTTTTCGAGGAGGGCACTGATTTTGTCCTCGATTTCTTTCTTGCCCGTGGCATCGAGGAGCCCTTCTTCGGCGAGGAATTTTTCGCAAAGGGTGATAGGGTCGCGCTTCTCCCAGTAGGCGCGCTGCTCTTTTGGGACATAGTCGGCGGGATCGTGCTGGGCGTGGCCACGGCGGCGGAAAGTTTTTGCCTCGATCAAGATGGGGCCTTCACCGGAGCGGGCGCGCTCGACGGCTTCCTTCGCGGTGGTGTAAACGGCGACAACATCATTGCCATCGACGATGTGGCTGGAGATGCCGTAGGCCTTGGCGCGGTCGGCGAGATTTTCGAGCGGCACCTGGCGGCGCACGGGCGTGGAGTAGGCCCACTGATTGTTTTCAAGGATCAAGACCAGGGCGGCTTTTTGGGAGGCGGCGAGATTGAGGCCTTCGTGAAAAACGCCGGTGGAGCTGCCACCGTCGCCGATCCAGGTCATTGTGACGATTTTCTGGCCGAGGTAGCGGCCAGCCATGGCCACGCCGGTCATGACGGGAATGAGATCGCCGAGCATGGAGATGGGCGAGACGATGTGGAGATTCTCGAGATCGCCGAAGTGACTGGTACCGTCCTTGCCTTTCGTGGGCGAAGTGAATTTGGCCATGTGCTGAGTGAAGATATCGCGCGGGGGAACGCCTTTGACGAGGAGAGCGCCGATGTTGCGGATCATAGGAGCAAGCCAATCGCGTTTTTCAAGGGCATAGGCGGTCCCGACGGAGATGGCTTCCTGGCCGAGGCTGGCGTAGAGACCGCCGACAATTTTGTTCTGGCGGAAGAGGCGCGTCATGGTCTCCTCGACTTCGCGGTTGAGGCGCATGTAGTAGTAGAGGTCAAGGTATTGCTGGCGGGAAAGTTTTCCAGGTTTCGTGCGGGTGTCAGAGACAGGCATAGTCGGCGGTTCTCCGAACGGGCATTCGGGGTTCTATCTTAAGGCTAAGGCGGGTTGGGCGCCTAATGGGGGAGAGGGCGCACGTCGTTGTGGGCGAGGGTTGGGCAGATGGGGATTCACCACAGAGTTCACAGAGGAGCCACGGAGGCCACAGAGAAGAAAGGGATGCCGGGCCGGCGAGGAGTTAGAAGCCATTCGTAGGGTGCGTTTTGTGCGGTGCGTTGCGCGCAAAAGCGGCCTTCATGTCTGCACGCAAGAGATAGAGGAGCAACGCGCCAGCAATTACGACGCCTATCGCGCCTTTAACGACGTGCCCCAGAAAAATATTGACTAGGTCTCCCAAAACCTGGGTCGCAATGATGGCCACGGCCAGCCGCCAGCCCCAAAGGCGGCGTTGGAACCAACCAACAGCAGAAATGGCAAGGGCAGTGGCAAGTAATTGAAACGCAATTCCCGCTGCCTTGCCGAAAGGTGCAAGCTGGTTGTAGGCGCGCGGATTCAAGAGCCACATGCGGTCAAGAGCGGTGCCTTGGTGCTCCAAGGCCGTTCCTGCAAGAAACGCCATGAAAGCCCCAAATAGGAGAACAATGCCGATGGCCGTAATTCCGCGTGGAGGCTTTTTCGGCGGTGCGCCGGCAGAAGGATTCATGGGCTGACTATAAGAGGAAATTCCGCGCTGTCCAGCACCTAATCGAACTCGGAGAAAGTGAAGGTGGCTGTTCTCTCGTGATGCCCAGGAGTTTTCGATTCCGCCCTCTTCCAAAGTCGAAGCGCCTGGTGGAAGGCTGCGGTAAAGACCCGATAGGAAATTGAGGTTTTCTTCTTCCTGTAATTTTTCACGCGCGATTTACAATCTCACGGTCAGCTTTGGCTGATGATTGCTGTCGCAGTTCCCGCCCTGCCTGCGAACTGGGGACGTCTCTCGAAGCGTCCGAGTTCAAATCCTATGAAAAGTGGAGCGAGGTCATGAAGGTAAATCGTCGCGAGGTGTTGAAGAGCACGGCGCTGGCTTCCGCAGCGGCGCTGTTGGGAGTGCATTGGTATTCCGGCAAAAATTCCGTCGCGGGACAAACGCCTCTTCCCACTTTGCCAAGCCCGGAAAATTCCGGCATCGAACACATTGTCGTGTTGACGATGGAGAACCGGAGCTTCGACCATCTTCTGGGGTGGCTGCCGAACGGAGATGGCAAGCAAGCGGGCTTGTCCTATGTGGACAGCAAGGGTACGAGCCATCCGACGCATGCGCTTTCCGGGGACTACACCGGGTGCCCGCATCCTGATCCGGACCACTCCTACAGCGGGGCTCGCATGGAATACGACAATGGCGCAATGGACGGCTTTTTGCGCGCGGGCAGCAACGACGTTTTCTCCATTGGGTATTACGGCGAGCAGGATAATCCTTTTTACGCTGCATTGGCCCGTAACTATACGGCTTGCGACCGGTATTTCGCGGCTATCCTGGGGCCAACGTTCCCCAACCGGCTGTTTCTGCATGCCGCGCAAAGCGACCGCCTGGACGACAGCGTCAGTTTCACTTCGGTGCCAACCATCTGGGACCGGCTGGCCAGCGCCGGCGTGTCCGCAAAATACTTCTATTCGAACGTGCCGTTCGTTGCGCTGTGGGGCGTGAAGTATCTGGGAATTTCGCATCTGTACGAGGAATTTCTCCTGGCCGCGGCTGCCGGGACGCTGCCCGCAGTTTCTTTTATCGATCCAAGCTACACGGTTCTGGATGACGGCACCGGGAATGACGACCATCCGCACGCGGACATCCGCCGGGGGGACAGGTTTCTTTATGAAACCTTTGAGGCCGTGGCCAAGGGGCCAAAGTGGGCGAACACGGTCTTCATCGTCAACTTCGACGAGTGGGGCGGGTACTTCGAGCACGTAGTTCCGCCGCGAGCCACCGCCGCCAACAATGTAGACACGGATCTGGTAAACGGCAAGGCGTTGCTCGGCCTGCGCGTGCCCACGGTGGTGGCATCACCGTTCAGCCGGGGAAACCCGTCCGACCCAAGAGTCAGTGCGTTGACGTTCGATCACACTTCGGTGTTGAAGTTGATTGAGTGGCGATGGGGGCTGGCGCCCTTGACGCCGCGTGACGCGAGCAGTGACGTGCAAAACCTTGCGTATGCGCTGAATTTCAATCAGCCGGACGCCACCGTGCCGAGCTTGCCGGAGCCGCAAGCGCCCCTGGTGGGTGCGCCATGCCTGCAGACGTTATTTGGCGGAATCCTGAGCAGTGGTGGGGCCACGCCGAAGACGGCAATCTGGCAGGAGCTTGGCAAGAAGGCTGCGGCGAATGGATTTCCCATAAAACAGGCAAAACAATAGACCATCGAGGCCGCAAGCATGAGTGATTTTGCTTGCAGGGTCCAGCAGTGCTGGACCCCTACGAAGACGGACCCGCCACGAGCAGCTTGAAAATCCGAGCGGTTAGGGTGCGTCGGTGACTGCGAAAGAATTTTCGTCGGCGCTGGGGCCGTGGTGAAGGACGCTTGGAGCGGCCCCTAAGCAAGATGGTTTTGGAGCTGGTCGAAGCAACCCATCCAGCCGTGGTTGTGCTTATCGCGGGCTTCGGCGTCGGGGAATTGCCCGTGGGTGACGAGGATTTCGGTGGCGTTGCCGAGGTCGCGAAATTCGAGACTGACCAGCGACTCCTGGCCCGGCGGATCGGTGGCCCAGCGCCAGGTGAAGGCCAGTTTCTCCGGCGGTTTGATTTGCTGATAAGTGCCGCTGAGCCTGTGAACATTCCCGCCTTTGTGGTGCATTTCCAGGCTGTACTTGCCGCCGACCTTCAGATCGAGTTGCGAAATGATGGTGGTGTGGTCGGTGGTCGGGTGAAACCAAAGGGCAAACTCCTTGGCGTCAGTCCAGGCGCGAAACACTCTTTCGCGGGGTGCGGCGAAAGTGCGTCTTAGCTGGAGCGAGTTTTCGGGTTGCGATTGCGGCGTGGCCATTTTTGATCCTCCTTCGTTTCTGACTGGTTGGACTGGTTGAGATAGCGTTCGAGAGAGTCGAAAGTCCCCTCCCAGAAGATGCGGTATTGAGAAAGCCAGGATTCGGCGTCTTTGAGCGGCTTGGCGGCGAGCTGGCAGCGGCGGGTGCGGCCGGTTTTTTTCTGCGAGACCAGGCCAGCGTGTTCGAGCACACGAACGTGCTTCATGACCGCGGGGAGAGACATGTGGTGGGGCTTGGCGAGCTCCGTGATGGAAGCCTGGCCGAGCATGAGAGTGGCAAGGATGGCGCGGCGGGTGGGGTCGGCGAGGGCGCCGAAGGTGGAATCGAGGGAAGCGGAATACTTAACCATGTGGTTTAGTATTGACAGAACCGTGAAATTTGTCAAGGGGGAAGATTGGGAAGACGAAAGGCGGGGTTGGGCGGCTAGAGATTGAGTTGTGGCGTGGTTGAGTTGGCGGTCCGCCTCAGAAGGCGGACCCTACAAAAGATAGAAGATCGTCTGGGGAGATGGTGCGGGGTTCCAGAGAGAGGAGTTGGGCAAGGTGGTGCGAAAGCCTCGGTTTCACCTCGTCGAGCGCTACGTTGCGGGAGAGAAGTTTTTCTAGCGAAGTGGCTTTGCGATCGGGGATGCCACAGGGAACGATGAGATCGAAATAGCGGAGATCAGTGGAAACGTTGTAGGCGAAACCGTGCGAAGTGACCCATCGGCTGATGTGTACGCCGATGGCGGCAAGTTTTTCTTCCGTGGCGCCAGCAGCCTCAGGGGTTAAAACCTCAGGATTTTTTGAGCTACCCGGCAGGGCTGAAGCCGTGCCCTCCCCAAAAACACTGCTGAGAGAGCTTGTAGAACCGGGCAAATTGCCGAGGTGGACCCAGATGCCGGTTTTTCCAGGAACGCGGTAGGCAGCGACGCCAAAATCGGCGCTGGCGCGAATCATGGCATCTTCGAGCGTGCGGACGTACCAGCCGACGTCGCGCTTGATTTTGTCGAGATTGAGAATCGGATAGCCGACGATCTGGCCGGGACCGTGGTAGGTGATGTCCCCGCCACGGTTGGTGGAATGAAGTTCAACGCCTTTCTGGCGGAGGACGTGTTCGGAGGCAAGGAGATTGGAACGGTTGGCGTTGCGTCCTAGAGTGATGACGTGAGGATGCTCGCAGAGGAGGAGGACGTCGTCGATAGCGCCGGCCTTGCGGGCCGCGACAAGGCACTGCTGCAGGGCGTAAGCATCGGTGTAGGAAATTAGGCCTAAGTCGGTGGTGAGGAGCGGGGGCATCGGGGATAGAGGTTTTAAGTCTTAAGTTCGAGAGTTTTAGAGTTCAAAAGTTAAAGAGTTAAAGAAGAGGGCCGATCTGAAGATCGGCCCTTACACATTGATCTGGAGGCCGCGGACGGAAGCGAAAGCGTCGCCCATAGCCTCCCAGACCGTCGGGTGCGCGTGAATCATATTCATCATGTCGTCGATGGTGCCTTCGAGATTGAGCACGGCAGCGGCTTCAGAAAGAATTTCCGTGGCCAACGGGCCGATGATGTGGATGCCGAGGACTTCACCGTATTTTTCCTCGGAGACCACTTTGACGAAGCCGCCGTGATTGCCGAGGATGGTGGCCTTGCTGTTGCCGACGAAGGGGAATTTGCCGGTTTTGACGGCGTAGCCTGCGTCCTTGGCCTGTTTTTCGGTGAGGCCGATGGAGCCGATTTGCGGCTCGCAGTACGTGGCATTGGGAATACGGGTTTTGAGGATCGAGTGGGTGGGCTTGCCGGCAATGTGCGTGACTGCAACGATACCTTCCATCATGGCGGCGTGGGCGAGTTGCGGTAATCCGGCGACGATGTCGCCGACAGCGTAGAGGCCGGGTTCATCGGTCTCCATGAACTGATTCACATGCACGAAGCCACGCTCGACTTTGGCTTTCGATTTCTCCAGGCCACAATTGGCGGTGAGCGGCTGGCGGCCGACGGCAAGGAGCAGTTTTTCCGCCTGGAGCGTTTGTGCTTTGCCGTCTTTGTCCTTGAAGGAGACGGCGACACCATGGGCGTCCTTCTTTACACCGTCCACGCTGCAACTGGTGAAGATGTTGATGCCCTTTTTCTTGAAGGTCTTTTCGAGTTCGACGGAAATTTCCTCGTCTTCCACGGGAACCACGCGGGGTAAGGCTTCAAGGATTGTGACCTGCGTGCCGAAGGAATTGTAGATGGAAGCAAACTCGACGCCGACGGCGCCGGCACCGACGACGACAAGCGTTTTCGGGATTTCCGGCAGCTCGAGGATGGAGCGGTTGGTCAGGATCTGTTTGTGGTCCGGCTCGATGCCCGGAAGAGCTTTGGCTTCGGAGCCGCTGACGAGAAGAATGCCGTTCGCTTCGATGGCGGATTTTTTCCCCTCCTTTTCAACGGAGACTTTTCCGGGACCGTCGTATTTGCCCCAACCCTGCACCCATTCAACTTTGTTTTTCTTGAAGAGGAATTCGATGCCTTTAGAGTGCTTGGTGACAATCTTGTTCTTGCGCGCCAGGATATTGGCCCAATTGATTTTCAGGCCGGACACTTCGAAGCCGAGCTCGGTGGCGTTCTTGAAGTGGTCGTAAACGTCGGCGTGATGGAGGAGAACCTTGGTGGGAATGCAGCCGACGTGGAGGCAGGTGCCGCCGAGGAAGGGATCTTTTTCGACGACGATGGTTTTAAGGCCCAGCTCCCCCGCACGGATGGCGGCGACATAGCCGCCCGGACCACTGCCAATGATCGCCACGTCGTATTTTGCCACGCCGTATCTCCCTTCGCGAAGAAACCAGGACGGATTTAGAAGTCGAGGCTCGATGACTGCCAGGGCGAGCCATTATCACGGCCGTAACAGACACAAAAGCAATTAGATGCCGATCCCAAGCGTCTGGGTAGAATCCCAGGGGAGCGAAACAGAGCCCGGCAAAAGGGGAATTGTAGCAGCGGGCCGCATGGAGCCGCAATGTGGAGGGAAGTGGTTTGGCGGAGGAGAGCGTTTCCATTTTGGGATGGCGCGCTGCCGTACCGGGACGGCTATTATCGTATAGTACTCTGCAGTAAATACTTATGCAGGGTATAACATTATTGCATCTATTACTTAAGCGTTATATATTTTGTGAGGATATTCTTCGCTCCTAACTACAGGGCCCCCACCGCAAAAAACAATGGAGGTGGTTATGTCCGGTGTTGACGAGATCCATTGGCACGGCCCGGATCGAGATTGTAATTGGTCCATGGTGAAAACGATGGCCAGGGAGGAGACAGCGCCGCAATGTGTCTGCGGCAGGGTGATGAAGAAGTCGGAATTGGTGCCGGCATTCCAGTATCTGACTTTTGTGCGCAAACTGGCGGGAGTCCAAGAAGAGGTAGCAGTCGGAATCGAGAAGGAGTGACGAATCATGCGTGCCGCAAGAATTGAAGTGTTTCACGAGCGGGAGGCAGGGTCGATGGTGACGCGCGCGAGAATGGAAAGAACCTTCTTGGGGCCAGGTCTGTTCGCGGCTGTCAATCTGCTGTTTGTGGGGTTTTATCTTTTGAGGGAGGTAAACCGGGAGCCATTGAAGGCGAACGACACGGCCGTGATCGCCGCAGGGTTTGCGCTGGCACTGGCCACTTTTCTCCTGGCCTATCTGGTGTGGCCATGGTGCAGTGCGTCCCTGGCAAGACACGAGGATAGCGATCCCAGTCCCGAGTGCTGGGAGGGCCCGTTGCTCAGGGTTTACGGCAAGGCAGTGAAAATCAGGCTTGAGGGGAAGCGGGAGTTGGTAGAGGGGAAAAAGCTGCCGGGACCCATGTGAATGTGTGCTGTTGCGACTTTATCGTTCAGGCGATACAAACTTCTTTGAGCGATCTGTGCGCTGACCCGATTCGGATGGTCAAACCAAGCGCCCGGAAACGCGCGGCGCCTTCACGCGATCTTAAGCGCGGGCAGGTAGCGTTCTTCCAAAAGAATGCGATGATGGCGTTCGTGTCCCGCGATGACAAAGGCGAGGGCCAGCACCGTGACTTCTTTCTGACTGGCGACACCGCGGCGCAACCAAGCGGCATCATCGAGAGAACGCACCAGGGCAAGAGTCGCCTCGCGAACGGCAGAGAATTCGTGGAGAAGGTCGGCAAGCGTGCGTGCTGAAAAGTTCCCTGCCGCGATATAGCCATCCTGTTCAAAGCTGGCGAGCGGGGCCTGGTCGCCGCGAGCGATGCGCAGAAGCCTGTAGGCAAAGATGCGTTCGGCGTCATTGACGTGGCCAAGGACTTCCTTGATAGACCATTTTCCGGGAGCATAGCGGAATTCGGCCTGTTGGTCCGTGAGGGGCGAGAGCAGGCGAGTCATGGTGCGATGCTGCTCTTGGAGAATTTCCAGAAAATCCCCGCTGGGAACGAGAGCAACATAATTATCGTAGAAGAGGGCGTAGTCACCCTTCTGCGGACGTTTCTGTGTCATGATTCGGCTACCTCCGGAGAGCAGAAAATTATAACTTGGAACGGTGCAAGTGAGGGAGCAAAGGGAATGGAGGGTAGTCTCCTAATTTGACGCGTTGGCGGTCTTGCTGCATAAAGGAGAGCAAAGGAGAGCTCTGTGGGCGCAAAAGAGAAAATCAGCTCGATTGGCAAGCCAGTGCCGGAGTTGCCGGTCGCTGATGTGGAACGCGCACAACAGCATTACAGAGATGCCCTCGGCTTTGAGATTGGATGGCTTTACCCAGGCAAAGAGATTGGGGCCGTGTCACGCGGTGATGTGGCGATATTCTTTCGGAAGAGGAAGCCGCCGTTCGAACCTGCCGTTCACTGGGTGTTCGCTGAGGACGTCGATGCGTCGTACCAGGAACTGAAGTCGTCAGGAGCGAATATCGCGGATCCTCTGGAAAAGAAGCCTTGGGGATTGCGGCAGTTCACGGTAAAGGATCTGGACGGGAACATCTTCTATTTCCACCACGACTAACCACTCAAATTAGGACACTACCGAATGGAGCGGATGGCTAAGCTGAGTTTCGAGGAGATGCGGGTGGCGTTTCAGGGGGAGCCGGGCGCGTTCAGCGAAGCGGCAGCGGTGCAACTGCTTGGCGAAAAGATCCGGACGGTACCGCGCGCAACGTTTGATGCCACGTTTCGGGCGATTGCGGAAGGGGCAGCGGACGCGCTACTGGTGCCGGTGGAGAACACGCTGGCTGGTTCGGTAGTGCGCGTGTACGACCTGCTGCTGCAAAGTCCTCTGGAGATCTGCGGCGAGACTATCCTGCCGATTGAGCATCACCTGATGGGTTGCCCGGGAGCGAGATTCGAGGAAATCCGCGCGGCGGCGTCGCACCCGATGGCGCTGGCGCAATGCGAAAGGTTTTTTGAGTCGCATCCCGGGGTGAAGCGCGTGCCCGCGGAAGATACCGCCGGAAGCGTGCGAGAAATGATGGATAGAGGAGACAAGAGTTGCGCGGCGATTGCGGGACGGCGGGCGGCGGGGCACTACGGGGCAGTGATCTTGCGCGAGAGCATTCAAGACAACGCGGAAAATTTCACGCGGTTTGTGCTGCTGCTGCCCGCGGAGGGGGCGCAACGGTATCGAGCGAAAGATGCAAAAAAGATGTCGCTGGCGATGCGGCTAGCACACAAACCGGGGGCTTTGCTGGCATCGCTGGAGCCGTTCTCCAAGTTTGGGGTGAATCTGCTAAAGATCGAGAGCCGGCCGATTCACGGGCGGCCGTTTGAGTACCAGTTTTATGTGGATGTGGAAGCGGAACAGTTGGAGGCGCTGGAGAAAGCGCTGAAGGAAGTGCGCTCGGCAACGAGCGAGTTGCGCGTGTTGGGATTGTACGCCGGGGCGAAGCGGTGAGCGTTCGTCGTTGGAACGCTGCCTGATTGTTACGTTGAGATTCTTCGACCCAAAATGCGACTCTCAGGATGAAAACTCAATAGGCCTGAGCGGCCCAGGTTTTAGTACCGCCGGGCCGTTCAGGCTCCTTCTGCCGGGATTGCGGGCTAATCGGGCTAAATCAGCAGTAGCTGCAGGCTTCATCGCCGCTCATATTAGTCGACATGTCGTCCTTCATGCGGCGGAGACGGCGACCAAGACGGTCTGCGAGTTGATGCCGGGCGCGCCAGAGACGCGCTTTGAGGGTGTTTTCGGTGACGCCGAGTTTCTTGGCGGCTTCCCCGGTGGAATAGCCCTGCACTTCACGAAGAAGGAAAGCTGTGCGAAGCAGCGGAGAAAGTTCGTCGAGGTTTTCGTTGATCATTTCGCGAATTTCCGTGCCAGCATAGAGTTGCTCCGGATTCGGAGAGTCGTCCGCGAAACGCTCGGCAGCGGGCAGTTCATCCTCGTGATGAGTTTCATCGAGTGAAACCGCCGGACGAGCCTTGGCGCTGCGGCGCTTCATGAGAGCCGCATTGATGACGATGCGCGTGAGCCAGGTGGAAAACTGCGAGCGGCCTTCGAAGCGCTTGAGATTGCGATAGGCCGAAAGCAGCCCGTCCTGCAAAGCGTCTTCCGCATCTTCGGCGTTGCCGAGAACACGGAGCGCGGTCTGGAATAGCGGGCGGTGATAGCGGCTAAAGAGAGTTTCGATCGCCTGAGCATCCCCTCGCTGACCGGCGCGAATCAGCTTGCCTTCGCTAAGTTGCGTAGTGCTTATCACTTGCGTTGCCATGTGCTCCCCCAGTAGACCCGTAAGAGTCTTTTAGACGAAAAAAGTTACAAAAGCGTTTCTCCCTTAATGCACCGGCGCGCTCCCGCCGCCCATCTTCGGCCTCTTCATGAGGAAAAAGATGGGAATGATGGTGAAGAAAACCACACCCAAGAGTTTGAAATCGTCGAGAAACGAGAGCATGGCGGCTTGGCGCTGAATGATGCCGTAGATCATTCCCTGGGCGCGAGCGGCTGCGGCACTCGTCGAGGAGCCCGCCCCGGAGAAGTTTGCGGTGAGCGCAGCGATCATGTTGCGGTATGCCCCGTTCATATTATTGGCATGCTCACCGAGCTGGGACATGTGGTACTGCGTACGGCGCTCGAGCAGCGTGGTGACCGTGGCGATGCCTACGCTGGCCCCGACATTGCGCGCGAGATTGATGATGCCGGTGCCCATATTGGTTTTTTCACGCGGCACATAAGCAAACGCGGACACATTGATGGGAATGAACAAGAATGCCAAGCCAAAACTCTGCAACATGCGTCCGTAGACGGCATGGCGATAATCGAGGTTCAGATTCCAGCCGGCCATGACAAACAGAGCAATGGCGGAGACCGAGCAGCCAAAACAGATGAGCCAGCGGGTGTCCACCTTCGAAACGAGGATGCCAACTACCGGCATCATGAGCATGATGACCGCGCCGCCCGGTGAGAGTGCCAGTCCGGCGAGTTCCGCGGGATAGCCCAGCAGCTGCTGCAGGAGCTGAGGAATAAGAACGGTGCTGGAATACAGCACAAAACCAAGGAAAAACATGGCCGTCGTAGCAATGGCAAAATTGCGGTTCTTCAGCATGCGGAAATCGACTACCGGATCTTTCGCGCGCAGTTCCCAGATAATTCCCGCAATCACCCCGACCAGCATCAGGACGAAGAAGACGCGGATAAAGCCGGAAGCAAACCAGTCTTCGCGCTGACCCTTGTCCAGAATGATCTGCATGCTGCCGAGGCCCAGGCTGATCAGTCCGAGTCCGATATAGTCGACGCGGAATCCTTGCTTGAGGTTGACGCGCTTCATGTATGGCGGATCGGAAACGAGGAAGTAGGTAAGAGCGAGAGAAAGAATTCCGACGGGCACGTTGATGTAGAAAATCCAGCGCCAGGAATAATTGTCCGTGATCCATCCGCCGAGCCACGGACCGATGGTGGGCGCGACCACAACAGCGATGCCGTAAACCGCGAAGGCCATGCCGCGCTTGCTGATAGGAAAGGTGTCGTTCAGGATGGCCTGCTCGCTGGGCTGCAGCCCGCCACCGCCGACGCCTTGCAGGATTCGGAAAACCACGAGCATGCCCAAGCTGGCGGCAAAACCGCAGAGGAAAGAACTCAGCGTGAAAATTACAACGCAGGTCATATAGAAACGCTTGCGGCCAATCACGGAAGAGAGCCAGCCGGACAGCGGCAGAATGATCGCGTTGGAGACAAGATACGAGGTGAGCACCCAAGTGGACTCATCGGCGCTGGCGGAAAGATTGCCCGCGATGTGCGGGAGCGCGACGTTGGCGATGGAAGTGTCCAGAACCTCCATGAACGTAGCGAGTGTGACGGTAATGGCGATCACCCAGGGGTTGATCGAGCCATCCGGCATCCGCAGCTTCGATTTGAGTCTTTGCAACATGATGCTTTCCGAATCGCCTCCGCGCTAGTTCGTGATTACGGTTGCTTCCACATTCATGCCCGGCCGCAAAACTGCAACATCGGGTGAAATCGGATCCAGAACGATCTTGACCGGAATGCGCTGAACCACTTTTACGTAATTGCCCGTAGCGTTTTCCGGCGGGAGCAGGCTGAGAACCGCGCCGGTGGCGCCGGCAATCGAGTCGACATGCCCTGTGAAAGTCTTCCCGTAGGTGTCGGACTTGATGTAAGCCTTCTGGCCCGCCTTCATGTAGCGCAACTGGGTCTCCTTGAAATTGGCGGTGACCCAGACGTTCTGTAAAGGCACGACCACAAGCAGACCCTGGCCGGGTTGTACGATCTGGCCGGGTTCGACGGACTTGTGCGTAGCCACGCCATCGACGGGAGCCACAAGGTTGCAGTAGCTGAAATTGAGCTGAGCGGCATCGAGTTGGGCGCGGGCGCGATCCACGCTGGCGACCTTGGCTTGCGCGTCGGCTGAGCGCATGGCGACGCGTTTCTGGTCCGCGTGCGCGGATCCCACTCCAGCTTTGGCGCCTTCGACGCGTGCCTTAGCAGCCTCGAGTTGGGCGTGCAAGATGTCAATGTTGCGTTTGGCCTGGTCCAGACGCTGCAGATCGGCCACCAGGGCGCTGGCGGTGGCATCGGCGTTAGCTTTCGCAGCGTCGTACTGTTGCTTGGAGATCTCCCCTTTTTCCATGAGCGGGGTGTAGCGTTCGAGATCGGCTTTACCAAGCTGTGCGTTAGCCTTGCTACGGTCGACGTTGGCTTGCGCCCAGGCAAGATCCGCGGTTTGCGCTTGTTCGTAAGTGGCCTGCGCCCGCATGAGATCGGCCTGAGCTCCGTAGAGCTGCGCTTCGGCGCTGGAAGTGCCGCTGGCGACACTTTCGCTGGTCCGCGGGACGTCCACACCGGCGGAACGCGCTTCGCCTTCGGCAAGAGCCAGAGCTCCCTTAGCCTGATCCACTGCCGCCTGATAATCCGCGGGATCGATCTGCACGAGGACCTGGCCTGCCTTCACGGGCTGATTGTCCTCGACGAGCACCTTGGCAACACGGCCATAGATTTTGGAAGCCACCGGTGTGATATGACCGTCCACCTGGGCATCATCAGTGGTTTCGCGATTGTGAAAATAGAAAAACAGGCCGAGGGCGACGGCAACAATGGCAATGCCGCCGAAGATCAAACCGCGGCGAACTTTGGGGCTGGCGAAAGGCTTTGACGACAGCTCCTGCTTTGGCGGCTCGGCCGGCGGCATTTTTACATTGGCCGCATTCTCTAGACCGACTTCTATCTCCACGCTCATCGTGTCCTCACTTCGCGTACGTCTTTTCCATCTGCCCGATGGAACGTGCAAAGTCCGCGCGCGCCTGATTGAAACGGTAGAGCGCGGCAATCTGGTTGTCGTTCGCCCGGGACAGCGAATCCTGGGCGGAAATGACTTCAATATTGTTGGCGACGCCGGCTTTGAAGCGGTCGCGCGCTTGCGCCACCTCTTCCTTTGCCAGTTGAACGCCAAGATTGGCAACCTGGACTTCACTGCGCGCAGATTGCAGGTTAAGCAGAGAAGTTTTCACATCCAGGGCGATCTGGTTGCGGAGATCGGCCGTTTGCTGCTGGAGTTTCAGCAGTTCCAGGTCGGACTTGATTACTTCCGCGCGGATGCGGCCGCTGGTGAAGAGCGGCATATTGACCGATGCTTCGTATTGGTAGGTGGGAATTCCATTGTTGGCGGTTATACCGAAATAGGCCCAGTTGCCGTCGAAACGGAGCGAAGGCAGACGCTGGTATTGCGAGGCTTGCTTTTCCAGTTTCGCTCCCTTTTCCCGCGCGACAATAGCTTTCCATTCCTCGCGGCCCGAAAGCGCCTGATCGATGCTGGCCTCCACATCGGGCTGCGGCGTTTCGAAAAACCCGAGGGAATCGGCAAGTTCGAGTTTCTGGTGCGGATCGACGTTGAGGAGCTTGCTAAGCCCAAAGAGCGAGGCGTCGCGATTGTTTTCCGCTTCGATCAGCCGCTGCTTTTCGTTCTGCAATTCCACGTTGGCACGCAGGGTGTCGATGCCTGTGCCTACACCCTCTTTTTGGAGGTCCGCCGCCTGGTCGTAGAGGGCCTGAGCCAGATCCACACGGGACTTGGAAGCTTCGACATTGGCGACTTCGCGCAGAGTGCCGATGTATTGCGAAACGACCAGGAGGATGACCTGTTCACGAGTGGAAAGGCTGTCCGCTTTAGAGGCATCCACGTTGCTGCGCGCAGCTTGATAGCGCTTCCAGAGGGAGAAATCAAAGATGGAGCTGCCAAATGCAGTGCCCGCAGAGAAAGTCTGGTACGGACCAATGTGCCCAGGAAACTGAAACCCCGGGACAAGCGGCTTCCCACCGAACTCCGCTTGAAGATTCACACGGTTGGCGGTATCGGCGACGCGCAAATTGGCCTGGGGGAGCAGCTCGGCGCGGGTGATGTTTTTGTCTTGCACGCTCTCGGCGGCATTGAGGACGGCAATTTGTTGCGTGGGATTCTGCTTGATGGCCAGCGAAACTGCTTGGTCGAGCGTGAGCCGTAGCGCGTCAGTGGGACCATTGCCTGGGAGCGCGGGCGCCTTCTCCTGGGCGCGTGCTTGAGCAGTCAGCAGGAGGAAGCTGAAGAACGCGACATAAAAGATAATCGGCGAGCCCTTGGTTTTTTTTGCTGCTTTGCTACTCGAGGTTGAGGTGGCCTCGTCGGAGCTGGAAATTTCGTCCACGATGGCTTGATTCAGGCAGCCTTCTGCTTGAAGCTCGGCGCCTAGACGATGCATTTCCCGTAGCAGGACCTTTCCCGAACTATCTATGAAACTAACACCGCAAAGATTAACGACGTATTTCTGCTTTGGGGATGCGGCATAGAGTTCGCGCCAACACTGTTCGACAGTGGAGACCGAAGGACCGGCAATGCGGCCTTCCACCGTGAGGGTGGTCCTTCCGCGCTTTGTTTCGGTGGTAATTCGAAGCATGGTTACCTTCTTGGAGCGGTAAACGTGGAGCACGGAATGGGCCAATGAATGTGTGTTCATATTCCTTGCCAAAGCATTTGTTTTCATGCTGTTATTCACTCGTAAAGGCAGTGTAAGCTATTGTCATTGGACCATATTATGGCAGTTGACGTCATTTCATATGTGGCAATGTGACTATATGTGGGCATTCAGCACACCCCCTTTTCAGCATGGAGATACGCCGGCCGTATGCAAGGGCACGTTGTTCAACGAGACTTTCTGGAGCCAGCCACTTTTCCTGTACCAGGCGATGGTGTCTTGTAGGGTTGCTTGGACGGGACGAAAAGTGAGGCCGAGTTCTCGCTCACTCTTCTCGTGCGTGAAGAGCGTACGGTTGCGCTCGTGCATCATGAGTCGCACGGTGGCCAGGCTTATCAAGGCGGGCCGGCCACTGATGCGCGCCCAGAGTTCCGTGGCGGCACCCATAAGGAAGAGCAACGGCGGCGGCACGCTGAACTTCGGTGAACGGACGCCGGATACTTGTTCCAATGCGCGAAAAAAGTCAGCCATGGACATGTGGCGGCCAGCCGCGAGGTAGCGTTCGCCGCGGCGGCCTTTCATGGCGGCAAGCCAGTGAGCTTCCGCGACGTCCCGCGCATCGACAACGGAAAAGGTCGCGGGAGGAATGCCGGGCAGTTTTCGATGGAGGAAATCCAGGATGACCTGGCCCGAGGAGGTGGGTCCGAGATCGCCCGGTCCGACCATCCATCCTGGCAAAACCATGCAGGCCCACATATCGGGATGTTTTTCTAGGAAAGAGGCAATCTTGCGATCGGTGAGGATCTTGCTGAGATAGTAGTCGTCCGCATCTTTCGCGGTACGGAGCATGGTTTCGTCGATGGGCTGACCCGGAGCGCCCGTCAGCACCGCAACGGAACTGGTGTGGACAATCCGGCGAGCGCCGGAAGCGTAGGAATGAGTAAAGAGATCCGCGGTTCCGTCAACGTTGATTCTGTAGAGTTGACGCCAGTGCTTTCCTCCTTTGTAGCTGTCGCGAAAATAGGCCGCGGTGTGAAAGATCACGTCGATATCGCGCAGCTGATGGGCAAAAGCGGCGACGTTTTCCATGTCTCCCTCGACGATTTCCACCGGAAGATCGCCAAACTGCGTTTTTGCCTTCTCTTTTGAGCGCGCGAGCGCCTTTACCTTCACGCCGCGCGAAACGAGAAACCGCACCAGGTTATTCCCGAGCAGCCCAGTCGAGCCGGTAACGAATGCAGAATGGATTGACGAAGCGGCAGCGAATTGAGTCATAACAGTTTCCTTCCCCTTATCTAACTCCTCCAAAGCCATGGGGGGCGGATGATCGCGAAACGGATGCGGTCGAGGAGAGATGGCGTTGAGCGAGAAGCGGCACGATTAAGCCCCCCAAAAGTCGTTCAAAGTTAGATACGGCCCAAGCGGGAAAAAGTAACATTGCAACTAAACTAAACAGCGTTAAGTGTCCAGGAAAAATTTTTGACTCATTTGCTGGAGCCCTTTGTTATCCCTGCAATCAGCGTATCTACCACAGACTCAATCACTTGCTCCTTTCCAACCCAAGGAAAGACCTGGTGAGTTATAAGGAGTGAGGTCACGCCGTGCGTTCCACACCAGAGGGTTTGGCTGATCAGCTCCGCGTTTTTGGAGCGCAGCCTTCCCGCGGAAATGCAATCGAAGACACAACGCCGCAGGAAATCAAAGGCCCGAATGCCCGGTGAATCCGGCTGAACATACTTCGATTCGTCAAAGCCCTCGGGGCCGGGCATCATGAAAGACGCCCGGTAGTGATGAGGATTTTCCAGGCCAAAAGTCACGTAGGCGATCAGACCGCGCCTCAATCGTTCGATGGGATCCCCGGGTTGTTCCAGAATGGCCGCCAGACGCAGGGAAAGGCGTGAAAATGTTTCGTGGCAGACCTGTTCAAGAAGTTCAGCTTTATCTTTGAAATATAGGTAGATCGTCGTAGGCGAATACTCAATCCTGTCCGCAATGCGCCGCATAGAGACGTTCTCATAGCCTTCTTTGACGAAGAGTTCACTGGCGGCGTCAAGGATCTCCTGACGGAGGAATTTCTTTTGACGAAGTTTGCGTTCTTTCACTCCCAAGAGGCACTCACTCACTCCTTAACACTGTTAAGCATATTAGCGTATTGTGCGGGGGTCAAGTCCCCGGGAGTATCTCCCTCTGCCTCCTGATTTATTAGCGGAGGAAGGCGTCAGTGGCGGACGGCGATGGCCTGCATTTCAAAATGGCCGCCGCGCAGGATGGAAGCCGCGCCAACGAACTCGCGCGCGGGAAGATCTTTGGAGAAATAGGTCTTGTACATGGCGTTGAATTTGTCGTAGTAGGAGAGATCGGTGCAGGAAATCTGTACGTAGACGAGGTCGTCCATGGTGAATCCGGCCTGGGTCAAAAGAGTCTTGTAGGAGTCGAGCAGATTCTTGATTTCATCCTCGATCTTTTCCGGGGCCTTTCCCGTCTTCGGGTCAAAGCCGATGTTTCCGGAGATATAAAGAGTATCCCCGGCAAGAATGGCGTTACTGAAGGCTGCCTGTGGCGAGCGATCTGGCAAGTTGATGACACGCCGTTTGGACTGCGCGTCGGTTTGAGAAAACGCACCATGGACGGTCAAAAATCCGGCGACCCCTAGAACGGCGACGAGAAGAAGTACACGACGATTCATGGACAACCTCCTGAATGCTCTCAGTGTGATGAGCTGGTTGGCGGGGAGTGTAGACTGCAAGGAGCGTAACAGCAAGGGGAAATACATTCTGCTAACATGCAAACCCACGGGGGAGGAGCGCGAAGATGAAGAGACTGTGGACCAGTGGGTTTGCGCTGGCAGTGGCGGTCTTGTCGACGGCATTACTTGCGGCGGCGCAGGGCGATCTGGACCAGAAAATTGATAGCAACATTGAGGACTGGGTGGGAACGTATAAACATTTCCACTCGAATCCGGAGCTTTCAACGCAGGAAAAAGAGACTTCCGCATTGGTGGCCAGCACGCTGCGGAAACTAGGCTACGACGTGACCGATCACTTTGGGCGGTACGCAGACGCGAGTTTGGTGTCGTACGGCGTGGTGGCGGTGATGAAGAATGGGCCCGGACCCACAGTCTACGTGCGCACGGACATGGATGCGCTGCCAGTGAAAGAGAATACGGGGCTGCCCTACGCTAGCAAGGTGACGGTGAGACAGGAAAGCGGGGAAGTCGGTGTGATGCACGCTTGTGGGCACGATTTGCACATGACGGTGTTTCTCGGCACGGCGAAAATGCTGGCGGAGAGCAAGAGCCAGTGGAGCGGGATGATTGTGTTGATCGGGCAGCCGGCGGAGGAGGGCCTCGGCGGAGCGGCTGCGATGCTGCGGGCGGGCTTGTTCACGAAATTTCCAAAACCCGACTACGTGCTGGCGCTGCACGATTCGCCGGTGGTTCCCGCGGGCGAGGTAGCTTGGCATGAGGGGCCGATGCTGGCTGGGTCTGATTCGGTGGACATTACGGTTCGCGGGTTCGGAGGCCATGGCGCAGCACCTCATATGACCAAGGATCCGATTGTAATCGCATCGGAACTGGTTGTGTTTCTACAAACCATCGTCAGCCGGGAGATGGACCCGCTACAACCAGCGGTTGTTACAGTGGGCACCTTCCATGCAGGAACAAAGCGCAACATCATTCCCGACGACGCGCGTCTGCAACTTACCGTGCGGACGATGACGCCCGAGCAGCGCGATAAAACGCTTGCGGCCATAACGCAAGCGACGAACGGAATCGCCGCGGCGGCTGGCGTGCCTGCGGAACGCGCACCGATCATCGAGATTTCGAAAGAGGGGCATCCAGCCACAATTAACGATCCGGCATTGACTCGCCGCGTTGCCGCGGCCATGGAAAAGGCGCTAGGCAAAGAAAACGTGGTGCCTGGCAAGCCAGTGATGGGCAGCGAAGATTTCAGTTTGTTTGCGCTGAGCGATCCGAAGCCGCCGATCAGCATGTTTTGGCTGGGGGCAGTGGATCCCGCGAAAATAAAGGACGCGCAGGAAAAAGGGACGCGACTGCCGAGCCTGCACTCCAGCGAATTTGCGCCCCTGCCGGAGCCAGCAATTCGCACCGGTGTGAAAGCCATGACCAGCGCCGTGATGGACCTGTTGAAGAAATGATACTTATCATCTGCGGGACCGAACGGCCGGTGATGCGTCAAAACAGGAAGAGTGGCAAGTTCGAAGCAGGGCGCGGGGAGAGCAGCTGCAAGACTTTTTGATCAGTGCTTTGGAGGCTCCGCTGCCGCTTGTGGCGGGGCCGGGCCAGCATTGGGAGCGGGAGCTGCAGGGGGAGCAAGCGATTCGCTGGGAGTTTCCGGCTTGGTCTTCACTTCGATGGTGGAAACCTCTTTCACGATAGCGGCGGTACGATCGCGGCTGATCTGGCAATTTGGGTCATAGATACGGCATTGCGCGAGCGTGTACTTGCAGCCACAGCTGCAAGCTTCCTCGTTGAACTTTCGCAGGGCCATGGCGCGCTGCGCGGGAGTGAGTGCGGACGTATTGACGCCGGGCAGCATGGTGGCGCGGTCCGCGTGTTTCAGGAAAATCTCACCGGTATCATCGAACGTTTCGATTTTGGCGGGGACGGCCAAGTCGAGGAGGGCGCGCACTTCGGTCTCGTAAAGAGCGGGATTGAACAAGCCCACGTGCTTTTGAACGACACGGCCTTCCTTGTTAATGACGAAAACCGTCGGCAGGGCCATAATCCCTCCGTAGGCCATCCGAACCTGGGATGTGGTGAGCGCCACCGGATAGTTGATGGATTCGTCCTTCACCACAGAACGAACTACACTTTCGTCGTCGTCGTCCACATCCAAGCCGATGATTTGCAGGCTGTCCTTATAACGGTTTTGCAGCTCGATAAGACTGGGGATTTCCGCTCGGCAGGGCCCGCACCAAGTAGCCCAGAAATTCAGAAGAACTACCTTGCCTTTGTAGGCTTCCAAGCTGAGATCTTTTCCATCCAGATCCTTAACTTTGAAGTCGGGTGCGGGGTCGGGGTTACGCACAAAGCGAATCACAGGCAGTTGGGAGGCGGAATCCAGCGGGAACAGGGAGATTGCGAAGGCGGCCAGAAGACACGACAGCCATGCGGAACGGAGCTGCCTCGGCGATGAAGAAACGCGTGCCATATGTCTCTATTAGGAGAACACAATCGGTGAACTGTGCCAAGTCTGTCGCGCAACTCAGATGGGGCGCTTGATACCCAGCTTGCGCATGCGCGCCTGTAGGGTGGTGCGCTTCATCCCCAGAATTGCGGCGGCACCGCGCGGGCCGGAGATGCGCCATTGCGTCTGCTTCAGGGTCCGGAGGATATGCTGCCGCTGGGCGTCGTCGAGGGTGCTTAGGGGAGTGGGAGATGTGGGCGAAATAGACGGCACCATCGGGAGTGACAGATCAACAGGTGCCGCCGTGAAAGCGAAAGCAGGAGAGGATTCCTTCAGCTCGGCCAAGGGTACTCGAAGCTCTTTTCCCGGGGACAACAGAACCGCCCGCTCGATCAGATTCTCGAGTTCACGGACGTTGCCAGGCCAGGGATAGTTCACCAGCGCCTCCATCACCGGGGAGGGAATGAATTCCACGATTTTATTCTGGCGGCGGCTGAATTTTTGCACGAAATAGCGAACCAGGAGAGGCACATCTTCGGGGCGTTCGCGAAGGGGTGGAACGAGGATGGGAAAAACGTTCAGACGATAGTAGAGATCGCTGCGGAATTTTTTTTCGGAGACAAGTTGGGCAAGATCGGAATTTGTAGCCGCCACAACGCGCACATCGACACGGATGGTGCGATTGCCGCCGAGGCGTTCGAACTCCTGCTCCTGGAGAACGCGCAATAATTTCGGCTGGAGTTCGAGGGGAAGGTCGCCGACTTCGTCCAAGAACAACGTGCCGCGGTCGGCAAACTCGAAGCGGCCGATTTTTTGGGAGACTGCGCCGGTGAATGCGCCGCGCTCATGGCCAAACAGTTCCGATTCCAGCAGGCCCGCGGGAATGGCCGCGCAGTTTACCTTGACGAAGGTACGTTCGCGCCGGGGGCTCAGGTTGTGAATGGCGCGCGCAATGATCTCTTTGCCGGTGCCGGTCTCGCCAAGAATCAATACAGTTGTGCCAGCAGGGGAGGCAAGTTCCACCTGCGCGAGGGTGCGGCGCAGTGCCGGACTCTCACCGATGATTTCGTCGAAGCTGAATTCCGTGCGGATCTCTTCCTCGAGATAGAGTTTTTCGACCGCCAGCTTGTCTTTCAGGGCATCAATTTCCTTGAAGGCGAGGGCGTTTTCGAGGGCGATCGCTACTTGCGAGGCGACTTGTTGGAGCAGTTCGACATCCGGAGTGGAGAAGGTCTGCGAATTGCGACTGGCAAAATTGATGGTGCCAAACGTGCGGCCGTGGGTGGTGAGCGGCACGCAGCAGATCACTTGCACACCTTGTTCGCGAAGGAAGCGGACGACTTCGGGGTGAAAACGGTCGATTTCGGAGCCACGGGCAATGAGGACCTGCCCGCCGGAGATCGCCTGGCCCGCAGGGGAACCTTCGAGGGCGATGGTAAATTCGGTTTTCGTTTGAGGAGTCTGCACGGGTGAATCGAGGGCGTGAATCTTGAGCAGGCCGGAGGCGTGATCGACAAGAGCGAGGCTAGTGTAGTCATGCTGAACGACAGGCTTCAGCGAAGAGACGATACCTTTGAAGAGAGAGGTGACGTCGCGCGTGCTGACCAGGAGATTGTTGATTTCGAGGAGCACCTGCAGGCGGTCGCGTTCGTGGGCGAGTTGTTTCTGGTAAGCCTGGGCGGTCTCGAAGTTCAAGGCGTTGTCCACCGCGACGGCGACTTGCACGGCAACGCGCTTCATGAATTCCACTTCCGTCTCGCCCAAACCCTGCGGCACATAGCGTCCGAAACCAATGGCGCCCAAGCGATGCTGAGCCGTAGTCAGGGGAACGAGAGCGAAGGTGTGTACACCTTCTTCTTGAAGGTGCTGCATGGAATCGGGGTAGCGCGTTTCCTTGGAGGTGTCGAGAGTGACGAAAGGCTGCTGATTCTGCCAAACCCAGCCGGAAGGGGTGCTGTCTACTGGGAATTCCTCGTCGGGCTTGGGCTCGTGAGGCTCATGCGTTTCAAGGATGTGAAGGCGCATGGTGTTGGTCGCAGGGTTGTGCAGCACGAGGGCGAGGAAATCGAATTGTAGAACGGCGTGCAGGCGCTGGGAGAGTTCGTGGAACAGGCCCTTGAGGTCGCGCTGCTGCGCTATGGCTTCGCTGACTTCTAGAAGCGCCTCGAATTGCCGCCCAGAATGTTCGAGGCCAAAGGCAGTTGGGGCGCCGCGCGTGATTTTTTCCGCGTCCTGCATGAATTTGAGAATAGCATCCGGTTTGGCGAGGTCACAACCGCAGTGGCAGCGTGCTAGAAAGGGGAGGATTTACGTATACTCGGTGCGCAGGTGGGAAATGTTCGACGAGTCAAGGAAGAGGATCGCTTGAAAGAGGAGATACGTGCTAGGTCATTTTGCAGCTTGCTGACCGCTCTCCTTGTCACAGTCTTGCTGCAGCTCTCCGGATGCGGGCAAGGATCCGCGCCTTCCCTGCGAAGTGGTACGGAGTCGCCGCGCAATTCCAACGCTGGAGTCGCGACGGCCCGCTACGACCTCGGGCGCGATGAAGAGCGCGGCGGGCACACGTTGAAGAGGCACGTTGGCAAGACGGATGAGCAGTTACAGGAGCGATTGCGTCAGGAACGCAACATTTCCGCGGCATCGACCTGGACGGATCGCGAAGCTGCGGAAACCACCGTGGCGGACGCACTTCGCGCGGACCAGGGCCGTATCGAGAACTGGATGAGACGAGGATATCCGCGCACCAATCTGGCGCTGCATTATGACGCGGGCCGGGTGATTGGCCGAAGTTTGCGGCGGGGCGAAAATCGGTCCATCGATTGCAATAGCGCGGTCATCGCATTGCGCGCGGATGGACCGGACAGCTATTACGTGCTGACCACATACCCGGAGGCCCGCGAATGATGAACAACCACGCCCATGAAGAGAAGCCATTCGATCCGGCGGATTTTCCATCGTTGAGGGAATTCTTCCCAGCTTATTTGCATCAGGATTTCCTGGAGGAGTACACCTCCGCGGCCGATGCCGTGAAAGGGTTCGTGGCCGATGGTAGTGGAGACGAAATCCTCCAGGTCAAAGAGGAGTGGAAGATGTTCCGCACAGCGTGTCGAGATCGTCCCATAGAGGAGACTCGGGCGGCCTTGGGACAACTGGGAAGCGCATGGGTGCCGGAAACTGAGGCGCAATTGGAGGAGCTGGACGAAATTCTCACGCGCGCCGAGGCATGATATTCTAGCTGCGCGTTGCAGGCCCGTAGCTCAGTTGGTTAGAGCGCTACCTTGACACGGTAGAGGTCTGGGGTTCGAGTCCCCACGGGCCTACCATTCAAAACAAAAACTTTACGGGTATTCCAAAGAAACACAGAGGGGTGCAAAAGGACACACTTCTGCGCCCCATCCGTGTCCT
>JBAVHY010000442.1:0-1996 GCA_049686315.1 Candidatus Acidiferrum sp. | reverse complement strand
GTTCAATGCCCTGAAGCGGACGTATCATATGGACATGTTGAAGAGAGAACTCCCCGTTACGCATTGCACCCAATGCGGTGGCGCAGGTTACAACAGTAGAGTGGCAGACCATCGTTGCCCTAGAATTATTGACGGAGAGCGCTGCAACGGCACCAACGCAAGTGCCCTCAAGCGTAGCGATTGGGAAGATTGTTCAAACTGTGAGGCGAGCGGATATTACCGCAATAAAGAATGCCCGCGGTGCCGAGGTGTTGGCTATCTTTTCGTGCGCCCGAAAGAAGAACAGGCTGTCGTTTAACCGAAATTTGGTCCCGACTACGACGGAAAACAAGAATGGATACTTTGGAGAGTTGCTCCGCTGTTTCCTTGGGAGGACTGACAGCATGCCTTACTGGGCGAGCCAGCGCTTGCGCCAGAGTTGTTCTGCCCGACATCCAATAGGTTTCGCCGACGTCGGCCAAGTGGTTTTCATACCATCTTTAACGTAGACTGACCTCCCGCTTCTATCTGCTGCAAAGCCTTCCCGTGGTTTCGAGTTCAATTTATGACTTGAGACCCAGAAAGATGGTGTGACGGGGACCGCCCTTTTTCAGGCGACCACGAAGGCGATGCACCTGCACGTCGAATCTGCCATCGCGCAATCGCTGCTCGAATTGTCGATCATCTTGGGCTGCCCAGACAGCCAAAACCCCCTCCATCTTGAGAGCCGCGTGGGCGGCGGCTATTCCACGATTGTCATAGAGCCCGGCGTTGTTCGACACGGTAAATGCGGTCGGGCCGTTGTCCACGTCGAGTAGCACGGCGTCGAATTGGTCTAGACGTGAACTATAGAGTGTGTCGAAGACATCCCCGGTTACGACCCGGACGCGCTTGTCCCTCAGAGGATGTGTAGCCAACGGCCCGAGCGGCCCACGATTCCACTCCACCACTGCTGGGACCAGTTCGACGACGACAACTCTCGCATTTTGTGGAAGTAGGTCGAGCATGGCACGCAACGTGAAACCCATTCCGAGACCGCCAATAAGAACGCTCGGCTGCTCGCGTTTCCGCACCCTTTGGCAAGCGAACGTGGCCAACGCGTCCTCTGAGCCGTGCATTCGACTAGACATGAGGATAGCGCCATCTACAAGTATGATGTACTCATCACCGCGACGAATCAGCTTGATGGCAGTACCGTCTGGCGAAACCGTCTGGCCGAGCAACTCGAAAGGCTTCACGAGCGTGATGTTACAGGAGAGAAAAGCTTAAGTAAAAATGGATCGTTCATCAGCAGGCCCGATCCAAATTGATTGTCAGCGTCATAGTAAGGAGGGCACCATGAATCGAGAACGGGCTCTGAAGGTTGTGTTGGTGTTGGTGGGATTGCTTTTTTCGGCTTTAGTTTATCCCTTGATGATGTTTGTCAGGCAAGAGCCTGCGTTGGCGATGATGCTTAGCGTTTATGTCACACTCGGCATTTTCCTGCTGCTGGCAGCCCGTAACCCATCGGCGAACCGCAGCCTGATCGCCTTCACGGCATGGTCGAGCTTTGCCCATGCCGCCCTGATGGCCGTGCAGGCATTCCGTAATTTCATTGCACACGGAGAATTAGTCGGCGTGGGTGTCCTCATTGTCATCGGTGTCGCCCTGATCGTGCTGGCTCCGACGAAGAAGTTAGCTCCGACGACCGCACAGGCTGCTGCTCGCATTGCCCGATAAGGGACGAATTGTACCGAATTGTACCGAGAAAACGAAAACGGCGGCTGGAGTCGCCGCTGTCTAAGTTCCTGAAAACTCAGGAGAAAATGGTTGCGGGGGTCAGATTTGAACTGACGACCTTCGGGTTATGAGTTTGACGAGCAAACCCTAAGTCTTGATGATTCAATTGCCCTTGCGGTTCGTCGACCCCCAAAACCAGGCCCAAAACGAGGGGTTTTGGACGCTAGTTGGACGCCAGTTGCAAATTAGTTGCAAGCAAATTAATGGAAGTTCCGGAAATTCTGGCACGGTCTGTACT
>JBAVHY010000441.1:0-8072 GCA_049686315.1 Candidatus Acidiferrum sp. | reverse complement strand
GGCAGCACCACGATCGCGTTTGTCACGCAAGAATGGACAGGTGGAAGGGGTTTGAATCGTATCCTGACGGAGGTCCATCCGGACGAAATGGTCTATGTAGGCAGAATCCGATGGGAGCAGCCAGCCGAGGGCAAGGCCAGTGCGAGTGAGCCGCAGCCGGGAGTAGGGGTTCTGATTGGCACTGCTACGCCCGCTTCGGAAGCAGCTAAGAATTTTGCAGGAGAGCTCAAGACACTCGCTGATAAGGAGCGCATTCAGAATGAAGCGGTTCCAGCGGCGCCTCCACTGATTGCGAGCTATGCAAAGAGTTCCGCTGTTCCCGAACGATTTGCGCAATTGGGTATCCCGGTGCTGTGGCCAGTCACGCCCGCAGAGTATGCCTCGTGGAATGACGTAGGCCAGCTAAAGAGATTGCTTGAAATGTACCTTGAAATTCCGTTACCCGGAGGCGGATTGGTTGCTGGAGAAATCAGTTCCGCCATAGGACGTATTCCGGTGATTGCGACGCTCGCCGAGGCGTACGGTGCCAGTGGACACGAGGCTGTAGTGCGCGAGGAAGTGAAGAAGCTACTGCCGGAGTGGGCGCAGAAAAGAGCGACGACGGACGCGGCTGGGAATCTGGTGCTGCATATGGGTGATGGGAAGAGAGATGCGAAGACGCCGCGCATCGCGTTTGCGGCACACATGGATGAGATTGGATATGAGGTGAAGAAGATTGAGGAGGATGGGCGGCTGCAGGTGGAGGTATTAGGCGGAGGCTACACGCAATATTTCCTGGGCCATGTGGTGCTGGTGCACAAGAAGGATGGGAGCCATGTCGGCGGTGTGTTGGAATTGCCGGCGGGATGGGATAAGCAGGGCTTTGAGTGGCCGAGCGGGCCGAGATCGATGGATGAGCCGGCGCACGTGTACGTGGGAACGCGCACGAAGGAAGAGACAGAGAAGCTGGGAGTTGCGGCTGGAGATTTTGTGACGATTCCGAAGGAATACCGGCCCTTGCTTGGCACGCGAGCCAATGCGCGGAGTTTTGACGACCGCGTAGGCTGTGCGGCGTTGATCGCGGCGGTACGTGCTATTGGGCCGGATTTGCCGGGGCGCGACGTCACGTTTGTGTGGTCGACAGAGGAAGAAGTGGGGCTCGTGGGGGCGGCGGCCTTTGCGGAGCAGGCGGCGAAGGATGGGAAAGCGCCGGATTTTGTGTTTGCGATCGACACGTTTGTGAGCTCGGATTCGCCGCTCGAGTCCAAGCGATTCGCGGATGCGGAACTGGGCAAAGGGTTTGTCGTGCGCGCAGTGGACAATTCGAATATCGTGCCGCTCGCTTACGTGGACCGCGTGGTCCGGCTGGCAAAAGAGAATGCGATTCCCGTGCAGTATGGAGTGACCGGCGGGGGAAATGACGGCGCGGTGTTCACGCGATTCGGATCGGTAGACGTGGCGCTGGGATGGCCGCTGCGGTATTCGCATTCACCCGCCGAGGTGATCGATACGATGGACCTTGACGCGCTGGGGAAAGTGATTGCTGTCCTAGCAGAGAGCTGGTGACTCGGCGCGGTTCAAGATGACGTTCACGTGAGTCGCCCCCGACTCCTTTTCGGGCTCGGATGACGTAATCGAGGCGCCGCGATAAATTGAGGTCCAACGAGCGGTAATAAAGAGGCTTGCCCAGGTTTGCTGCTAAAATTCCTGCTCCGTTAATAGAATCTTGACTTCGTAACATTTTAACATCCACATCCTCTTCCTCTTCCCTCCACCCAACTCGTTCGCCGAGTATGCAGAGGAAGAGGTTACAACCGCTTTCCGGCTCTTGCTAAATGCTAGATGACTCAGAATTTCCCGGAACGAGGGGGATCAAATTCTCCGGAGCCCGCAACGGCCATAAATTTCCCAATCTTTGAAACGGCCGATGGCGCTAATATGCAAGCGCCGCTTATGAACCGAGTGTCTCGTTCGCCGCGCAAGCCTTCCCGAACAGGTCGCCCCCCGAACGCCGCGGGCGATCGCAAATGGGCTTTTCAAGGGCGCTTCCGGCGCCGCGCATTTGGATGGAAGTCACAGCCTGCCATTCAGCGGCTGAAGCAAGCGCTCAGTGAGATCAAAAGCGTAGCTCGCGCCGATCCGGTGCTTGCCGCTGACGGAGCTGTGACCCTGCTTGAGCGCCTGTCGCCAGCCCTGGAGCAGGTCGACAGCTCCTCCGGCGCGATCGGAACGGCAGTTGACAACGCCATTGCCGAGCTCGTTCCCATCATTGCTCGCGCCCCAGCTGCCACCGGTGTGCGCGAGAGCTGGCTTGAGCGCCTGTGGACGGCACACGAGGCTGACCAGATTCCCTACATCGAGAGCCTCGCCGACTACTGGGGCGAGCTCTGCGCCTCGAAGGAGGTGGCCAACACTTGGGCGGACCGCCTAGTTGGCATCAGCCGGATGGCGCTCAGCCCTGACAAGAACCTCCGTGGCTACTTCCACGGGACGTCGGCGTGCCTCAGCGCGCTGTACCGGGCGGAGCGCTACAGCGAAATTGTCGATCTGCTCCAGGGCGACCAACTGTGGCAGTACAAGCGCTGGGCGGTGAAGGCGCTCGACGCCACGGGCAAGCAGAGAGAGGCGATCGAGTATGCCGAAGCCTGCCGCGGAACATGGACCAGCGACGCCCAAGGGGATGAGCTCTGTGAAGGGATCTTGCTTGACTTGGGGCAGATCGAGGAAGCATACGAGCGCTACGGCCTGCGGCCCCGCCGCGGGAGCACCTACCTGGCGAGCTTGAAGGAGGTAGCCAGGAAATATTCGCACAAGAGCGCCAGTGAAATCCTTGCCGACCTGGTAAAGACAACACCGGGCGAAGAGGGCAAGTGGTTTGCTGCTGCCAAGGAAGTCGGGCTGTATGAGGCTGCGCTCGCGCTCGCCAGCCGCACACCCTCTGATCCGAAGACGCTCACTCGCGCCGCGCGCGACTTCTCTGATCGACAACCGAGTTTCGCGCTGGGCGCCGGGCTTCTCGCCTTGCATTGGCTCACCCGTGGCTACGGGTATGAGATCACGGGGCTCGATATCTGGGCGGCCTACTCGAACACCATGAAGGCGGCAGAAAAAAATGGCAATGCCTCTGAAATTCGTGAGAAGGTGAAGCAACTCGTCGCGGACGAGGCGCCTGGAGGCTTCGTCAGGAGAGTTCTCGGCAGGGAACTCGGACTGTGACAGCGATGCGGTGGAAGCGGCCTCATCCTCGGACGACAATCGGGGGCCAGTGCCTCGACGAGGTTCGGATCCGCTGCGCCTAGCTAGCTGCTAGCGTCCCGATCCTCCAGACCTACCGCCATTTGGCGAACCGCTTGCCTGCTTAAAGGGAATAATGATATAAGTACTGATATAATGATTAAAGGAGATGGCTTGTGGCTAATGTAGTCACCATCAACCGCCCGGAAGTCGTCGCTCTTATCGAGGAAGCAGCCAAGAAGTTGACGCACGGCAACAAAACCGAAGCGGTCGCTCTAGCCATGCGGCGCCTGCTGGAGCAAAACGCCCGCGCGGGCTCTCTCTTCGGGGCGCATCGCGGTTCAGTGCGGACCCACGAAGGTGTCGACCTGATCGCGCCGGCGCTTGATGTGGAGCCTGACGCTGAAACCGGCCGAGAGGTCGAACGGTGACGGATCGTCTTCTGCTCGACACCCACGTTGCCCTATGGCTCGACAGCGGGGACGAACGTCTGCGTGCGTCGACGCGTGCCTTGATCGACGACTGCTGGCAGAATGGCGGTGCCATTTTCCTCAGCGCCGTAACGGCCTGGGAAATTGCGCTACTTGTGGACACCAGGCGGATCGATCTCGACATTCCCGTTGAGGCATGGATCAGGCGCTTCCTCGAGCGTCCCGGCATCGCAGCGGTGCCACTCGGCCATCAGGCAGCTTCTTGCAGCTACCAGTTCCATCATCTCGAGCACCGCGATCCGGCGGATGGGCTTCTGATTGCTACCGCAATCGAGCTCGCCTGCCCGTTGGTCACTTATGATGAGCGGATTGCGCGTTTCGGCGCGAGACATGGCCGCCAATACCGATTCGCCGTGGCTACATGATGGTGCGTACAAGGGAGAGAGCGAGCGCCGGTCACCGTTATCTCCATCCTTCTGCATCAGCTTTTTTCGGCTCGCCCGGGTCTTGGCACTCCGCCCTAAAGTGCGGGGCTTGCGGCCTCCCGCTGGTCAGCGAGTATCGAGGCCCGCGGCCTTTGCCAGTTTCCGCTGGCGGTCGTCAAAGGTCCAAAATCGCTTTGTTTTGAGTTCGAGCGCGCAGGCAACGTGGAGGCTGTCGAGCGTGCGGATGCCGAGTTTGGGCCCGTACTGACGGCCGAGATCGGCACATACCTCTAAGGCATTTTCGGGAACTGCGATGGTGTGCCAGATTCGGGCAGCGCGGTCATCATCGAAGTCGCGATGGAGCCGGTCTGCTTCAGTAATGGTCATTTGCCGACGAAACACCTGCTGTGCAATCGCATGCGTCCATTCCGCAATGTGAAGCGCGGTAATTGGCGGGCGCTCGCCGCTGCGCAACATGTGGTCGGCTGTGATCGAGTGAGTATCTTTGACATACAGCGAGACGAAAAAGCTGGTATCGGCGTAAATCGTCAATAGCGTCCCCGCTCTTCGATTACAAGATCGGCGCCGGGTAAAACGCGGTTACCAAAAATGTTCTCCCGGCGCGCTGCGAAATCCGGCAGTTCCCCGGCTGCTTCCTGCTGTGCCCCGGGGACGATACGGGCGATCACCTTGTCCCGCTCTCGAAGTTCTACGGTCTTGCCAGCACGCAGCCAAGCCTTGAGCTTGCGAGTGTTGCGAAGTTGACGTATGTTTACGGTCGGCATACTTAGATTGTGACACATTGCGTGTCACATTGTCCAGTGGCATTGCGTCCGTTCCAACGGTGTCATCAGTGTGCAGTCGTCCGCGACACCAGCGCCCAGGAAGTCCACGCTCTCGACGTTGATCTCGCAAGGTTAGCCAAACCATCCCGCACTACGGGTATGGGTGTGGTACAACGAGGCTCGTTTGTTCTTCAGCTCAGTCGTCCAGTTCAGGATCACGTTCAACTGAATCGTCCGGACTCCTCTTCGGGCTCGGATAACATAATGGAGGCGCTACCTAGCCTCTGCCTTACACGACCTTCGTGGAAGCCTATGCCTGCTCCGTTAAAGTGCCACAGCGCTGGCAGAGGAACGAGCGTTCCCCTTGAGAATACCGACACTTGTGGGCGGACTGATTGTGTCTCCAGAAGAGAACCGGCAACAGCAGGAACGTGATGCCAGATAACCCCGAGAAAAGAATCAGCGGAGGCGACAAAACGCAGAGGAATTCCCACTAACGGTGTTTATGTAGAAGACGATCCAGCCGATCGAGAGAAACATCAGGGTCCACCAGAGAATCGGCTTTCGGTACGACCACTTCACTGAAGGGTTTAGCTGGTTGGACAGGACGGACTGATGAAACCCTCGAGTGGTCGCCTTTCCGCTTGCGATATCTGGACCACTGCCGCCAACCACAACAGCGCGCAGTCGAGTGTGGGCATCTGTACAAAAGAGTCCTTCTTGGTAGGCGAGAGAAACCTTCTTGAGGTCTGTGCTGTTGCAGTTCGCGCAGCGTAAGTATGACTCGAGATCTGGACGCGCTCGGAAAGATCGTCGAGGTGCTGGCGCGGAAGTGGTGATACTCGTCCAACCGATCTCCTAAAATTTGCATCTATGCCTTTTGGTCATGCGCCAGTAAACAGTTTCCGTAAGCGGAGGCGAGCGCGGAAGCGGCAAATGACCGTCTGCGAGCATAGGCATTCGTAGCCGGGCAGGGGGGCGCTCAGGCGCACTCCCACAAAAAGATACCCTGGCCTGACGCTTGCACTTTTCATTGAGAGTTTTGATTGACTTTTCCAATATAAGTACTAGTATTTCATGTACCCGCCCACGTAGGTTCCCGAGGGTTTGTAAGAGATGGGTAGCACTTTCCTCAAGCATTCTGACTTTTCTCTCTATCTCCTTGTCCGGCGCATCATTGTGTTGTTACTGGGCGTGTTCATCGCGTTCGAATTGAGCAACAAGGAAGTAAACCCTGGCTTGCTGTTGGCCACCGCTGTGGTCGCAGCGCTGGTCGTGGCCATCGGATTTGTGCCGCACTCCCCTCGCTATGTTCGCAAGCCGAAGAAGGAGTACCGCGCACTCGGCTTCCATTTGCGGAGAAAGGGAGTGGAACCGGATCGGACAAAGAGAGCTTTTTCGCCGCCGAGTCTGACGCAGTTTAAGTCCAAGATTTCTTCTGAACCGGCATGGGAGTCCTCCGACGAGGATGAGTCCTTCGAAACACTGCGGCCGTTCTATCTCATTTATTCGAAACGCCATTTCACGGCCATCGCCGTTTGTTTGAAATTCCGTGGGGATCAAGACTATGGGGGGTGGCAGCCTGTAGCCCCCGTAACTGCTCAGGATTCAGACGCCCGCGAGCTCGACGAAAACCACCAGTGGATCCTGATCGGCTACGTCCCTCTAGGCATTCCTTTCGACGCAAAGCTCAAGCTCCAGGACTCGCAATCGAGGCTTGGTGTCACAGTCGTGCACGATCTTCTGGCCTTAGAGGACCGGCCTCGTCAGTCGGTTTATCTTCAGACTCCACAGGGGGATGAACCCCTGGTGGCCTGTGCGTCTGATTGAACGTGCAGGTATTCCGTTCGCTTTGGGATATTCTGCAAACCTGGATCGCTCGTCTCTCTCGCTTCTTTCCGTCTCCGCCCCCCATTCTGCCTACGGTTGTTCCCCTGTGAGCCAGCGGTCGATGCCGGCTGGACTGCAGTACCCGTCTGCTAGCTGGCGGGACAAAGGACTTCGTCTAATTCCGCAAAATATTTCGAAGGCGAGTATTCGCTTAGATATTTTATCTACGATAGACGTGAGAGTCTGACTACCCGACCTCCGAAAGCAAGTGACGCATTCATCGTTAACTTTTTGAGGTCACCGGCCATTTTTCTGCCGATGCGTTCGATGTTGAGAACCCCTAGTATTCTAGGCGTTAGGAAAGTCCGTAACAGCGGGTTGTCGCCGTCTTTTAGGCTTTCTCGGCGGCCTCGTACCCTTCGCGCTCAGTGCCTCTTCGGGTTATGCCCAGTCAGCGCTTGCCCGAGAGCACGTGTAGTGGGAAATAAGACAGACGAGATCGGAGTATAGGGATGCGGGGTAAGAAGTATGTGCTTGTTGGCGTTTTTCTCGCTGTGCTTGCCGCTTCGACGTTCTTCGGCAAGCCTGTACGCAGCGGGGGAAGGGTTGTCACGCACCGGCCCGTTTCGGAATTTCGCGACTGGAGCACGCGCCACACTCTTTTTTCGAATCGGGGATTTCTGCCCGACCTGAATTTCGCGAGTTCAGATCCGCGCGCCTCCTTCAGTTGGCATACCCGTTCTACCGGTCCTCACGACAGACGACCCCACAGGCCCAGGAATCGGCCAAATGGCCCCACCCTGCACCGCGATTGGAGCATCAACCTGGGTGCAGCCGGCACTGCGCCGGCGATGTACCCCGCGAAATTCAGTTTCGATGTAACGCAAGCGCCTAGTTGCGCCAACGACTATGTGGTCTACCCGATCGCCGCGAATGGCACCTCCTCTCAACCGAATCTAGTGGCCTTTAATAACCTTTACAGCGGCACGACAGGCGGCACGGGAATCTGTAATCGCACTCCGAATCCGCCAACCGACACAGGAACCTCCGCCACAGTGCTGTGGTCCTACAGTGTCCAGGGGATCGCGGGAGGCGGGGCCGTGCCAACCTCTCCCGTGATCTCCTATGACTTCAATGGAACCGGAACCGGCACGAAGGTCGCCTTTGTCGAGTCCAAGGCGGGCAGCGCAGCGCACTTTCACGTTCTGGCATGGAAATCCGGCGATGGAAGAGATTCCACTCACTTGCAGAACGCACTGGCTCCACAAATAATCAGCGCCTTCTCTGCCACTGCGCCTGCCCCAGGGAGCGGCACGGCAACGGATCTAGCACTTGGTGCCTCGACGGGCGGCACCGATACTCTTTCTTCACCGTTCGTCGACTACGCT
>JBAVHY010000440.1:0-9036 GCA_049686315.1 Candidatus Acidiferrum sp. | reverse complement strand
ATACACAGCACGCGGAAAATGGATGGACGGATGGGAAACTCGGCGTCGCCGAACGCCGGGCCACGATTGGTGCATTGTCCGGTTGGGCCTGCCAGGAATCATTTGTGGGATTGTGGTGGACACGAGTTTCTTTCGCGGCAATTATCCGGAACGAGTTTCCCTTGAAGGATGTGACCTGGGCGGGCAACCGCCGTATAAGGCCGAGAAAAAGAAGTTGCGGTCCTCAGAGACAAAGTGGGTGCAGATCTTTTGGAAGACCGTGTTGAAAGGCGATTCGCAGAATTTATTTTCCGTGGATAACAGGAACAGGTTTACCCATTTGCGGCTAAGCATTTATCCGGATGGCGGAGTTGCGCGCTTGCGGGTTCATGGAGAAGCGGTTCCGAATGAGAAGCGCCTTTCCGAGGAGGAGGTAAATCTGGCGGGCGTGGAGAACGGCGGAAGCGTGGTCGTCTCCAGCGACCAGTTTTTCGGCGCGCCGCGGAATTTGTTGATGCCCGGCGCCGCGAAGAACATGGGTGACGGATGGGAGACGAAACGAAGGCGCGGTCCGGGTAATGATTGGGCGATCCTGAAACTGGGCGTGCCGGGCGCGATCCAGCGCATTGAAGTGGACACGGCACACTTTAAGGGGAATTTTCCTGATAGCTGCTCGTTGGAGGCGTGTTACGCCAGGAATGCGGGATTGGATGCCGCAAATGCCGGGTCGCAAGCTTGGGAAGTAGTGCTGCCAAAGACAAAACTGAAGGCTAACTCCCGGCACGCGTTCGATAAACTCCGGCAGCCCGGCGTTGCAACTCATGTGCGATTTCAGATTTATCCCGATGGGGGCGTGAGCCGGTTGCGAGTGTTTGGCCGCGCCGTGATCGGAGCGAATCCCGCGAAAGAGCTTGCGCAATTTCATCACCTGCCACGGCTGAAAGCGATCAAGGTGTTGCTGGATTGCTGCGGCGCGAGAAAATGGGCCGAACGGATGGTGGAACAAAGGCCATTTGCAAATCTTTCACAAGTTTTTGAGGCCACCGACCGAATATGGGCTGAGTTGGAACCCGAGGATTTGCTGGAGGCGTTCCGGCATCATCCGGCCATCGGGGGAAAGCGGGCAAAAACGAGGCAATCGTCAACGGCCCGCCAATGGTCCGCGAAGGAGCAGTCGGCCACGCAAAAAGCAGCGCCTGAAGTGTTGAAGGACCTTGCCGCGGAGAACAAGGCCTATGTGAAGAAATTTGGATATGTGTTTTTGATCTGCGCCACGGGAAAGACAAGCGAAGAGATTCTGATCGCTTTGCGGCAACGAATGCCAAATGATCCTGAAATGGAATTACGCGTTGCGGCGGAAGAGCAGCGCAAGATTACACTGCTACGCCTGGAGAAATTACTCGGATCATGAGCCAGATCACTACGCACGTTTTGGATGTATCGCTGGGGCGGCCGGCTGCAAACGTGCCGGTGATTCTTGAGGCGCAAACGGCGGACGGCAGATGGACGGAAGCAGGCAGAGGTTCGACAAATGGCGATGGGCGCTTGAAGGATTTGGGCGCGGCCAAAGCGTTCGGAGCAGGGATCTACCGTTTGACATTCGACACTCGCGCATATTTTGCCGCGCTAAAGATTGAGGGGCTGTACCCGCAAGTGATCATTGCATTTGAAGTGAGGGATGCCAAGGAGCACTACCACATCCCATTGCTTCTGAGTCCGTATGGATATTCAACGTATCGCGGGAGCTGACTGATGGCCATCCGGCTTGGCGAAAACAACTATGGCAAACAGCGCGTTCGATTGCTGCGAGTGACGCGGCGAGAGAGCCGGCATGACATCAAGGAATTGACCCTCGGCATCCGGTTTGAGGGAGATTTCGAAACAGCGCACAGCAAAGGAGACAATCGAAACATCTTGCCAACCGACACGATGAAGAATACCGTGTACGCGCTGGCACGGCAGCACCCCATCGAGACGACGGAAAACTTTTGCCTCCACTTGGCGAAGCATTTTTTGGAGCGCAATCCGCAAGTCACACGGGTTCACATCGAAGCAATCGAGACGCTTTGGGTGCGCCTCCCGTTTGGCGGCAAATCGCACGCTTACACTTTTACGCGATCGAGCGAGGAAAAGCGCACGGCTGAGGTGACCGGTACGCGGGAAGAAAAGAAGGTCAGCGCTGGAATCGAAGGGCTGGCGGTCCTGAAAACTACGCAATCCGCATTCGAGGGATTTCTGCGGGATGAATATACAACCCTGAAAGAAGACCGGAATCGGATTTTATCGACACTGATCCGGGCAAACTGGGTCTATCGAGGAGAGGAAACGGAATTTGGGACCGTCTGGCACGCCATTCGGCAAACGATGCTGGAAACGTTTGCCGAACATGATAGCCAATCGCTGCAGCAAACGCTGTACGCGATGGGCGAGGCCGTGCTCAGCAATTTCGACAGCGTGCGGGAGATTCACCTCTCGCAGCCAAACAAACACTACAACCTCGTCGATTTGTCACCATTCCGATTGGATAATCCCGGAGTGATTTTTCTGCCGACGGACGAGCCGCACGGGCTGATCGAGGCAACTCTGCGCAAGGACTGAACGGAGCGCTTACTTTTTTCTGCCGTCCAAAATCTTCACGAAGGAAGCGCTGCGCAACTCCGCGGCAGACAAGCCGGTCAGGGATTGAGCTTCTTCCGCGGTGATTGCGCCGCAATTAATGGCGCGCAGGAAATAATTTAGAAGCCCCTGGCCAGTTGCGGCATCGTCGAAGACTTCGCCGGCGAGCGTAGCCTGTGCGGCTTTCGCAATGAAATTTCGGAGGCGCTCCGAAGCGGCGTCGAGGCTTCCCAAAAAGAATGAGTAGACAGCGGCGTAGCGGGTGACGAGCTGCGCGGGATGAAGATCCCAGCCCTGGTAGAAGCCATTCTCAAGCGAATGCCAAATGTGTTGGAAATGGAGTTTCCAGGCTTGGTGAACGGCATTGCGATTTTCCGCAAGCTGGTTGGAGGTGAGCGCCGGTGCGTTTTTCGCGGCGGGATGCACAGGAACCGGAAGTATGTTTGTCGCTCCGTCAGAAAGCCAGATACCGGTTCCGGCCAGCGCGACTTGCATGGTTTCCCTGGCGAAGTCGCAGGCGAGATGTGTCATGTGCTGATAGGCGGCGGTGATGCCGAGCCCAGCGGTGTAATCGTAGGTGCCAAAATGCGCCCCAACACAACGGCCCTGCGCGCCGGCGGCGAGGGGTAATAGGTTGATTCGGCCGCGCTCGTTGAAAATCGACTGCGGCGTTTCAATCATCAGCTCGATACGGAGCGTGCCTGGTTTGAGACCGAGAGTGGATTCGAGGCGCGAACAAATGGCGGCAAGCGCGGCGGATTCTTCCGGAATCGTTACCTTGGGAAGAGTAATGAAGAAATTGTGAGGGAGTTTGCCCCCCGTTTTTGCGATGAGTTCCGTTAGAAAAATGTCCAGGGTGCGGATGCTGCGGTCGCGAAGTTCTTCCGTGAACGGCTTGATCCGAATACCCACAAACGGGGGCAAGGTGCCGGCAAGCATTCCCGCGGCAATTTCTCCGGCTGCAGCCGAAGCGTAATGATCTTCTTCCTCATCGGGCCGATTGCCGAACCCATCCTCAAAGTCGATGCGAAAATCCTCGACGGGCTCGCGATGGAGTTTTTCGCGGACGCGCTGGCAGAGCGTGTGGGCGAACCACGCGGGACGATTTTCTTTTCGCGCTACATCCGGATTTGCCAAGATGGATTTTGCGAGGGCAGCGGCAGACCCGGATGAATCCGCCAATCTTTCCGAACCTGGAAGTTCGATGGCTCTCGCAAAAGATACGAAATCGGGAGCGTATTCGTCGAGAGTTTGCAGGGCCTTCTCGCCGAGGCGGACGGCCGTGTCCGCGCGGAACAAATGTGCGCCACCGTAAACGGTATGGACGGGCTGGCGGTCGCCGCGCGGGCCTGGGTAGAGAGATTCGAACGTCTTGTGCGCTTGTTGGAGCGGCGCAGCAATTTCCCGGAGCGAGTCCGGAGCGAGCGACCTTTTCACCGTAATCTCCAATCCGAAAGGAACAGCATCAGAACAGGAAGTAGCGTTGGGCGAGTGGGAGGACAGTCGCGGGCTCGCAAGTAATCAGTGTGCCGTCCACGCGCACTTCATAAGTTTCCGGGTCGACTTCGATGTTGGGAGTGGCACTGTTGTGAAGCATGTCCTTTTTCCCGATACGCCGGCAGTTGCGGACCGGTTTGACAACTTTCTTCAAAGCCAGCCTTTGAGGCAATCCGGCGGCCACTGCGGCTTGCGACATAAATGTGATAGCAGTGGGAGCGGTAGCGGAACCGAAGCTCCCGAACATCGGGCGATAAAGGACCGGCTGTGGTGTTGGGATGGAAGCGTTCGGATCACCCATGGCGCTCCAAGCGATGAATCCGCCCTTGAGCACGATCTCCGGCTTCGCGCCAAAAAAGGCGGGCTTCCAGAGGACCAGGTCGGCAAGTTTTCCCGGCTCAATGGAACCAATTTCCGAGGCCATGCCGTGAGTGATGGCAGGATTGATGGTGTACTTGGCTACATAGCGTTTTGCGCGTTGGTTATCTTTGCGAGCGGAATCACCGGTTAGCGCGCCACGCTGTGTTTTCATTTTGTGCGCGGTTTGCCAAGTGCGAATCACCACTTCACCGACGCGCCCCATCGCCTGTGAATCGCTCGACAGCATGCTGATCACGCCCATATCGTGGAGAATATCTTCGGCGGCGATGGTTTCCGGGCGGATGCGGCTTTCGGCAAAGGCGACGTCTTCTGGCACTTGCGGATTGAGGTGGTGGCACACCATAAGCATGTCCAGATGTTCGGCGATGGTGTTGATCGTGAATGGCCGGGTGGGATTCGTGGAGGAAGGCAGAATATTGGGGAACGAAGCAATGCGGATGATGTCAGGTGCGTGGCCGCCGCCCGCGCCTTCGGTGTGATAGGTGTGAATGGCGCGGCCTGCAATGGCGGAGACCGTGGCTTCGAGGAATCCGGCTTCGTTGATCGTATCGGTGTGAATAGCGACTTGGACATCGAAATCATCGGCCACTTTCAGGCAGGCGTCGATGGCCGCTGGAGTTGTGCCCCAATCTTCATGAAGCTTGAGGCCGCAGGCGCCAGCTTCAATTTGTTCTGCGAGCGGCGCTTTCGCGGCGGCATTGCCCTTGCCAAGGAAACCAAAATTCATGGGCCATGCTTCGGCGGCCTGGAGCATGAGCGCGAGATTCCACGCTCCCGGGGTGCAGGTGGTCGCGGCAGTCCCAGTGGCGGGACCGGTCCCACCGCCGATCATGGTGGTGATTCCGTTGGAAATGGCGGAGTACACCTGCTGCGGAGAAATGAAGTGGACGTGAGTGTCAACTCCGCCGGGAGTGACAATCAAATTTTCGCCGGCGATAACTTCCGTGGCGGCACCGACAACGAGATCCGGGTCGACGCCGTCCATGGTGTCGGGATTGCCGGCCTTGCCCACTTTCACGATGCGGCCGTCCTTGATGCCTATGTCGGCCTTGACGATTCCCCAATGGTCAAGGACCACGGCGTTGGTGATGACAAGGTCGAGCGCGCCATTCTGCGTTTCGCGCAACGCGGTGCTGCTTTGCCCCATGCCATCGCGGATTACTTTCCCGCCGCCGAAAGTGATTTCATCGCCGTAATGCGTGAAGTCCTTTTCGATTTCGATAATCAGATCGGTGTCGGCTAACCGAATGCGGTCGCCCTTGGTGGGGCCGTAAAGGTCGGCGTACGTACGGCGAGGAATGGAGAGGGTCATCGGCTCTTTCCCTCTTCGTGAGATGAAAAGCCGGCCTTTCGCGCCCGCGCTAAAGCCTCGGCGCGCAACCGGGCGTCGTCAAGAACGCCTGCAATTAAACCATTAAAGCCATAAATGATGCGGTGGCCGCCGAAATCCGTAAACTCCACTTCCTTTTCTTCACCTGGCTCGAAGCGGACGGCGGTGCCGGAAGCGATGTTGAGACGCATCCCGTAAGCGGCGTTGCGATCGAAGGAAAGAGAGGCATTAGCCTCAAAGAAGTGAAAGTGGCTGCCAACCTGGATGGGGCGGTCGCCGGTGTTCTTTACGAGGACGCGAGAAATCTTTCGCCCCTTGTTTGCCTCGATGGGTCCAGCGGCTAGATCCAGCAGATACTCTCCGGGCTTCATAGATTCACCTTAAAATCTGCGCGCTCGGGATTGCCATGAGTTAATTCAAAGTGAGCTGTCATCTGATCGGGTCATGAATGGTGACGAGCTTCGTGCCATCCGGGAACGTAGCCTCAACCTGGACTTCGTGAATCATTTCGGGGATGCCATCCATAACCTGGCCGCGAGAAAGAATTCCTGCGCCGAAGCTCATGATTTCAGCAACCGTTCTGCCGTCACGAGCCGCTTCCATCACTTCGGCGGTGAGAATGGCGACAGCTTCCACATAATTGAGTTTCAGGCCGCGTGCTTGGCGCTTGCGAGCGAGGTCAGCGGCAACTACGATCATCAGCTTCTCTTGTTCCTGCGGAGTTAAATGCACGACCGCCTCCTGGTCAATTCAATCAACTGAGCGATGCCCGCAGCAAGAGCATGTTAATTCACTTTGCGCGGCGGAATCGCATCGCGGCCATATAGATGAAACTTTGCTTCACGCCAAACGGCGTGGAGTCCGGACAAAACATCTCGCCCATTGAGGGCAAGGCATCGGACAACCAAGCCGTGGGCCACAAGAAAACTCACTCCCCAAAGGGTTTCGCCGGGACGCGTCAAGCGGATGGTCACTTCGCGGAGTCGATCTTCAGAGGCGCGCCAGGCGCTTGCGTCCGGACCCACGCGACAAATATAGAAAGTCGCCGTGTAGCGATACGGCCCCAGCCTAGCCAAGGAGGAAACGTCCCGGGTGTCGGGACGCAGGCAAATATTTTCTGCGGCGATCTTGCGGCCGAGTGCGGTCACACGTGTTCTCATCTCAAACTGTTTATATTCGAACCGTTCCCCGCGCGCTTCTCTGCCCGGGGCGAGTATTTCCCACCAGAACATGCCGGCGCCATCGGCAAGATCGATGGAAGTGTGCTGGAGAAAATGTGCCCCGGCGAAAGGGATAATGGCGTCGGGCAGGTATTCGAGCAAAGCACCTTCTCCAACGACGGCGTCGTTGCACTGAGTTGCGGGCGAAAATTCCGCTCGGTGACGGTAGATGCGCGTAGCACCGGTCGTAGTTAGTTGCACATTCGTCCTGCACGCGAGATTGATTCGTAGAGCGAGTTGGTCTCCGCCGAGCAGGCCCCCCGACACGTTGTGGAGATGAGCAAGCGCGGTGCCATCTTCGAGAGTGAAAGCGCGCACGACCTTGAGAGGAGGCTCCTGAAAGCTTGCGGCCAGAAAAGTGTTACCGGTTTCGGGATCACGCGCAAAATCCAAGCGCATTGAGGCGCAAACGCGGTTTGGTCCCGGTACCTTTGGCTCGATTTTCGGGAGCGCTGCTTTGACAGTTGCCGTCATCTTGAATCGAGACCTTCAACTAATGAACAAACGCGTGGGCAATGCGGGATGCTCCATAGCAGCCCAATCCAGCAACGGCAGGAAGCAACTCACCGTGTCGAGAGAAAGACTGGTGCTGAGGGTCGCGACTTCGACCATCGCCGGCTTCAGATTCCAGAGAATGCTCGTGGCTTCGCTTTGACCGAAGGGCAACAAGCGCTGGCAGGCAGAGACTAGACTAGCGGTCATCTGGTGAAGGTACGCTAGAACGGCGCTGGTTTCGTCAAACGCAAGTGTGGCGCTCACCAGGCCGAAGGCCGCGGCGTGATGGATCGGACTCATCGATTTCAGCGATGCTTCCCGGGCTTTATAAAGGACGGGAAAATCGCCAAGCGCGAATGCGGCTTGAAGGAAATTGCGGCCCAGGGTGGCGCTTGCGGCCCTGCTTTCGCGCGCGGGCTTCAGCGCGCTCAACCAATCGTTAATCTCAATCCACCGGCTAGCAGAGAAGTTCGGCTGTTCCGCCCTGGCGAGTGGGAATGCTTCGCGGCACGCCACCGCTTCAAGGATTCCTGCCTCCAGCAGGTAGGCCAGGAAGAAATCGGGCAAATCAGCGACCTTCAGCAAATCGACGGAGACAAGGGACTCCAGGCCAAAAGAGTGGGCGAGTGCGCCGATGGGCAAGGCGCTGTCGGCCAGGTGCAGGAGGCGCAGAAAGGCCAGATCCTCAGGGGATGGAGAGTGATTGGGGTTCGGATCTGGATTCATGGGCAGCATCTTTTTCTCACGATTGCTAGGAATGCTGGCTGTGGGCGCGGTCGTGCGCGCGGTCATGCGTGTGCTCGTGTTCGTGAGAATGGCTATGATCGTGATTATGCGGGCGACCAGCGTACGGCGAATGAGCATCAATCAGTCCGCGGCGCGAGTCGGCGGGCTGATTCAGTTTCTCTTCCAGCCACTCAATGACTACATCGAGTCCGACGTCTTCTCTAAGATTCGTAAAAACGAAGGGCCGGTCGCCCCGCATTTTTCGTGAATCGCGGTGCATCACTTCGAGCGAAGCGCCGACATAGGGCGCGAGATCAATTTTGTTAATGACCAGCAGGTCGGAGCGCATAATGCCCGGGCCGCCCTTGCGCGGGATCTTGTCTCCTTCTGCTACGTCGATGACATAAATCCACACATCCACAAGTTCCGGGCTGAACGCGGCGGCCAGGTTGTCTCCGCCGCTTTCGACGAAAATCAGCTCGAGTCCAGGGAGGCTATCCTCAAACTCCGCGATGGCTTGCAGATTCATGGAGGCATCTTCACGAATCGCGGCGTGCGGACATGCTCCGGTCTCAACGCCCTTAACTCGCTCGGCCGGAAGCGTGCCCTGGCGGAGGAGAAACTCCGCGTCCTCTTTGGTGTAAATGTCGTTGGTGACCACGGCAAGGCTGAATTTGGGAAAGAGTTTCTTACTTAAACAGTCCACGAGAGCGGTCTTGCCAGACCCCACGGGCCCGGCGATGCCCACGCGAAATGCCCTGCCCTGAACCTGATTTCCCATGACACGCGCTC
>JBAVHY010000439.1:0-2604 GCA_049686315.1 Candidatus Acidiferrum sp. | reverse complement strand
CGCGTAGTTCGTTCGGCGTCCGTAGTATTGGTAGTGGCCGCGGAGTTTGGCATTTAGGGTAAGTTGCTGTTCGTCCACCGGGCTATGCCGGTGCCGCTTGCACCAGTCGGCGATGCTTTTCAGCCCTCTACGGAGCCGCTTGGCGATCGTCTTCACATGCACGGTGAACTTCCCCTGACGACTGCGGGCGCATATATGCGGTCGAGTAGGCCGGCGGAGTTGCACCGCCAGCCTCTCACAGAACCGAGCGTGAAGCTCTCGCCTCACTCGGCTCCCATCAGGCAAACACACCAGTCATACCGATCTGCCAATGTACAAAGATATCCACGCAGTCCGTCGCTAGCCGTTGTAGGAACTGACTCGCTTGGACCTTGTGGCGTTTGAAGCGCTTGAACTTACGCATCACCCATGCCACAAGCGTCTGATTGACGTATCGCAGCAAGGGATACAGCGCCGAGGGGGCATAGCGCCCGTAATACTCAATCCATCCTCGAAGGAGAGGATTGAGTTTCTGGGCAATGTCCTGCAGGGACAGCTGCGTTTGACGCCGTATGTTCAAGTCCCGGATCGCCTGGCGCATGGCCGTCATTGCCGAGGAGCTGACTGCTGGATTGAATCCTCCAAACAGTGAGTTGTCTCGGAATTTTCGCACCAACCGAGGCCGAAAGCAGTATCCGAGGAAGTCAAATTTGACGTTCGGATATTTGCCTTTTCGCTTCCCGTCTTTGCAGTAGACGACCTTGGTCTTCGTCGGATGCATCTCTAGGTGGCACTCCGCCAACCGGGCTTGAAGCTCAGCCTTGAGGGCTTCCGCTTCTTGCTTGGACCGACAATGCACCAGCCCATCATCAGCATACCGACACCATGGGAGGTCCGGATGTGTTCGTGCCATCCAGAGATCAAACGTGTAGTGCATGAAGAGATTGGCCAGGATTGGGCTAACCACTCCGCCTTGAGGCGTACCGCGGTTTCGCTCAATCATGGTTCCATCTTCCTGCACCATGGGTGCCTTGAGCCATCTTTCGATGCACAACAGCGCCCATTTACTCGTTATGTGTTTCCGAACAGCCCGTAGCAAAAGTTCGTGGTCGATGTTGTCGAACAGGCCCTTGATGTCGAACTCTAGAACCCAGTCATACTTCCAGCACCGCTCTCGCGTAGCTCCGACGGCGTCCAGGGCCGATTTCTTCGGCCTGTAACCGTATGAGTCTGCCAGAAAGATCGGGTCGAGAATCGGCTCAATTACCAGCTTGACGACCGTCTGCGCCACGCGATCGGCTACAGTGGGCACACCCAAAATCCTTTCTCCGCCACTCTTTTTGGGAATGGCAACGGCGCGCACCGGCGGTGGAAAGTAGGTTCCTGAACTCATCCGATTCCAAATCTTGTACAGGTTTCCTGACAAGTCGGCCTCGAACTGCTCGATCGTCTGCTCGTCCACCCCAGCCGCCCCTCGATTGGATTTGACTGCTTTGTACGCTTCGTACACCAAGCACTTATCGATGTTGAACGGTTTGTTTGTCGCATGCATCGAGGTCATCCTGTTACCAGTTGTTTCGCTAAATGCGACCGCCTGACCCGACCCCTTTGCTCCAGCCCCATTACAGGGCCTTCATCGCTCATACGAGTCGGTCCGTCCCAGTACTCCGCCTCGGTACTCTCGCCTTGCGGTTTTGGCCGCTTGAGCTTCTCCCTTTAATATCGGAGTCTGGTTCCTGCAGTTCCGTGCAATCGCCTGCATCCGCTTCACGCCTCCTCTACGCCGGTCGCCACCTGCTCAGTCATCAGGCACCCAGCAGGTTCATCCCAGGAAAGATTCACGCCCCTGGTTTCGACGACACTTGATTTCTTAACGACGCGTCCTCGAAAGGTTCACTTTCGTTCGTCTCTCGGATGCACACCTGCGCAAGTCTCCCTTGCGCTTTTCCTCCAACGCTCACCACCACGGCTTTTGACCGCAGCAGCTTGGAGGTGATTTGAGACCTGCTCCTGAAAGCCGATCTCGAGGGGTCCGCCCTCATCGATTGCACAGCTTGTCCACGAATTGTTTAGGTCATCGTGACCCTCCTTATCCGTGTACTTCTGCAGCACACTGAATCCGAGGAAGTCGAAGGTCTCGGGCTTCTTCTTACCCTGCTTCTTCGCCTCCCCTTGCGCAAAACGCCCGAACGCAATCAGCCGCGTCTTCTCCGGGTGCAGAGTCCGGCCGAATTTGGCGAACCGCTTCGGCAGGACCTCCAGCACCTGTTCCGCATCCTCCCTGTACTGGAAGCACAGGATGGCGTCATCGGCGTATCTGACCTCGTGTGCTTCCCCCTTCAGCCGGGGCTTCACCGTTTTCTCGAACCATTCGTCCAAGACTTGGTGCAGGTAGATATTGGCCAGAAGCGGGCTGATTGGCTGGCCCTGGCCGGTTCCTGTCTCGCTCACGATCAGCTTGCCACCGTCGATGGCCCCAACGCTGATCCACTTGCCGATCAGCCGGAGCATGCTGCCGTCCGTCACACGTCTACCCATCATCTCGACAAGGTTTTCCCGAACAATCGAGTCAAAGTAGGCTTTAATGTCGAGTTCCAGAACCCAGCTCGTCGGGCGGGTACACAC
>JBAVHY010000438.1:0-2917 GCA_049686315.1 Candidatus Acidiferrum sp. | reverse complement strand
TCACGTTCTCTGTCTTAAGTTTTTCTTTCTTCCTATCCCACCACAATATTCAACAATTTATCAGGCACAAAGATCACCTTCACAATCCTCTTCGCCTTCAAATGCGCCGCAATTCCCGGATCCGCCTCCGCCCACCTCATCAACTCATCCTGCGAAGCTCCCGCTCCCACCTTCACTTTCCCTCGCACTCGCCCCTTCACTTGCACCACGATTTCCACTTCCTCTTCTTTCGCCAGTTCCGCATTGAACGTCGGCCAACTCGCCGTCCACAGTCCTCCGCCGTGCCCCAGCATCTCCCACAACTCCTCTGCCAGATGCGGCGTCATCGGCGCCAGCATCAACGTAACAATCTCCAGCACTTCCTGCCGCACCTCCGCCCGCACCCCGTCTTCCGCCGCATACACCGCGTTCGTCAATTCCATAATCTGCGCAATCGCCGAATTAAAGTGCCACCGCGTCTCAAAGTCCTGCGTCACCCGCCGCAGCGTCTGGTGCGTCTTCCTCAGCAGGTTTCTTTCTTTTTCCGTGGGTGCCCCATCTGCTGGCTTGCCCTGAGCCTCGAAGGGTTTGGCAGGTGGGTCCAGGGTTTTCTTCTCTTCTTTGTGTCCTCTGTGCTCTTCCTCTGTGCTCTCTGTGTTAAATCTTTTGACTTTACTGTCAACTGTCTGCTGTAGACTGTCGGCTGCCTTCCCACTCTTCTCCACCAACCGATACACGCGATTCAGAAACCTCCACGCCCCCTCAATCGATTCCTCGCTCCACTCCAAATCCTTCTCCGGCGGCGCCGCGAACAATGTGTACAGCCGCCCCGTGTCCGCCCCAAACTTCTCCGCCATGTCGATGGCTCCCACCACGTTGCCCTTCGACTTGGACATCGCCTCCCCGCCTTTCAGCACCATCCCCTGCGTAAACAGCCGCGCCACCGGCTCGTTATGCTGAATCAGCCCGATATCCCGCATCACCTTGCACCAGAACCTCGAGTACAGCAGGTGCAGAATCGCGTGCGTAATCCCGCCAATATACTGGTCGATGGGGAACCAATATCCCACCTTCGCCGAATCGTATGGCGCCTTATCATTCCTCGGATCGCAGTACCGGTAGAAATACCATGACGAATCCACGAACGTATCCATCGTGTCCGTCTCCCGCCGCGCCGCTCCTCCGCACTTCGGGCACTTCACATTCACAAACTCCGGGTCCGTCGCCAGCGGCGATTGCCCCTCCCCCGTCAACTTCGGATTCGCAGGCAGCACCACCGGTAAATCCGCATCCGGCACCGCTACCGTCCCATCCTTCTCGCAATAAATCACCGGTATCGGCGTGCCCCAATATCTCTGCCGCGAAATCCCCCAATCCCGAAGCCGGAATATCGTCTCCTTCTTCCCAAATCCCCCAGCCTCCGCATCCGCTGCCATCTTCTCAATCGCATCCTCACTCTTCAGCCTTGAATACGACCCCGAATCCACGCTATCCCCATATCCCGTAAACGGCAGATCTTTACCTTCGGCAATTTCGGCCAATTTACTACGGATCTCTTCGAGGGTTTGGTCCGCTGGAATCTGACCGCCCTGTAGAAAGCGCCTGAGAGAAGCTGTGTCTGACGGCTCGACAACTCTGCGAATCTCGAGGCCAAACTTTTTCGCAAAGTCAGAATCCCTCTCATCATGCGCTGGCACCGCCATAATCGCGCCCGTTCCATATTCCATCAACACAAAATTCCCTACCCAAATGGGAATCTTCTCCCCACTAAACGGATTCACCGCATAGCACCCAGTGAAAAATCCATCCTTCTCTGCAGTAGCAATATCCGCCATCTTCGCCGACGACTGCTTCATCTTCTCTAGCTTAGCCTTCAGTTCGGGGCGGGCTATCAAACTCTTGAATCCGGTCAATAGAACTTCGACCACGGGATGGTTAGGTGCCAAAATCAACGCGCTAGCCCCATAAATCGTGTCAATGCGCGTCGTGAATATCTCGATTTTGCCAGCCCCTGGCATATCCGCCACTGCGAATAAGACCTTCGCCCCAATCGATTTCCCAATCCAATTCCGCTGCATGGTGATGACCCGTTCCGGCCATCCACCCTCCAGCAATTTCAAATCCTCCAGCAACTGTTCCGCATACGCTGTCGTCTTCAAAAACCACTGTTCGATCTCCCGCGCTTCCACCAACGTATCTTCATGCCGCCAGCAGTATCCGCCATTCACCACCTGCTCGTTCGCCAGCACCGTGCAACATTTCGGACACCAATTCACCCGGCTCTTTTTCTTGTACGCAATCCCGCGCTCCAGCATTCGCAGGAAAAACCACTGGTTCCAACGGTAATAATCCGGCTCGCACGTCGAAATCTCCCGCCGCCAGTCATACGAAAACCCGAAGCGCCGCAGCACTCTCTGAAATTCCGCAATGTTGTTGTTGGTCCACTCACGCGGATGCGTGTTGTTCTTAATCGCCGCGTTCTCGGCAGGCAATCCAAACGCGTCCCATCCCATCGGATGGATCACGTTAAATCCCCTCATCCTCTTCACACGCGCAACCACATCCCCTATCGTGTAGTTCCGCATGTGCCCCATGTGCAACGTCCCGCTCGGGTACGGCAGCATCTCCAGCACATAGTATTTCGCCCTCTTCTTGCTCTTTGTAGGTGGCCCATCCTTTGCGCACTTTGCGAAGGGTGGGTCTTGGGGTTCTCTGGCGGTGGGTGCCGCACCCTTGGGTTTTAAGGGTGCGGATTTTGACTTTCCTTCCTCTTGGACTCCAAGTGAGTCTTGGTCGTCTCCAACCTCCGCCTCACTCTCAAATACGCGCTCCTCTTCCCACCTCTTCTGCCACTTCGCCTCAATCTCTTGCGGCTTATAGTCCCCCACGCCTCGTCTTCCCTCCTCCTCTTTAGGAGGTGGGGGCTTCAGCCCCCACG
>JBAVHY010000437.1:0-2843 GCA_049686315.1 Candidatus Acidiferrum sp. | reverse complement strand
GGTGTTTAAAGGCCGGAGGAACCGTAGATGAAGAAGCTGCGAATCGTCGTGTCGCTGCCCAATGACAACGCGTATCAGCACGAGCAGGGAGAAGTGGCCAAGGCAACGGGAAAACAGCTGGGGCTGGATTTGCAGGTGCTGCAGGCAAAGGATGACTCGATAACGCAAAGCCAGCAACTGCTGGAAATCATCCAAGCGGGTTCGGGAGCGCGGCCGGACGGCTTTTTGGTCGAACCGGTGACGGGGACGGGACTGCCGCGGGTGGCGGAAGCGGCGGTTGCGGAAGGGATTGCCTGGGTGATCAGCAACAGCGATGTGAGTTATGTGAAAGAACTGCGGAAGAGTCCGCGGGTTCCGGTGTTCATCGTGACCCAGGGACAATGTGAAATTGGGCGAGTGCAAGGAAAACAGCTTGCGGCCCTTTTGCCAAAGGGAGGATCCGTCTTGTGCGTCGAGGGGCCGAGCATGAGCTCGGTGGCCATCCAGCGGCGCGAAGGGATGCAGAGCGCGAAGCTGGGGAGTGTCCAAATCACGACCGTGCGGAGTAAATGGAGCGAGGCGGGAGCGTATGAAAGCGTAGGCGCGTGGCTGCGGCTGGCCACTTCTCGCGCGGAAAAGTTCGACCTGGTGGCCGGGCAGACGCATGAACTGGCGCTCGGAGCCATGAAGGCAATGCAAAACAGCGGCAATGAAGAACAAAAGAAAAAATGGCAGGTTGTGCCGTTCCTGGGCATAGGAATCGCCCGGCAAGTGAGATCACTGGTTGACAAGCGCGTGCTCGTCGCCGCGGTGATCACCTCGCTCACCATGGAAGTCGCGCTCAAAACATTGGTTCGGGCCATCGAAACACAAGTGCAGCCGCCAGAGCGAAACGTGGTGGAAGTGTCGTCGTATCCGGAATTGGAGAAGCTGGCCAAGAAGGGATAGGAAGAAGAGAGCTATCAGAGATCGAGGCGAGCGGCAATTTTCATTTTTGAAAGAAACCAATCCGGGTGTAGCATCACTACTCTTGTGCGGGGGTGGAAGCATGCCCAAATTTCCTGTCGAGGAGAGCCGCCGCTGGAACCGGGAAATAGGAAGGAAACGGGCGAGCCTGGTTATCGATGAGGGGTCGCAGCTAAAAAGGATTCCTTGCCTGGTCATCGATTCCAGCAGAGAAGGTTTGCGGCTGCGCGGAAGTTTCCAACTGCGGCGAGGTCAAGTGGTGGAAGTAGTGTTGGACGAAAACCCGTCAGCGGCCGCGCGCTGCCGGGTGGTGTGGGTCGGAAAGGCCGGCTCCAAACTGGAAGGAGAAGCGGGCCTGAAGTGCGTGTAGGCGGGAGGAAAAAGCCCCTAAAGCCCAAGAGAAACTCAAGAGAGACCCAAGAGGCCGATGGGCAATGGCCCCGATGGTTTGTTTGTGTCCCAGACGACAGTGTCGGCTGATCTGGCTGATCCTGCATCAGGGAGTCCGTTACGAAGAACGTGGTCTGGTCTCGCTGTCAGCCAAAAGTCGAAGCAAGCGCGCGCGAGGAGGATGATCCGTCAACCCCGAAACCTCGGCTATCGGATCGAACCACCCAATCCTCTACACCCCACTCAATCACAAGCGCAGTGATTTTCGACCCTGCCGAGCTATGTTGCTATGTTGTGCCTCGGATACTACGTCTAAACTGCTGTCAGTTCACGGTTACGGGTGTCTCTGCAGAAGTTTCTAGCTCATACAACCACCCTAATTCCGACCTCGCAGAACCGGTACGGATAGTCGGTCAAGAGCTGAACATGCCAGTCGGAATTCTTAACCCCACCAACATCACAGCAGGAACTGCAGCGGTACGCTACAGTTTGTGAAGAGAATTCGGCAGGGACACCTCGTTGCCAGCAAGTTCGTCACACACCTCTGCAAGATGCTAACGGGTCCTTCTCAAAGCCATCTGGCTGGTAGCCATCGCCCAGACTTGACAGCTTGGCAGTACTAGGAGCAGATAAGCTTGATTCCTATCGCTCACACCACCCTCAAGGTGCAGGCCCGCTAGCGCGGCCCACTTTGTTCGTCCTCGACTTCGGTTTCGGGCGCAAAAAAGCCATTGATGTCCAACACCAAGGCGGTCGTACCCTGCGAAGCCGCCTCGATGGAGCCGTTTGAGCTAGGGACAATGGCCATATTTGAGGTCACGAAGCCATCCTGGGCATTCAGCGTCGACACAAACGGTTTTGTCGTTCCCTGGGGCCACAACGTCAAGAAGCCCAACGCGCCCTGTGGTACTACAGTGGCGTTAAACACATAAGCCTTGGCTGCTCTCGGTATGCTGCACGTACCTGCCACGGCAATAGTAAGAGGCAGGGTGGACCCTGACGTCCTCGTATCCAGAACACGACAAGGTGCAATGTTTTGGAGCCATAGCGGCTGAGAAGCATATGATGCAGGAGCAAAGTAGCCATTGATGTCGATTACCAGGTCCGTATCGTCGGTCACATAGACAGAGATTTCCCCTAGGGAACCTGCCGGCACGATTGCCGCATTCGCAGTCACGGTTCCGGTAGGGGCATTCAAGGTTGAAACAATAGGCTGACTCTCCCCGGTCGGCCACACCGTCAAGAATCTCAGCGGGACATGCGGAACGGCTGTGAAGTTGAGGGAATAGGCTACAGCATAAGACGGTACGCCGCACGAACTCGCCTGAACCGGGAGCGCGCGCTCCTGCCCTCCTGTCAGGTAGGGCCCGCCAAGCGGCGCGTCTGCGTTCCGTGTGTCCACCACCCGGCAAGGTGTCAAAGCAAAGAAGGACAGCGCGGACGAGCTGGTGTCAGCTACGAAATAGCCGCTGATATCAATGATGACCTCTGTCTCGTCTGTGGCGTAG
>JBAVHY010000436.1:0-5083 GCA_049686315.1 Candidatus Acidiferrum sp. | reverse complement strand
ACCTTACGCTGAGTTCGATGAGGCGGTGCCCGAACTTCTGCTCCGCTATCCCGAAGGTATTGAATGCAACACCGTTGATATTGCTGGTCTTCATGGTGCCGTCAGCATTGAACTTGGCGTTCAGATTGCCATCGTTTGTGTTGAACGACCACAACGGATGGTTCAAGAAATTGAACATCTGAACGCGGAACTGTAACTGCTGGCGTTCCGTCAGGCTGGTGGTCTTCGCCAACGAAAGGTCGCTGTTGATGTACCGGGGACCCGGCAGATAGGGCATGTTGGTGGTGCCGGCGGTTCCCGGGGCTGCCGGAGCAAAGCACGCCGGGTTCAAGAAGCGCATTCCGGTGGTGCCATCGGGGAGGGTTACCTGTTGGTGCATGCGCGGATCGCAAATAATCGAGGGATGCATGGCGATCCCGGGCGTTCCCAGGTGGCCGACGGCGGAGTTGAAAATGCCGGCACCGGCGTTGTCATCCTGGGCGTAGTTCAGACCGTAGTTCTGGGCCGTCTCATTGGCGCCACTCTGTATCGTCGTGATTCCCGAGATTTGCCATCCAGTGCCCAGACCGCGCATGAAAGCGCTGTTCCACTTCGGGTTGGGAATGGTGAAGGTGTACGACGCGTTGAAAACGTGGGGGCGATCCTGGGCGGAAACTCCCCAGTATTCGTGCAAACCGCGGTCGGCCCATCCTCCGGAGTTGCCGGAACTATTGAAGTCGCCCACGGCGTAGGTTTTGGACCAAGCATAGTTGGCAAGCAAGCTAAGCCAGCCGACGGAACGGTGCAGGCTAACCTGGAGCGCATCGTATTGCGATCCGCCGAGGGTTAGGGCCTCCGTGATGGCCAGGTAATTGGTGCGTGGACGATACGGGTCATAGTTACAGTTTCCCGCCTTATTACAGGCCACGAGATAGGATTGAGGCACCGCCCCCATGGGGACAGCGTTGACGTCGATCTGTGGCTGTTGGTTCGCGCCGTGGTTACCCACGTAAGAAGCCTCGAGGAGGAACTTCCCCGGCAATCTCTGATCGATCGACATACTGTAGGTGGTGAGCAGAGGTTGCTCGTGGTTCTTGGGATCCATGACGTTGACGCCCAGCTTGCCTGGAGGGAGACCCGCCGGCAGAGGATGGTTGATTGCCGCCTTATCGATGTCTTCAAACGTCGGGCAGGCCCAAGCGTTGCAGTAGTAGGAAGCTGCTCCCATGGCGACTTGCGCTGGCCCAGTGTAGCTATTGCTCTGCAGCGAGTCGTAAGCGCGGTACAGCCCCCAGCCGCCCCGAAGAACGGTCTTGCCTGAACCAAAGATGTCCCAGGCCAAGCCGAAGCGAGGCGAGTAAAAGAGCAAGCTATTGTTGGTGCCCGAGAGCGGAAGACTGGAATCAATTCCATGCCACAAGACGCCCGTGTGGGCATCTACCTGTGCCGGATCATTGCTGTACTTGCTCGGATCGAAGATGGCAAGACCGAGATTGTTGTCGGAATACGGCTTGCCGAAGTGATCGAAGCGCATGCCATAGTCGATGCTCAGGCGGCGGTTGATTCTCCAATGGTCGGTCGCGTAGAACTCGACGAGGTTCTGGGAGATTTGCGTCTGCGGAGGAAGTTGCTGTTCGGTAAACTGACCGTCAGTGACTCCCATCAGGATGTCCGCATAGGGGTTGCCGACACCAGTGCCCCAGCCTTCCGCGTCTTGGAAGACACCCATGTACTGGCCCCAGTTATCTTGTTTGTTGTAGATACGCTCCCAGTAGGCGCCTGCCTTGAGCGTGTGTGTGCCGAGGACTTTAGTGAAGTTTTCCCGGACGCTCGGCATGCCCTTGTTGGCCATCATGCCGGGTGTGGCGCGCACGCCCTGTACTGGTGAGAAGTTTTCGCCAACGCCGTTGCTGGCCGCCAAAGTTGGAAGCCCGCCGCCCCAGGAAGTAAAGGAGGGAGCCTGTTGATTACCGTACACGCCGGTCAAGCTGAGTCCCATACCCGCGCGTGAAAGCTTGGCCCAATCCTTCGGGTGATTGGGCATGCCTTCGAAGGTGTACATAAAGGTAGTCTCGCTGGTCATGCTTGGCGAGAACATGTGCATCAAACTGGTGGAAACGGAATCCGAGGCGTAGGCACCGATTTCCGGTGTGGGCGACACCACGATATTGTTGCCGCCACTGTTGCCCCACAATCCCAGCGGCTGGTTGGAGGTTTCCCGTTGCACGCTGTAGCGCACGTAGGCCTTGGTGCTGTCGGAGATATTCCAGTCTTCGCGGGTGACGTTCTGCCAGGAATTCTGGTCGGCGTTGATGGGTTGAACGTAGTTCCACCCAGCGTTCTTAGCGGGATCAGCGTTCGGCGCGGGAAGGTAGCCCTTCAGAAGCGCCAGGCCGTTCGGATCGATACACGCGGAAGTAAGGACGCCACCGGTAATGTTGCATCCCCCTGGCTGACCGACGTTGCGCGCGCTTTGCCACGGTTCCCAGGCCATTGTCCCGTCAGCATTCTTCTGAAACGCGGCCGCGCTGTTCAAAGGCCAGGTGCGCAGGCCAGCCAGTGCGCTCGATGAAAAATCGCCACCGAGCATCGCTGCCGTGGGGACATCCGCAAACGCCAGAAGGCCGTCTACGTTCTGTCTGTAGGCCTCGAATCCATCGAAGAAGAAGAATTTATCGTGGTTCTTATTGAATTTTCCGAGCGGGATAGGACCACCGAGTTGTCCGCCGGGATAGTAGGCCGAACTTGCTCCTTTGGGCTGTTGGCGCAGCTTCACCGACGCATCGGTGGAATTCAGTGCCGCGTTCTGCCCGATAAAGTGCAACTGCCCGTGATACCGATTGCCGCCGCCTTTGGTTTCCGCATTAATGACTACGGGACCCTTTTCATATTCAGCGGAGAAATTCGAGGCGAGGACCTTGACCTCGCTGATCATGTCCACGTTGAGGTTGACTGGAGTGGCCGAACCAGCAGCCCCGGGATCGAAAACGTGGCCGCCGTCAAGGGTAACATCCAGCGACTGGCCGTTGATTTGCGTTCCGCCCAAGCCTGCAGCGTTGCCGCCAACCGTGTATCCGTTGATGCCGATGGTGGGAGTTGTGTTGGGCCTGTTGATGCCGCCATTCGCTGTGAGCGACGCTCCGTCCATGATCTTGACGATCTCGGCAGCGTTGCGGCTGGCCAGAGCGGTCTGTTGGAGATCGATACTAGTGAGGACCGAGGACTTGTCACCCGAGTCCACGGTGACAATTTCCGTGGCAGCCGCGGATACCTCCACGGTTGCGCTGACCGTGGCCAGTTTCATGGCGACCATCAACGATTTACTGTCCGCGGAATTGAGTGCGATGTCCGTGATTTCGTACGCTGCGAAGCCTTGGGCGCTGACGGTCAGCTTGTATACGCCCACCGACAAAGTAGGGGCACTGAAGTAGCCGTCATGGTTAGTGACGACCTTGCGCTCCACACCTGACCGCTGTTCGGTGATGGTAATCTGCGCTCCCGCAAGAACCGCGCCGGTCGCGTCCGTTACGGTGCCCGACAGGGTTGCTGTCGTTTGGGCAGCTGCACCTGGCGCGAGCAGCAGTTGCGCAGCGAAAACGGCGATGGTTACAACAACGGCGAATCCCAACCAGCATCGAGGGAGGCGGGTGGGACGTGAGTCAATGTTAAGCATGTTTTTCTCCTGAGCTCGACCAGTTTGTATGCGGCCCGGTGCTTCACAATCCTAGACCTCGACCGACATGCACCGTCCCAGACTTGCGGGTTGTGAAGCATTGGGGGAATCGAGCGGTGCGCAACAGGATGTTTCTGAAATATCCAAGCAACAGCTGGAACGAGCCCGAGAAACACTCACCGTTAACGCTTACGGCTCCCCGGCGATTGACAGACGACCCACCCCTAGTGCAAATCCACTACCCATTGCGTCTCATTACGCGCTCCCGTTAACCTCATGTCAAGAAAAAAAACGATATTGTTCCATTAGATCTCTGCATCGGTAAAGGCCTCAAGGGCCGTGAACGATTACGGTAATTCGTGTGTTTCTAGGGGCTTACGCCAACTCCATTCGTCCCACGCCTTACTTTTCGCACGGGGGAAATGCGGGAGAGGTGACCTGTTTTGCCGTTTTGCCACTAAGGCGAAGGTTCGGACTTCATTTAGTGTGTTGTTCAATCATGCGATCCGTCCGTCAGAGTGCAAAGCGTGAGCGGGCTGCCGAAGTGCTACCGCCAGCTGAGATTCAGGTCCTTATTGCCGCAACTGAAAACATGTTTCGCTTGGTGGTGCTGCTCGATGCGGCGACGGGGCTGCATCCGAGCGAGCTCTTTGCCCTCAAATGGGGCGATCTTGATTTTTCCGACTTGCACCTCGACGTCCTGCGCTCCATTTATTTGCGACACATTGGGGATTGCAAGACTGAAGCGTCCCGCAAGCCGGTCCTTCCGGACCAGCGATTGGCAGCTTATCTCTGGCTGTGGAAAGAAACCACCTGGTATCGGCAGCCGACGACTGGACATTTGCGAGCCCGCGTACTCACGGGAAGTATCCGTTCTCGAGAGATGCCGTATGCAAAGAATCCGTGACGCGTGGCCTGCTCTATTCGATCTGAAACTCGGTGTTGCGAACCAGCGGGGCGCCGCCATTCGAATCGACGGCAATGACTTGGAGGCGATAAAGTCCCGCAGCGAGTTTATCAACCGGGAATTTCCATCCGACGGGAATCACGGGTTCTGTCCACTTGGCCAAAGGGACGCTCATTGTTTCGGAATCGTTCTTCAACGCTCCGCTGCTATCGAAAACTCGTACTCGGAACCGGAGTAACGGGGGAGGAGTTTCCTTAAGAGGGGGCTCATAAAGTTCGAAATAAACGCCAACTGCGTCGGTTTTCTTCAGCCGCGTGCTTCCCGCAGGAATGAACTGAGTCCCCCTGCTCACCAGGGGCACATTTTCTGAGAGAAGCGAGATGCTGGAATTGAGGGAATCAGGAGATGCATTGAAATCGCGGCAAATGGCAAGGCCGCTGAGCGCCAAACGCTGGCCATCGTTGGAATCGATGACTAGTGGAGCCTGGAGTCTGGCAAAGTCGTCTTGTCCAGCGCTAAACACC
>JBAVHY010000435.1:0-25526 GCA_049686315.1 Candidatus Acidiferrum sp. | reverse complement strand
GCAAACACGCTTTCGCGCTCGAGTTGCCCAATACGGGTGTCGAAATACCAAGGCGCGGGAATGGTCCAGGCTTTTTCCAGTGGATCGGCTGGGTTGTATAAGTCCAGAACTTCGCGGACACTGCGCTCAATCATGGGATGTGACTCCGGTACGAATCGCGATGCTGCGTGCGCACATTCTCCTGCAGGGCCATGCAGAGTGGCAAGTTCGGCGCGTTGCCCCCCGTTGGCGATGAAGTTCGTTACGGCAGCGGAGTGGGCAACCCTTCTTCCGGAACTCAAGCAGTTGTGCGAAGATACTATGCGAACAGAAAAACCACCAATTCGGGGTCTCCAACAGTCTAATTGTTGGTACCCTGCATCCTGATCCCCCGGGTGGAATCATCCGGAGCCAAGCGAGATGCGCTTCTTGGCGCTGCGAACCAGCAACAGACCGAGAAGAATAAGGACTAGAGCCGTCACGAGGCGATGTGCGGCACCCCATTCGACAGAGACCCATCCGATACGTGCTAGCACGTCCAACGGGCTTCTTTGGGGCACGCGCGGTTCGCGGTCAAACAGAATCGCCTGGAGATTTTGCTCTAGATTTTCCGTGGAGCCGTAAACATTCCGGATCACGATGATGACGTCATCCTGCTCGGGATAGCGCAAAATCCAGGAAAAGAAATTTCCCGGCATATCGCCGCGCATTTCGGCCATGGTGTTGCCTTCGCCAGGCTCGCTGGGCGGAATTTTCGTTACGAACCATCCATAAGCCCAATCGCCCAATCCAGGGGTGAAGATTTGATCGCGCAAGTCCGCGGAGAAGAAATTGCCCCCCGAGAGCGCCTGGTTCCAGCGGTACAAGTCCCGGACCGTCGAGTACATGGATCCGGCGGAGAAAATGTGACCGCGGTCGATGTATGGTCCGATTGTGTAGTGCGGCCCCGCGTGTCGCTTGTATCCCGAAGCGCCCCCCAGATTATCCAGATTGTTGCGGTCCAGGCCGGAGTCATTCATTCCCAGCGGTTGCAGTAGTTGTTTTTGCAAGAGCAGTTCAAATGGTTTTCCTGTTACCCGCTCGAGAATTAGCCCCAACAAGACGTACCCGCAGTTGCTGTAATCCCACTTTGTTCCGGGCTCGGAAACCAGTTCCGGCTGGCAAGATTTCTCTGCGAAGGCTTGTGGTTCCAAACGCCGCGCCGCTGCCTCACCATCGGAAAATTCCGGAGTATCAAAATCGGGCGGCAGGCCAGAGGTGTGCCGCAGCAGTTGCTCGATGGTCATGCGCCCACCGGTGTCTTTCCGATACCACGGAAGATATTGGGAAACCGTGCCCGCCAACCGGATCTTGCCGCTAGCAGCCTGTTGCAGGACGAGCACGGCGGTAAACTGTTTCGTAATTGAAGCAATGTCGAATTTGGTCTGAGGAGTGATCGGAATGTGCATCTCCCTGTTGGCATCACCGACACCGACGGCGTAAATCACCTCGCCGTGCTCAGCCACCAGGATTGCGCCGTTGAAATAACCGTACTCTTCATAGGTGGAAACCAACTGTCTTATGCGTTCGGCTTTGCTTGTAGGCGGATACTGCTGCGCCGTGCAACAAGTTGCACCCAGAAGGGCAATCGCGAGCACGAGGCTCCATCTCCGGTACATGCGAGTGAGGATAGGGGTTCTGTAAGCAGAAAAGCAATCCCAAGGCCACGATATTCAAGCGGCGCCGGCTAAACTCGCGAGTTCAATCCTGCCCGTTACTGAATACCAGTGAATTTTTGCAAAATTTTATCACTCCCGCCGAGCATAGAAATTTACAACTATGTGCTGGAATCGCGATGCCTGAGCCCCGATCATTACTGACGGCCCTGATGTGCAGCGAGAGACCAGGCGACTTGACCACGTGAGGACAGTGCAAGGTCGCGGTTCTCGAAAAGGGCCGCTAGTCCTGTGAACAGCGACGCATCCTGGGGTATGAAATGCTTCCGTCCGCGCAAATCCCTGAGTCCGGAGGTTCTTCGCACTCTTATCGTTTCGCTGGACAAAATTTGACCGTGGAGGAAAAACAAGTCATGGAGTCTGCAGCCAAGTCTCTCAAGCTATTGGTCGTACTCTTGTTAGCTATAACGCTCTATCCTGGAGCGCTTTTCGCGCAGCACTATACCCAAACCAACCTCGTGTCCGACATCATGGGCGCCGCACCAACCCACGACCCCAGTCTCGTAAATGCCTGGGGGCTTAGCCGCAGCTCCACCAGTCCGTGGTGGGTGGCAAACAACGGCTCCGGCACTTCCACGCTCTATAATGGCAACACCGGCGCGATCATTCCCATCAACGGGAACGGAATCGTCACCATTCCGCCACCCAAGAAGGCTCCGGCAGGCACGATTTCTACTCCTACCGGCACGGTGTTCAACGGCAGCGCGGACTTTGTACTTCCGGCCCCGAATAGCAAGCCGGCGGCGTTCATCTTTGCTACCGAGGATGGCACCATCTCCGGCTGGAACGGTGGGCCCTCGGCAGTCCTTGCAGTAGACAATAACCATAACGGTTCCGCGAACGGCGCGGTTTACAAAGGCGCCACCACCGCCGATATCAACGGAACGCGATTCCTCTACGTTACGAATTTCCGCGCCGGGCGCGTGGAAGTCTACGACACGAATTTCATGCGCGTACGGTTGTCCGAGGACGCCTTTGACGCTGGCGACGAGGTTCCCAATGGCTTTGCCCCCTTCAACGTACAAAACATCGGCGGAAGCTTGTTTGTGACTTATGCAATGCAGGACGCTGCCCGGCATGATGATGTAGCCGGCGATGGCAATGGCTTTGTCGAAGTCTTTACTCCTTCCGGCGCGCACATCGGCCACCTCCAGCATGGTCCCTGGCTTAACTCCCCCTGGGGAGTTGTCTGGACGCCTCGCGACTTCGGTGAGTTCAGCAACACGATCCTCGTCGGCAATTTCGGCAGCGGTTGGATCGCCGCGTTCAACGGTTTCACCTACAAATTCATCGGGTTCATGAAGAATCCCGATGACTCCATTTTGACCATTGACGGGTTGTGGTCGCTTGCCTTCGGCAACGGCACCAACGCCGGCCCTTCGACAACACTTTTCTTCTCCGCCGGCCCCGAACACGAGTCGCATGGTCTCTTTGGCACGCTGACTCCCGTCAAGGCTGAACTGGATGGCGACGAAGAGTAGACGCCAGCAGCACATGCCTTCCGCCATAGAAGAAGACAATGACGCCTGACCAAATGAGACCGCAGGGTGCTGTACCCCTGCCGTCTTTCTCCCCTCGTCCATTATTCCTAGCGAAGGTGGAATCCCTCCAATTTGTTGGTGACACACGGTCGCGACCCGGCGTCGAAGGGGGCAGGCCGCCCGGGTAGGGCGGACCTAATCACAATGGAGAGGTGAGCCTATGGTTTCTTATGGCGGGAAAGAACTCGCGGATGCGTTTCGGACAGTACGGAAGAACACCATTCAGGTAGCGGAGGACATCCCGGATTCCAGTTACGGGTTCGTGGCAGCGCCAGAGGTACGCTCGGTGGGGCGCATGTTGACGCACGTCGCCATCTCCACGCGAATTTGGGAAGAGGTCCACAAGAAGCGCCTGACGACTCTTGTGGGCTTCGATTTTTTTGGAACGATGGACGCCTTCGCCGCCGAGGAAGCAAAGCCCAGATCGAAGGCAGAGATCGTTGCGCTATTGCGAAAAGAAGGCGATCAATTCGCCACTTGGCTCGAGACACTGACGCCAGAGGTCCTTGCGGAAACGGTGACCGAACCTGATGGAAAAACCGCAAAGACGCGCTTCGAAAGACTTCTGAGTGCCAAAGAACACGAAATGCACCATCGCGCGCAGCTGATGCTGATCGAACGGCAGCTTGGCATCGTGCCCCATCTGACTAGGCAGTTCAATGAGCGGGTAGCGCAGATGCGCGCTGCTCGCGCTTGAGCTGTTCCCCCTGCAAAGCCATTCCTGACCATCCAACGGGTTTGGTCGTGGCGGCTATTTTCAGGTCTTATAAGCAATCAATTTTCTTTCTCGACGGACGTGGGTTCGTTTTCAGCCTGATCGAGGTGCATCCCATATCGCTGCAGTCCAGCGTCGTGTGCTTAATCCATCGGCGAAGCGAACGGTCATGCCGAAAGGCATCCCGGATACAAAGGCCAAAGTAACCGGTATTTGTATTCACAAAACCAGGGCTTATTCCTCTATTGCGCCCATGACCATGAATTAGTGTCAGTACGTCTTCGCCCATCTCCCATGTTTGCTGGACAATTTTGACCAGCGTCCCATTGAAAACGATTTCAGACGGATGGTAGCCGTGAAGATCAATTTTCATCCTCTAGCTCCCGGTTCGACTGCACACGAAGCCAACAGACGCCACAAGAAAACCAGTCCGAGTCACGGAAGCCCTATTCTTATTTTACCTTTGCTACAGGCAGCTTCCGCGGACGGCCTCCGAGTTTCCCATTCCTACGCGAGGCGGCTGACTTTCGGCTGCTCTTCGATAAACCGCCAAGCCGGCCTAGTCTCGAGGCCATCCATTTTTTGCTTCCGAGCATGCCTTGCAGCAGAGCCGGCAAGTAGAGGTCAGCGTCGAGTTTCGGAAAATGAATCCCGTACCCAGAAGGAGTGATCTCAATTCTCTCGAGTTGCCCGGCACTAGCTCCCTTCAGACCTTGCGCAGCCTCAGGGAGAAACCTCAGTTCCAGTCCGGATGTGAGGCCGATCACGACGCGTCCCGTCCTGCGGTCGTAACGGGCAGAGACTGCCCTAGGAATCGTTGCCTGCAGCTCCTTGGCCCGCTGGTTCGCCCGTTCCAACTGTTCATTCAACTTCATGAATCCTTCTCCATTCCTCACAGAGCAGAGCAAGACGCTTCTCCAGAGCGGAATGTATCTGTTTTATCTCTCGCTTTGAAAATCCAAAGTTTTCGACAAGTTCCACCGGCCCTGCCGGGCAATTCAATTGAAATTTGCCTTCACAATCTCTGCTGATCACGTGAGCATGAGCGGGCCGGTGGTCATTCGGATAAATAACAACGCGAAATCCGTGGAACCGCAACACGGTCGGCATTGCTCTATTCTAGCACAATTCCTAAGCGCTTGGGTTTTATTCCAGCGAGCACGTGAGCGGCGCGTCCCGACGATAGTTTAGCTGGCGGGAGAAACGGTGATGGTGGGATGAGCCTTCAGGAGGGAGGCAGCGAGGCGGTAGACGAGGAGGGCACCGAGAATGACGCCGTAGAAGAGCGGGAGGCGATGGTCGGATTTGACCAGCCAGTAGTAGTGGATGACCCCACAGAGCGCGACGACGTAGATAGAGCGATGCAGAGCTTGCCAGCGCTTGCCGCCGAGGCGGCGAATCCAGCCTTTCGTCGAGGTCAAGGCAAGCGGGAATAGCAGAACAAAGCCGAGGAAGCCCACGGTGATGAAGCGGCGTTTCGCCACATCTTTCCACATTCCGCCGAGATCGAATGCTTGGTCCGGCCCAATGTAGGTGAGGAAATGCAGGCATACATAGAAAAATGCGAACAGGCCAAGCATGCGGCGGAAGCGGATGAGGTCAGGAAGATTCAGGAGTTTGCGCAGGGGCGAGATGGAGAGAGTAATTAAGAGGAAGCGCAGCGTCCAATCGCCAGTCGAATGTTGAAGAAATTCGACAGGATTGGCGGTGACGTCGCCCTGATAGAACCGCCACGCGATGCGAGCTGCGGGCAAGGCGCAAAGAAGAAAAACGGCGACCTTTATCCACTTGTTGGAAAGAACTTTGGAGAGGAACAGTGGCACGTCAGTGGAATTTCTTGAGGTCCATCCCGGCGTAAAGGCCGGCAACCTGGTCGGCGTAACCATTGAACATGAGCGTTTTGCGGGGTATGAGTTCGCCGAGGCGGTGTTCCGTGGCCTGGCTCCACCGGGGGTGATCCACCTCAGGATTCACGTTGGAGTAGAAGCCGTACTCGCTGGCCGAGTAGAGGTTCCAGGTGGCGGGCGGCTCGCTTTTGACGAAGCGAATTTTGACCAGGGACTTGATGCTCTTGTAGCCGTATTTCCAGGGAAGAATCAGGCGTACCGGCGCGCCATCCTGGTTGGGCAGGGATTCACCATACATACCAACGCACAGGAGCGCGAGGGGGTGCATGGCTTCGTCGAGGCGTAGTCCTTCGACATAGGGAAAGTCAATCCCAGCATGGCTTGCCTGTGGCATTTGAGAGCGATCGAAGTAGCTGGTGAAGGCGACGTACTTGGCCTTTTCGGTCGGCTCCACAAGTTTCGCGAGCACGCTGAACGAGAAGCCGACCCAGGGAACAACGATGGACCAACGCTCGACGCAACGGTGGCGATAGATGCGCTCTTCCAGCGGCGCGAGCTTCAGAATGTCTTCCATGCTGAGCTTGACGGGCTTCTTCACTTCGCCCTCGATGGAAACAGTCCAAGGGGAAGTCCGGAAGTTTTGGGCATTCTTGGAGGGGTCGCCCTTGTCCGTGCCGAACTCGTAAAAATTGTTGTAATGGGTGACGTCATTGAAGCTGCTCATTTTCTCGCTGGAGCTAAAGGGACTTTTTGTGGTGACGTTCAGCTTTGTGCCGGCTTTTACTACGGTTGGAGGGAAAGCGAGGCGCGAGAGTACTTTGCCGCCCAGAACCGCGGCCCCGGCGATGCCCATGGCACGAAGAATCTGCCGGCGATTGAGGTACATGGATTTCGGCGTCACGCTGTCGTAAGTCAGATCGTTTCCCCTGCGGATTAGCATGCGTCATCCTCCTTCCTAGCTAAGCCCGCTGCGCCAGGCCTTCCGGGCGAATTACCGCCCACCTTCGATGAGATTCGCCCTTGCCTATGAAGTTACAACCAAAATGGGGGCTTGGGGAAGCTGGGATCGCTCCTCCCGAACGACAAACAGAAGAATCGTTAGGTGAACGAGTGGATTTAGGGTCCGCGAAAAACACCCGTTTTCGACTTGACAATCTTAGAATAGACGTACATCGTAAAGGGCTTTGCTTGTGGTCGCAGGTCATTCTGTAGGAGGGTCAGCTACCAGGGTTTATGACCAAGGTTCGATTGTGCTTTCACGATCGCTGTTTTGACGGGGCCGCTTCGGCCGCGCTCTTCTACAGATTCTACAGGGAGTGCTTCGACGCTAAGGCGGTGTTCGATCTGAGCGGGATGACCCATAGGGCCAAACACCCATGGGAAGACGCGCTGTTTGACGGAGACGAAAACGTCATCGTCGATTTCAAATACTCGAATTCGCCGAAGATCACCTGGTGGTTTGACCATCACCAAAGCGCCTTCCTGACGCCCGCGGATGCGGAGTACTTCAAGAGATTTCCCGGCAAGAACATGTACTACGACCCGGAATACAAATCCTGCACAAAACTGATCGCGACCGTAACGAAGGACAAGTTTGGTTTCGACACCAAACCGCTTGCGGACCTGATTCATTGGGGCGATATCATCGACGGGGCGCAGTTTCCCACGCCGGAATCGGCTACGGAACTGATCGAGCCTGCGACGCAACTGGCCTTGGTCATCGAGGCGGCCCCGGAAGACGGGATACCGGCGCGAATCATCCCGGAGCTGGCCTACCGACCTCTGGCGGAAATGGTGAAGCTGCCTATTGTGGAGAAATTCCTAGGGCCGTTGCTGGAGCGGCACCGCAAATCCATTGAGATATTGCGGCACAGGAGTGAGTCGAGAGACGGCGTGATTTTCTTCGACGTGAGCGACCTTGATCTTGAGGGTTACAACAAGTTCATTCCCTACCTGCTGCATCCAGAGGGCGTGTATTCGGTGAGTGTCAGCGCCTCGCCGGTCCGGGCCAAGGTTTCGCTGGGGACAAATCCTTGGAACCAGGCGACCGCGGACAAAAACCTGGCCACCCTTGCGGAGAAATACGGCGGCGGAGGCCATCCGCGCGTGTCAGCAATTTCCTTTGATCCGCAAGACTTGGAGCGCGCGCGGAAAGTGGCGCGGGACCTGGCGGCGGTTCTGCGCGCAAAGTGAGCCACAAGAAGCACGGAAACGGTTTTTCCGGTCATGCAGGGCTTGTCGACAGAAAAATCGGAACTATGTAAAATAAAGAATTGCCCGTGGACCGGTAGCTCAATGGTAGAGCAGCTGACTCTTAATCAGCGGGTTGCAGGTTCGAGTCCTGCCCGGTTCACCACTAATTTCCTGTAACCACTTCTACTGCTATCAGTTTGGCCGTCGACCCGGCGTTGCCGGCGAATCCGAGTTGAGTCCAACTGAGTCCGAAACCCCGAACAAAACTCCCGCCACTCGCTCTACCGCGTTCCTCTGCGAGTCGGAAACAGTGTGGGTGTACACGTTGAGCGTCGCCTCGAGGTCCGAGTGCCCCAGCAATTCCTGGGACGTCTTGAGCGACGCGCCACTATCGTGCAGGAGCGTCTGGTGCGTGTGCCGGAACGAGTGCCACGATACCCGCGGCTGCCCGATCCGATCGCACGCTGGTGCGAGCTCCCGGTTGTACAGGTTTTTGTCGCTGAGCGGAGTGCCTGTCGGTGTCTGAAACACTAACTCATCGGGACTCGCCGGATTCAAGCATGCACGCTGATTCTCGAGCACGCGGCGAAGGGCCGAGCTTATGGGAATCACGCGTCGGCTGCTCTTGGTTTTCGGCGAAACGAACTCCCCTGAGGAATAGTTCTCCGCGACTTCCAGCGTTGCGCCGAGCAGGTCGATGCGTTTCCAACGCAGCGCGAGGATCTCGCCAATCCTCAGGCCGGTCAGAACCGCAATCGCTACCACGGACGCGCACGGTTCGGTCAGCGCATTGAGTAACATGCGAACTTGATCTGCCGAGTAGAAACGCCACTCTTTCTTGGAGTCATCATCGCGAATGACGACTCCATGAGCGGGGTTTCTCTCGACGTGACCGCGTTTGACGGCGGAGCGAAGTACCGTCGCAAACGTGGCTCGCACACTGCGTAACGTCGAGGTCGCATGTCCCTTTTGCTTCAGCCTCGACAAACACGCCTCGATGTGCGCGACACTGAGATCACGCACCGGCACCTCGCCGAGTGTCGGCAAGATGTGTTTCTCGAGCTGATAGGAATAAATGCGCATGGACGATTTTTTCAGTGCCAACGCCGCGTTCGGTTTCCACTCCGCTCTCACAAAATCGGAAAGCGTCACGGTTACTTTCGGCTGGCGCCGCTGTTGGCTGAGTGCACTCACGCGAGACTGGAGGATCTCGAGCGCTTGCTGCCTTTTCATCTGACTGACGAAACCGATCGTTTCCGCACGGCGAATGCGGACGACCGATCCGTCCGGTTTCGCTACGTCCTCCCTCCAACGAATTACGTAGCGTTTTCTTTTCTTACCGCGAATCCACAAACTTCCGCATTGATACCGCGGCCGGGCCATTGATCTCCTTTCCGTCGCAGCCCGTCCGCTCTTTCCTGTGTCGCTGGTAAGTGTAACTCGAAATTCAAACACCCACACGTCTCCCGGCTCTCTGCCGCTCTAGCCATGCAGGACTAGAAGGAACGAGAAAGCGGATAAGGAGCGGGACTTGTAGCTGGGTTTTGGGGGTATTGGAACATAAAGGGAGCGGTACCACTTCGTAGTGGTTTTCTTCCTCAACTTCTTATGCTTCTTCCGCTTGCCCTGGTACCCGGTTCAAGGCTTGTGGTACCGCAATTGGTACCGCCTAAAAAGGGGGTAATTTGTGACTAGAAAAACTAAAAAAGGCTTGTCACGAACCTTTCGATATCCTTCCGACCACCTGCGAGACAAGGTGCGGGCGGCAGTCAAGGGACGTGGCTTCCGATCCGAACAAGCATTCCTGATTGCTGCTTGCCAGAACGAGTTGGAGCGAGGAGACAGCGGCGAAGCGATGGATGACCTGGAGGCTCGCATTGTGGCTCCCCTGCTAAATATGGGCAGAGAGGTCCAGTCTCTCTTCACGCTGGTACATACGCAAGTGGCGCTTACGAATTGCCTGCTGCAGTACGTTCTGACCTGCGTAGCTGAGCCTCCCGAGGACGTGCTGCCCGCCGCCCGGGCCCGGGCAAGGCTGAGATATGCAAAAATCCTCCGCCTGGCCGGTCAGGAGGTCGCAACGCGAAACAAAGCCACTCTGGAGCAGATCCTCGAAAGCGGTAAACAGTCATGACGACAACGACCATCCGTTACGTGGACCCGTGATTTCGCGAAAAGGAGGACACAGTGTTTTCCACAAGCCTGGTTGAAGCTTCCACCAGGGTCAGGTATATATCGTATGTAACGTACCACTCCAGAAGGACGAGGGGGGTTGGCGGCAAAGGACCTGCGACCGTGGCAATTCGTAGAAATCCCGGTTTCGACGTTTTCAATGTCCGACTGTTAGTCGGCCTAGACAAGCTGCTTCGCGAAAAGCGCCGGTATCAGGGAGATTTGTCGGCCTCGATCAACGACGCGCTACTCGCCATCAATCTCAACAGCGTCAAGCTGGTCACTCTGCAGGGCAAGAAGAAACAAACCGCCCGCGAAACCCAGGTGGTTCTGCTTCGGCGCCTCATTCGGAAGCTTCATCACGTCGCCGAAGCGCGAGGCTGCTCAATCAATCAGCTCGTGAACAGCGGTTTGGCGGCTTACTACTCGAAAGAGCAGGCGGAAAAGCGCGGAGCTTCCTCTAGGCCAACACGGCTGGCAGCCAGCGCAACTTACGACAAAATGAGCCCAGACGAACGGCAACAACTGGTGGAAGAGCTTGTTGGTCTCGCGGGTTTGCAGGAAGGGCCGAAAGACGCATTTCCAGACGGCACACGCTATGAGTATAACTCCAGATTCAAAACAACCTTCGAAATCACGCCTTCTGGGAAACGATTTGTGGCCGTGGTTAGCGTCTTCCAAATAGTCCACCAATTGCGACCGCAAATTTCCTGTATTCGTCGCATAACTCATGCTGGTATCAAACTCGATAATGCCTTCGCGGATTAGCCTCTCGATTTCAGCATCAAAGTGTTGCATTCCTTCCTCAGAACCGTCGCGCATTGCGTCCAGCAGCGTCTTGCCCTCGGCCTCGCCTTTCTCTACGTACTCACGGGTCCGCAATGTCGACTTCAAAACCTCCAGTGCCGCGACTCGTCCTTTTCCCTCTTTGCGGGGCACCAACCGCTGCGAAACGATGAACCGAAACGCCTTCGCCAGTCACCATACGAATGCTTTGCTGCTCGCCCACCGTGTTCTCTTCGGCGGAGGATGAGGCGTTGGCGACATACGCGCATTCTCTTGTTCCTCGCCTAGCTGCTTGCCAAGCATGCGTTCAGATCGGTTTACTCGAGGCAGAAGCCTGGCTTCCATAGTTGTAACGAATTACGCCACTCGAATCGGTAAAGAAGTAGCGAACACCTGTCATTCCGGCAAGAGAGGGGTTGCCGTTGACTGTATAGCTTGAAATCTTGCCGCTTTGCGGAGCACCCGAAACATAAGTGAATTTGTAACCGCTCCTTTTGCCACCAGCGAGCAGACTATCGATCAGGTCAGCCTTGGTGCTGGTCGCAGGTTTCCCGGGCCCGAGATTTGCCAGGCTGACCGGAAAGCCGTTGCCCCAGGTTGCTGTATACGCGATACAAGCAGCATTCAGGGTACGCAATGAAGCGACGGCGGATGCCTCATTCGCGGACATCTTGGATCTCTGCAGATTCGGGATAGCAATGGCCGCTAAAATAAGCACGATTGCGACGACAACGATTAGTTCGAGAAGTGAAAACCCGGCTCCATTCTTTTGATTTCGCATTCTGTGTCCCCGGCACCGCCTGGAAGTCTCATAACTAAGATCCAGTCGCCCTCCTTGCCTCTGACAAAGCAAGCATCATTGCCACCAGGCCGCATCCTGTACCGATGCGGGACGATTTTCTGACGTTGCCCGTACGATCCCACTCTCATCAATATAGAGATTCAGACGATCCGGTTTTTCGGGTATCGCTTGGATCACGAAACCGGCGGCCCCACCCGGCAAAGTTCTTTGGGTGTATCGCAGATGGTACCCAGCAACGAGAGCATCCTCTGAGGGCTGCGCCACACGCACACCGAGCGATTCCAATCGCAGCGGATAGGCATTTTCAGACAGGGCCGCCGAGGATAAGGCTTCGCGGATATCTCTGAGCGAATTTGCCGCGACTTCGGCACTCTGTTCTGTTGGGTTCGGGCTCCCCGCCGACAAATTGTGCATGAGGATTAGAGCGATTCCAGCAATGCCCGCAGCGAGCACAAGCATTACCAGGCCCAATTCACGAAACACAGCGGGCAGCGTTCTCGTAGCCGACTCTTTGTCGATGTCCTGCGGTTTGTTTGTCTGGTCGGCAGCGCACAGTGGACACACTGGAGCGCCGTGCTCGATGAGAACGGAGCATGACCAGCAAGCAGACATTTCCTTCATGGTGTTACCACCATCTTTGTCATCCGCTGTCTTACAAGTCTGGCCTACGGAATTCACGTTCTGCCTCGTAAACCCATCGAATCGAGTTTCTCCCGAAGAGTTTCGACCGTGCATGGCTTCTGGATATACCCGCTCGCACCCGCCCTTTCAGCGGTTTCTAGATAGTCTTTCTCCAATCGAGTTGTCACCATGATTAGAGGAAGGGCGTCGTAAATGCGCAGGTTACGAACCGCACGGATAAACTCGATTCCGTCCATCACCGGCATATCCCAATCGGCCAACACCACGTCAGGTTGTCTCATCCTTCCTAAGAGTATTAAGCCTTCAAGCCCATCAGCTGCTTCAACGGTCTGAATATTCAACTGTCCGAGATAGTCACAGAGGATCTTCCGAACTGTCGTCGAGTCCTCAATGACCAGAGCGCGCATATTCTCCCTTTGCTTCACGTTCAAGCATCCGACTCATTAGCTGTGAAACAACGCGACAAAACGAATTATCGTGACGCCTATAGCTGCTTCAGCCGACTAAAGAGAGCCGAGTGATCACCGCAGCCTTCGCTGCCAGTGGCCGCGATCTCGGAAAGAAGGTCACGCATTACATCAACCAAGGATAGAAGCGCGTTGGTAACATCCGGGTTAATCTGTAAGGAGCCGTCGCGCAAACGAGTCAGCAGACTCTCCCCGGCGTGCGCCAGGGCGCACAGTTTCGTAAATCCAAGAAAGCTGGTAGCGCCCTTGAGACTATGCATGGCGCGAAAGACTTCGGCTAGCAACTCGTTGGAACCGGGCTTCTTCTCAAGATCAAGCAGGCATTGCTCGATGCGATCGGCCTTCTCATTTCCTTCGTCGACGAATCCGGCGATGATGGCGCTGCTTATTTCACTCATAGTTGTCCTTCCGTTTCCGTGCTTTCGGAACTCACCGGGGTTGCAATCGGTCTTACCCGTCGCGTTCGCGCTAGTAATGACTTGACCCGAGCTGCGAGCCGTCGAGGCTCGACGGGCTTCTGAATGTAGTCATCGACGCCGGCCTCCAGCGCCGTCGCTTCCTTGTCGACATTGTCTATGGACGTCAACATCAACACCGCGATATCTCGAGTCAGATCGTCCGAACGCAGCGCCCTGACCATGTCCGCGCCGTCCATTCCTGGCATGTCGTAGTCCGTAACAATCACCTGGGGACGGTGCTTCTTCGCCGCCTGCAAGCCTCGGTTTCCGTCCTCCGCAATCAGGACGCGGAATCCCTCGAGTTCGAGAAAATACTTGACCACAGAAGCGACAGTGACACTGTCTTCCACAACTAAGACGGAGAGTTTACCGAGATTGTCCGGAGGGCTAGTTGTATCATCGCGTGCGGCCGCACCGTCTTTCTCATCGAACTCGGCCGCGGGGCGTGCCGCCGGCACCAGATCGCCACATGACGGCGATGACCGGGCCGGATCTGGTTCCGTTGCAATCTCCCTATGTGCATCGCTCTCATCCACTGCAACAACGCGAACTACCTCTTCGAGTGTCGTGAGTCCCTGGGCCGCCTTGCCGATTCCATCCTCGAGAAGAGTCCGCATGCCGGCGTTTCGCGCCGCCTTACGAATGGCGTGCTCCGGTGCGCGCCGCGAAATGAGTTCCCGAATTTCGTTGTTGACAATGAGTAGCTCATGGATAGCCAGACGGCCCTTGCTGCCTGTCTGGTTGCACTGTTCGCATCCTCGACCTGCAATCCATTTGGCGTCGGATGGCAGTCGCGATGTCCCCCCGGCCTTCTCGACGGCGTCCTGACTTGGCGGCCGGGGTACCTTGCAGCCAGGACAGGGAGCCCGCACCAGACGCTGCGCTAGGATACCAATGACTGCTGACGAAATCAGAAATGGTTCAATTCCAAGATCGAGCAAGCGAGTCACGGCACCCGGTGCATCGTTGGTGTGCAAGGTACTCAACAGCAAATGACCGGTCTGCGCTGCCTCTAAAGCGATGCCGGCGGTCTCTTGGTCACGAATTTCTCCGACGAGAATGATGTTGGGATCCTGTCTGAGAATGGATCGCAACCCAGCCGCGAAGGTGACTCCCGCCCTCGGGTTGATCTGCACCTGATTGATGCCTTCGAGCTGATATTCAATGGGATCTTCTACAGTGATCACATTCTTGGTGGGAGATTTCACCCAATTGAGGGCCGTATAGAGTGTCGAACTCTTTCCGCTGCCCGTCGGCCCGGTGACCAAAACCATCCCTTGAGGTCGAGATAGCATCATTTGGAACGCATGCAAATTTTCGGGCGTTAGGCCCAATTGCTCCATGGTGATTTGCGCCCGTTTGCTGTCGAGCAGGCGGATGACGACCTTCTCACCGAACTGCGTGGGAAGTGTCGAAACCCGCAGATCAATTCGCTTCCCCTCATACCTCAAGCGGCTTCGTCCGTCTTGGGGCCGACGTCGGTCGGCGATATCCATTCCGGAGATGATTTTTATTCGGGAAATCGTGGCGTCCAACTGATTCTTGGGGACTTTGACAACCTCGCGGAGGAGCCCGTCAATGCGGTAACGAATCTGTAAGTGGCTCTCTTTGGGTTCCATGTGTATGTCGCTGGCACCTGATTTCGCTGCCCCGCTGAGTATGAGGTTGACGAGCCGAACCACAGGAGGCATCCGCGTGTCCTTCGCGAGCTTCGCAGGGTCAACAACCTCGATTTCGTCTCCTACCGTTTCGACCTCGCCCGCTGCACCTCCCGTTCCGAGTGGGCTCAGTTGGCTGGTTGGGGCCTCAGGATACAGATGGTCCAACAGTTCGAGGACCTGCGTGTGACCCGATACCACCGCGATAAAACGCCTCCCAGTCCGAAATTCCACGTCCCGGATGGTCTCGTAATCAAGCGGATCGACGATTGCGACCCGCAAGTCTCTACCTTCCAGACTCAAAGGCGCGATGACTCGCTTGCGACAGAATTCGCCGGGTAGGAATCTTGCCATTTCACTCTCTACCTCGGGTATTTGAAGGCCAAGCGATTCGAGACTGAGACCCTTAGCGATTGCCGCCACCATGCTTTGCTCGTCGGTTAGCCCAAGCGCGACAATTGCGGCGCTTAGCGCACTGCCATCTCTCTTTTGAGCCTCTCGAGCCCGCAACAATCCGGGAGCGTCGACGACTCTTTGCTGCAGCAACAACTCGCCAATGGCGGCTTGCGTGGGCATAAATCACACCCTCATATCAGTCTGGCGGAACCAGTCCATCTTCTAGTGCAAGCCGGCGACCAACCCACTCAGAAGTGAGGGTCTGTAAGTTGTTCTATCGCTTGAGTTTCACCACGAGGCTGGGCCAAGAGGTATAGGCAGCCTGGATGAGTTCTGGACGGTAGTCCAGATTTCGGTCAGGGGCGCAGACCGGTTCGTAGTGCTTCTCGGCTGCCGCGGCTGCCCACACCTTGGCCTCGGCCTCCGTTGCGCCCAAACGCGCCAAAAGACAGCGCTGGGCTCCACTGCGTCCGAGGCCAAGGAGGCCCATTCATGAACTTCGGGGGTGGGGAAGATTCGACCGGCGAAATGGGGAATTTTCATTCGGCGACAGATAGGAGGAATCCGGCCACGAGGCAGCAGCACCACGCGAATACAGCTATGCGACTTGCCAAAGGCACGCCCGACCTCATGCAGAATCTGTCCTGCATTCCATCGGCTCCAAACGTCACGCTTCTCGACCGTAGAAAGCCCAAACCGCATCCCTGGTCTCATGCCAACACCACCTTTACAGAGCAGATTTACATCAGATGGGGTTGCATCGACCTATCGAATGCACCCCCTAAGTGGACACTTCCGCGAAGGTGCGAGCGTGAAGCCAAATGCCCACTGGGAGCCCTATCTTCGTCAACAAGGACTATTCGGACAGCACGGGCTGTTCCTCATGCATAAGGGAACCTACGACGTGGGGGTTATGGTGCTCTTCCTGTTCCAGATGGTTTTCATGGACACCGGAGCAACCATCCCCACTGGCGCGGCGGTCGAACGATGGAAGTTTTCCGCCTTCATCGTTACCTCGTTTCTGTTCGCCGCCTTTACCTATCCTCTGTTTGCCAACTGGGCCTGGGGCGGCGGATGGCTTGCCAATCTTGGCGCCAATTTCGGCCTGGGCAAAGGTTATTGTGATTTCGCCGGCTCCGGAGTCGTACACGCCGTCGGCGGCCTCAGCGCCTTAGCCATTGCCATAATCCTTGGCCCGCGTATCGGGAAGTTTTCTCGCTCTGGTAAACCCCAAGTCATTCTGGCCCACGACATCGTGTTGGTAATCACTGGCTGCCTCATCCTGGCCTTCGGTTGGTTCGGCTTCAATCCTGGCTCCACTCTCGGGGCTTCGGGCAACGGCAACCTGCGCATCAGTTCCATTGCTGTGAACACCATGCTGGCAAGCGCCATGGGCTTAATCAGCGCCATGCTGTACATGTGGTTTATGTATCAAAAGCCGGATGCCTCCATGACCGGCAACGGCTTCCTCGCAGGCTTGGTAGCGATTACGGCCCCCTCCGGCTTTGTCAATCCAATTTGCGCGGTGATCATCGGACTCATCGCTGGCGTTCTCGTATGCCTCTCCGTGGCCTTTGTTGAACGCGTGCTGAAAGTAGACGACCCCGTAGGGGCAGTTTCCCCATGGCACCTGTGGTATTTGGGGCGTCATATCGCTCGGGCTGTTTGCCGACGGGAAGAGCAACTACGGCGGCTCTTGGAACGGCGTGAATGGCTCCGTGACCGGCCTTTTCTACGGTGATGCGAGTCAACTGGTGGCGCAATTGATTGGTGTCGCCACGCTGGTCGGCTTCGTGTTCACGCTCAGCTTTATTTTCGCTTTCTTGGTCGACTTGCTCGTTGGCCAACGCACTTCTGCCAAATCGGAGTTGGAAGGTCTCGACCTTCCCGAGATGGGCGCGATGGCCTATCCCGAATTCGAACTGAAATCACCATCGTAAGGAGCGCATACGAATGGCAACCACGAATTCTGCAATCCAAATCAGGCCGGCAAAACTCGCTCCGGCTTTATCCCCGAGCCGCTTGCCGGCACTTCCATGGCGCGACCCTCATTCGGTCCCGTCGGAGAAACTCGCGGAGTTCATCGCGTCGCTCACGGAAGCTTGCGCAGTGAATCCAGAGAGCGCTGACATGCGCACCTGCCTCGGCATCGCTCACGCCATGAATTACGACGTCTATCAATCGATGGATGCACTCGAGGAGGCCCGCCGCATTGAGCCTGGCAATTTCTTCGCCCAACTCAAATACGCAGAGCTGCTGTTCCGTCTTAAAATCATTGACCGCGCAGAGGAGGAAACCTCCGCCGCGCTCAACTTGGCGGGAAACAACCGGGAGCTATCGCTTGCTCGCCGCCAGCTCTCTGAGATTCGCCAACTTAGACGCAAGGGTCTGACCAGGCCGCTTTTGAGCAAATCGCTAAGAGCCCCAGCCATTGCCTTTCTTTTGCTGATGGGAATCATCCTGATGTATGCGGCTTTGAAATGAAGTACAAATGGCACTACTTTCTGGCGGCTTGCTTCTTCGCATCATACATTCTGATTTCGAGGGGCGTGCCGCCGTTTCCGGTGTTGGCCGGCTGTGGCTTTGCTGCTTTGCTGACTTGGCGTCAGCTCTCGCGAGAGCGTTCGACGCATAGTTGATCGCACATCGCGATTCGTTACCGTTGCCCCTGGATTGTTCATTTTCGATGCATCCCGGCATTCGAATTGAAGGCAAAGAGAAATTTGGGCGCGTGACGTGCGGCTCCATGAGTTTTCTGCGCGCAAGTTCATGCCCTGCTCCTATTTTTCTTCCATGATGGCGGCGTCCCACGGTTGCAGGAGGAGCGACTGACCCTGGATGAGGGCGGCTGCCTGTGAGAGGAGATTTACACCCGAGGCATAGGCATAGGGAACCATTTGGGGAGCGCTGGAATAATTCAAGTAGAAATGCAAGGCCTTTCCCTGACGAATTTGTGCATGCTTCACGTGGACCCCAGCAGGTAGTTTCCAATCAGAACTGAGGATGCCGGCTTCGTTCAATACGCCTAGCAGAACCGCCTTTTGCAGGTTTTCCGTAAGCACGGTGCCTTCATATGTGAGCGAGCCCTTGTCGAACTCATTCCTGGTGATGGCCGGATATTGGCCGAAGAACGGATGGTCGTAATAGGCGAGCGCTTTGGCCGTATCCGGAACAATCATTTCCGCCCACTCGGAGACTTTGTTTTCGGCACCCACGTGGAACGGATCGTCCTTGAGCGGCAACGGTTGTTTGAGAGAAGAAAATTCCTGGTAATGGAATCCGGCGGCTGCTTTTAGCGGACCGGGCATCAGCTCCCAACGAACCGTGGAGTACTCGTTGCAGAAGCCGCTCTTGAATGCCACGACGAGGTGTCCACCATTTTTCACATAATCGCTGAGCCGAGCGAATCGCTGCGGTGTTGCCAGCGTTGCTCACTTCCAGGTCTTCTAATTCCCAGTATTCCTGGTTCTTCAGCAAGACCGTATCTTCCACGGCCCCGTTCCCGCGAATCATCGGCTTCGCGCCTTGGCCGTACCTGCCTACCCGGATCGCTCGGCCCGGAACGCCCGAGCCCTTGGGCCAAAGCTGACCATCCCATGCTGAGCCAGCCTTCAGCAGAATCGAGTCGCTGGGTTGAAACGTAGTGGCATTCACTTTGCTGAGTGTTTTCCACGCGGTCTCTGGGCTTGTGCCGCTGTTAGCGTCATTTCCAGCGAGCGCGTCGACATAATATTTGGTTGAGGCTCGTTCGGCCTCCGCCCCCGGCATGAGCGCTAGACAGACCACGACAAGCCACCATACGCTCGACTGGGGCACATTTCCTCGACGCAAAGTTCGCTTACTCATCATGAGATTTGTCGAACGAGAGCTGCTTGTATTCTGTTCTGCTGCCTGTGCGTCTCTCTGACTCGCGAAACAGCCGCCACGTTGAAAGCCCAGGGCAATTAGTTGCACCGCGAATTGCCCCGGAGGACCCAATCACCTCATTTCCGAGGTAAATCTCTCCTAGAAGATGATCTTTACTGCAAGTTGAAGGATTCGCATGTTGCCGTAGATGAAGCCGATTGTACCGAAACTGCCGCCATCAGAGAGGTGTCGGGATCGAACCAGAAGGCGTCCATCATGTAGTAGTCAAAATGCACGCCGTACTTTTGCAGGCGCACAATCTCGTTCAGTTCGTTCATCGCCAATTGTTCGGTCAGAGGAATGTTGTCGGAGAGTTCGTCGTAGGCGGACCAGTCGTTGTACACCCACACCGGGTCGCGGAGCAGCGTTTCGCCAAGTTTAGCGGGATCCCAGGGTGAACTCTTGGCGAGTGATGGTGGAGTGGATTTGGTTTGACCACCGCTCGGGCAAGCACCTGCGGCGCACACTGCCAGGATCATCAGAAGTCCCCGCAAAGTGGGCATGCATATTCGATATGCCATGCTTAGTCCCTCTCTGTTTCAAATTTGCAAGTACGATGCGACTCGGATTGTCGATCCCTTGGGTTGCAATCCCAATAAGCGCGCCGCGGAACGTCCTTCTATTGATTATGCTGCCCTCCACTTGCAACGTGTTGATCGGCTGCTGATTCTAGCGCATCCGAAGTCAGACACTTCGATAGGTTCCCGCGGGAAATCCGTGCGGCTTCATCTTGGCGCGGGAATCCCTCCAATCCTCATACCTGTTAGGGCCGCGGTGATGGCAACTCTCCGGCGCTCTCCTTTAGAAGGCTTGTGTCGGCTCCAAGAACCCCCACTATGTTGGTAGGTTCCCGCAACATGGCGAGAGCCATTGGCAGCAGCTTCTCGCCTCCTTTCGTTAGGATTGAGACTTTTCACGGGTGAGCTGGACGCGCAAGCTTTCTGCAGTAGGATGGCCCCGAATAAAATGTTGCCAGCAAGGAGAACGCCCCCGGCAGTTGTGTGAATTCTTGACAGGCAGGCCCCGCAATAGCCGGATGTAAAATCTGCAAATTCAATGCAAACTCACGCCCTCTCTCCCCTTTAATTGCTCTTCATCAAGAAAGCAGTTTCTCCACGCCCCTAAGCTCTAAACACTTCACACTGTCGAATGAATCACCGGTAAAGGGGAAGACTACAAGGATGAGTTTCGATGAGAGTAATGAGAAACCCGACTGTTTATTGCTGGAATCGTGCGAACTATTTGCCGGTATTCCCAGTGACATTCGAATCAAGGTGATGAACAGCGCTACGACGCGTTACTTTGAACGCCGCCAAAAGCTGTTTTTCATGGGCGAGCCAGTTGGGAAAGTGCTGTTGCTGGTCGAAGGCTGCGTGAAGCTCACACAGTTCACCGAGAGAGGCGATGAAGTCATTCTCCGATTGCAGAAACCGGGAGAAGTCGTGGGCAGGCCAGATTGGGCGCCTGGGGAACTCCACTCTTATACAGCACAGGCTCTGCAAGAGTGCAGGGTGCTCGTTTGGGATGCAAGAACATTGCAAACGGCTAAAGAGGTCTTTCCTCAGCTTCAGCGCAATGTGAACAAATTGATTGGAAGTGCTTTGAATAAGCTGCAACTCCGCTACTGTGCGATTGCAACGGGAGAGGTTCGGACGCGGCTGGCACAAGGCGTCCTCCAGGTACTTGAAGAAATCGGCCAGAAAGTGAATAGCCACGTCGAGATCTGCTTGTCGCAAGAAGAATTGGGACAGATGACCGGAGTTTCCCACTGGGCGGTGTGTCGGGAACTCACCAAGTGGGAACAAGAGGGCTTGGTGACGGGCCGGCGCGGGGTCATTGAAGTGCAAAACGTGCCGGGTCTCTTAAGTCTTTGCAGGGCAAATTAGTTTTCCCGCAGATATATTTATGGATAAAAACAAAAGTCACACTCTCAATTTTTACGCGCCCTCGAAATTGGCACGTTATTGTGCAGGGCGAAGAATAAATGCGGCACGCTGATTCCGGTTCCTTCAGGCCGCGATGGAATTTCTCAGCTTTGCCATCTTCGTGGTTCGGTAGCTGTTTACCACCCTCACCGGCCTCTTCAATGAAGAAACGCAAACTGTGGAGATCACAGGTGGTGATCTGCGCCTGTAATCATCAAAAACCATTTGCCATGGGCTCTGTGAAAATATTTAACAAACGGCGTGCATTTAACAAAAATGCCAACTTTGCAAATTCAATGCAAACTCACGCTATTCCTCTTCACTCTTTGCATTTCAACAAGAAAGCAATTTCTCAGTGCCCGTAAGCTCTCAACACTTCACGCCAGGAATTACCGGTTTGAAAGTGGGTAATTGATTGGGGCGGGGAGAGAGCCATCCGCGAGAGGTTTCAGTTAGCCGGATTGCAGAGTTCAGAAACCAGACAAAGGCCGCCGGCAGCGACGGCGGTATGAGGAGGACGCATGGCGAGTAGGAAGGTTGGGACCCTAATAGTATTTCTGCTTGTGCTGGTCTGTGTTGGGACACTACCGGCATCCGCACAGTCGTTCAGAGTTCAATGTCCCACCAGCACGATCACACACCCGGTGGCGGCCAACAATAATTCGGAACCCGCATTCGTCGGTCCGACTTATACGGGCACAAGCGGGTATCCGACGGCACCCGCGCATGTGAACGGGGCCATCAAATGCCAGCAGATTTCCGGCGGTGACGGGTTCTCGACCATGGGCGACGGCACACAAACATATATGTTCTCCTTCGGACCCTTGTCCGGGCTTGCGGATATCGCGAACGGCCTGCCCGGTACGGAATTTCCGGGTGCGGACAGCCACGGCGTCGTTGGCAATGGCTTCAACGCCGTCTATTCAGGCGCGTTCCTGCCCGGCGATCCGGCCACTAACGTTTCTGCCGGTAGCGGACCGAACCCAGCTCCCATCCCGGGGTTTACGTATAACGGCGCTGTGGGACTTACCCCTGATCTGGATTCCATCGCCGCTGGTAGGTGCACGGCGCCTTGTCTAAATGGCCACGTAGACGCTCGACCAATCATCGACGTGGGCGTAATGAACGGCAATATTCCCGCGCCATTGCTTGCGATTGATGAGGATGACGAATTCTTTCTCACCCTTACCAACGTCGGCATGATCATGCGGCCGGACCTGTTCGAGCAGCACACCGTCCACTTCCATGGTTATCCGAACGCTTCGTCATTTTATGACGGAGTTCCGGACGCTTCGGTGGCCATCAACATCGGCGGCAGCTTCACCTATTACTACCTGGCGCCGGATGCCGGCACTTACTTTTGGCACTGCCACATTACCCCTCCCGAGCACTTGCAGATGGGCATGGTCGGACAATTATACGTGCGCCCACGGCAGAACCGGGTGGTGTCCGGCGGCGACCTCTACACCTCCCTTCAGCAACAGGAATTGGATAATCGTACGAAGTGTGACTCTACGAGCGACATCCTGTGCAGCAATCCGATTCCGGCCATCGGGATTGCAGCGCATGCAACTCGAGCCGCGACCGGCAACTACGCTTACAACGACGGCGATGGCTCAACCCACTATGATGTTGAATACCCCATCCAGATCCACGGGTTCGATCCTAACTTCCATTTTGTTGGCATGACCTTCAACCCAGAAGAATTTGCGGACATGAAAGACAAGTATTTCCTGCTGAACGGGCGCAGCTACCCTGACACCGTCTCGCCCGGCCCGCTAGCGACACAGGCCTCAGATGGCAAGATGCATTTCTCTCAGCCGCTGTCTTCGATCATCAACATTCCCGTTGGCGGGAAGGCTTTGCTGCGCATTTCCGACCTTGACGTTCAGGAACACCAGACCTTGGCGTCGATCGGAATTCCGATGACCGTGATCGGCTACAACGCCAAGCTCTTGCGCGACCAGGCGGGCAACAACCTTTACTACAACACGAACTCGATCACGTTGGGCGGCGGCGAGTCACTCGACGCGGTTCTGGATGCCAGCGATACAACGAAGTATTCCGCGGGGCAGGTTTTCTATCTCTATACCCCCAACCTCGACCACCTGTCCAATGACGCAGAGAATTTCGGTGGCCTCATGACCGAAGTCCATATTTGTAACAGCGTGTCCGGCAGCACTTTTGGTAGCACCTGCAATTAGGAGAGCAGCGATGACGAAGAAAATGGAGACGACTATCTTGAAATCTCGCTTAATTTTGGTACCGGTGCTGGTGATGTTGTTGTTCGCCGCCTCGGTTTACGCTTCGGCGCCTGGCATCACCGGGCCGACGTTCAACTTGTCGGCGCAGGACGCTTTTATCAGCCAGCCGGACGGGGCATCCATTTACTCCTGGGGTTACGGGTGTAACGGCAATCCTGCGGGCTACGCCCCAGCGGCGATCACCGCCACGTTCTGCAATAACATGCAGGTCCCGGGGCCGACTTTGATCGTTACGGAAGGACAAACGGTCATAGTCAGCCTGATCAATAATCTTCCTGCAGCTGCCGGCAATACTTCCATTCTGTTTCCGGGCTTTAATGTGGCAGCGACGGGCGGGGTGGTCGGCCTGATGACACAAGAGGCTCCACCTGACGGTACGACGGTGGTGACCTACACCTTCACCGCCACTACGCCGGGGACGCGCGCTTATTACAGCGGCACACAAGGCGACCTGCAGATTGAAATGGGCATGTACGGCGCCATCATCGTGCTCCCGAACAACGCCACAGTCCTCTCTGGTTGCGCGAGCGCACAAGCGAGCAACCAGGCCGCGCGCGGTTTCTGGGGTGAAAGCGATTTCCGCTTGGCCGCGGCCGCCTACGACCATCCAGACAGCTGCTACGACCGGGAATATATGTTCCAGTTTTCCGAGATTGATCCCGATATCCACAAAAAAGCGTTGGCCCAGGTTACGGCAAAGAATGGCTGTTTGGCTGGGGCTCCGGCATGCAGTCTGAACGTTCCGACAGAGCCGTATCATCCTGCCTACTTCATGATCAATGGCCGGTCGATGCCCGATGACATGGATCCTAACTATGCGATCCAGTATCCGCACCAACCCTACAACGGTAATCCACACATGCATCCGGGCGAACTGGTGTTGATCCGCGTTATCGGCACGGGCCGATGGCAACATCCCTTCCACGAGCATGCCAACCATGTGCGTGTTCTAGGACGCGACGGGAATTTAATTCTGAGTCCTTCAACGATTACATATGCGGGTTCATCTACTCCCGCGCCGGCATTGGCCGGTCCCCTGCTCTTCACCACCTCGACAGTACCTGGACAGACCGTGGATGGGATTTTCTACTTCACCGGCAAGGGTTTGAACTGGGATATGTACGGTCACAATCCCGCATCGTCTGACACTAGTGCCAAATTGACTTGTACTCCTGACGCCAATGGCTACAACACCGGGGCGCCAACAGCGATTAACTATTACGAGTGGTGCCAGGACCACAATAAGCCGCTACAAGTGGCGCCTTTCGGGGACGTCGCGGGCGGCGGGCCAGCCACGCTGCCCGATCCGAATATCTTTGCGAACGGCCCGTGGTATGGAGGAAGTCCCTACCTTGGACCGGACGCGACACTACGCGCGACTGGATGCTCGACCGGCCCGCAGGCCAACGCGACGTGCGGCCAGACCGGGAGCACTCCGCCATCGGGCACAATCGCGAACTCACCCAGTGGTGAGGCCGGCTTTGCCTTCATGTGGCACTCGCACAACGAGCGCGAGATTACCACCAACAATATTTTCCCAGGTGGGATGTTGATGATGATGCTGGTCGATTCCCGGGAATTTCAAATTGACGAGTCCATGTAAGTGAAGAATCCAACTGAGACGACGAGGAAGAACATGCGAGCGAATAATCTTAAAGCTATCTTGAAGACAGCGGTACTTATTACTGTTCTCCTGTTTGGAGCAGGTCTGGCTGTCGCCCAGCAGCAGGTTGGCCTGACTGCAGGGCCGACAACCCTGGTTCTGCCGGATGGCACCACGGTTCCGATGTGGGGCTATACTTGCGGCGCGTTGGTGACTGGATCGACTGCGACCTGCGCCAAATTAAATCCGAGCGCGCCACCGGCAGTTGGGACGACGCCTGCGGGTTGGTCTCCCGTCGTCATTACAGTGCCTGTGGGGCAAGACTTGCAGATCAACCTCACGAACAGTCTCACGTTCACGTCCGGAGGAATACCCACCTCCCTCGTGATCGTGGGTCAGTTGGGCGGCGGTCTCGGAACGATTAATCCGACGAGCGCGCCAGGGAACTATACTCTTC
>JBAVHY010000434.1:0-3571 GCA_049686315.1 Candidatus Acidiferrum sp. | reverse complement strand
GCTTAATCCCGATTCGGACCTCGAAGCGGAACAAAGGCTCGTGCGGCAGGAGCGGGCGCAGATGCTTGCGCGCGTCGGCGAGCGCCGCGACACTCTGATTGAGAATTCAACTTCCGGCCGCAACGCTGCATGCGATCCGCGAAATATTCCGGAATGTGCGTCCCCGTCGACTCTCCCGGAGGATCGTGAAAATCTGCCGCTGGGCCCGACCACACCAGGACGTGCGCCACGTTCGTCGGAACCTATCCAGCGGGCCGAGGAAACTTCGCCTAATCAGATGATGACGCGTCCGGATGGCACAGACCTTTCGCAGGACCAGCGCTCAGGATACCAGGCCAGCGCAGGGTCCGCGGAAACCGCGCTTACTTCGGCGCGCGGCGATATGAATCCGCCCCTCAACGAAACGTCACGCCTGCCCGGGTATGGGACTGGAGAGAATTCTCCGCTTCCATCGAGCAGTCAAGCAGATCTCCAATCGCAATCGGTCTCTCAGCGGGCTCAATCATCAATCGACGCCGGGCTGCCACGGACAGGGCGAAGTTCCGGGCCATATCTCGCAGGGCGCAATTCGGCTTTTGCAACCACTGCCGGAGCGGAGGCAGTGAGGATGGTGCGCCGACCGAATCCATACGCGAACGTGCCTTCCCTGTATGACCTCTACGTGCAGGCGGCAGCAACCAACCGGCCACTAGAGAGGTTTGGCCTCGATGTTTTCCGCAAAGGAACGGTAAACCCAGATTATATTCCCATGGATCTGCCGGTCGGACCGAGCTACGTGGTCGGTCCAGGTGACAGCCTCTCGATTGATCTCTGGGGCGGGGTTTCGCAGCGACTCTTGCGAACAGTGGATCGCGAAGGGCGACTGGCACTACCGGAAGTGGGGCCAGTCCTTGTCTCCGGGCGGACGCTTGGAGATGTCCAGGAGGCAGTACAGCGGATTCTTAGAACACAATTCCGAAACGTGTCCGCAGACGTTTCACTGCTTCGGCTGCGTTCCATACGGGTTTACGTGGTCGGCGACGTAGCTTCACCGGGCGCGTATGACGTGAGTTCGCTCTCGACCCCGTTAAATGCGCTGTTTATGGCCGGCGGGGTAACACCGCAGGGCTCTCTACGGCGGCTTCAACACTACCGGGGGAAACAGTTGGTCGAGGAGGTGGACGCCTACGACCTGCTGCTCCACAGCATTCGGGGGGATCTCGCGCGACTCGAGAACGGCGACTCCTTGATGGTTCCGCCGCTTGGTCCCGTGGTGACCGTGGAAGGCATGGTGCGCCGCCCGGCAATCTACGAGTTGCGCGATGAGAAGACACTCTCAGATGTGCTTGATCTTTCCGGGGGAATTCTCCCTGCCGCGGCACTGCAGCACATCGAAGTCCAGCGCTTGGTAGCGCATGAAAAACGCACCATGCTGAGCTTCGAAATCAGCGACACCAGCGATGCGGATGCGATTCGCACGCAAATGAGCAGCTTTGCCGTACAAGACGGCGACGAGATCCACATTTTTCCGATTGCGCCTTATAACTCCGCGTCTATCTATCTCGAAGGGCATGTCTTGCGTCCAGGCCGTTATTCTTACAAGCCGGAGATGAAGCTTACCGACATCGTGGCTTCCTATGCGGATCTGCTCCCGGAACCTTCAGTGCGCTATGCAGAGATCATTCGCCTGCACGCACCGGACTACCATCCAGTTGTTGAGAACTTTGATCTGGCCGCCGCCCTTGAACATCCCGATAAGGCGCCGAAGCTCGAACCACTCGACACCATCCACATTTTCGGGCGGTACGATTTCGAGCCGGATCCAGAGGTGCTTGTCACTGGCGAAGTCCGTGCGCCGGGACGGTATCATACCTCTGGCCAACAGCATTTGCGGGATGCGATTTACCAGGCGGGGGGTACGACGCCGGATGCGTGGCTTGACTCGGCGCAGTTATTCCGTTGGCAGCCAGACGGGACCACACGAGTCCTCAGCATCAACTTGAGTAACGCGCTCGCGGGCGATCCCTTGAATAATGTTTTGGTCCAACCGCGCGATCGGATCCTCGTGCATCGTCAACCGGAACAAGTTTCGCCAGCAAACGTGTATGTCAGAGGCGAGGTTGCGCGGCCGGGAAGATATCCACTTGCAGCCAACATGCGCGCCGCAGACTTAGTGCAGTCAGCTGGCGGATTGCTACGCAGCGCGAATCCCGATTCAGGAGACCTCACACATTATGCGATCGCTAATTCGTCCGGGGAGCGCGTGCAGGCTGGACACCAGGGGCTAAATCTGGCCGCTGCTCTCGCGGGAAAGGAAGACCAGAATTTACCGTTGCACGACGGCGATGTGTTGACCGTCCCTCTACAGGCTGGCTGGAGCGATGTCGGTGCGACAGTCACGCTGCGTGGCGAGGTGCGAAAGCCAGGTGTCTACGGAATCCGGCCAGGGGAACGCCTTAGTTCGCTCCTGAACCGGGCGGGGGGGCTACTCCCAACCGCATATCCGCGCGCCGCAGTGTTCGAACGAAACGAAGTTCGTGACCTCCAGCAACATAGCCGCCAGGAGTTGATCCAGCGGCTCGAGCAGGAGTCCATCGTCGTAAAGCCTTCGGCATCCACGACAGGAACGGAAGACGCAGCAATCCAGGCGGCCGCGGTCCAGCAGCGCCAGCGCGTACTCGAGGCTTTGCGAAGAGCTCCCATTTCGGGACGACTCGTGATTCATCTTCGCCCGGACCGCAAAGACTTTTCGGGCTCCCCAGACGATGTCGAGCTTCGCGCGGGCGATTCGCTCTTGATACCCAAAGAGCCCGGGGGGGTGTTGGTCATTGGGCAGGTCTACAACTCCAACGCGCTCACGTATACACCAGGAAGGAATGCTGCCTGGTATCTCTCCCGGGCTGGAGGCGCGACGCACCTTGGCGACAAGGGCGCGATCTTCATTATCCGTGCAGACGGCTCTGTCACCAGCGGAGAGCACGGCGTCCTTTGGTCTGGAGGTGTACTCTCGGCAACCTTGGCTCCGGGCGACACGGTTGTAGTGCCGGAGAGAGCAGTTCAAGCCAGCAGTCCACTCAAAAACGTGCTGACGGTCGCGCAAATCGCCTCATCTGCAGCATTGGTTGCGGCTGTTGCCATTCCCTGAGTACGCATGATGATACGACTGCGAGGCCAGATCGTGATCCTGGGAGCGGCGCTGCTGTTTGGCGTCAGTACCGCTTGCGTGTCCTCGGGGCAAGAACAAGGAGCGGGGCCTACGACGCCCGAAAGCGAGTCGGCAAAACCCAAGCCTTCTTCACCGGCCGACGCAACGCCGGAAACGAACGCGGCAGCGAAAAAGTCTGAAGAAACGAGGATGGGATTGGTGGGAAGGTTCGTGGACGATCAACGAAAGATCTGGACCAGTCCCGCACAGCTTCGATTTTCTGATACGCAGTGGCTCGTTCCGCTCAGCGGTATTACGGCCGGGCTTTTCGTGACGGATCGCGATTTCAGTAAACATTTGTCACAGAATCCGACGACGATCAGTCACTACAAAACAGTATCGGACGCCGGTGTAGGAGCGCTTGTTGGCGCAGCCGGAGGAATGTGG
>JBAVHY010000433.1:0-10090 GCA_049686315.1 Candidatus Acidiferrum sp. | reverse complement strand
GGTTTCTTCTCGACAAGCGCTGGCTTTTATGCCAGCGCTGTTGTGTCGCTCCGCCTATTGCCTGCGCTAAACTCCTTCCATGTCCACCCAGGGCCACATCCAACCTCACCCCGCCAGAGAAAATCTTTTCACCTCGAAGGATGTCCTCGCCCTTCTCCAGAAACGCCAGTGGCTCTCCACCGATCCCTCTCCCGAGCATCTTGTCTTCTGCGAACGAGCCGCCGCTCTCCTCGGACCGCACGCCGCCGATCTTTCGGCCCTGGCCGCTCTCCTTCAACTAGTTTTCCACTACGACGTCGTTCAAATCCTCCAGGCCGTCGAAGCCCACGCCGTCCTCGCCCGTTACGGTGCCCGCGACGTAATCCGTCAACTCGCCCTCTTTCTTCTCGATCCTGGGCCCTTCAACTCGGACCGCTTCAAGCTCGTCGTTGCGCACCTGAAAGAGACCCTCGAAGTTCGTAGTCGCGATTTGTTCCATCCCATTCGCCTAGCGCTCGCTGGCCGCATAGGTGAAGGTGAACTCGACCGCGTCATCCTCCTCCTCGACGAAGCCGCCGCACTTCCTTTCGCCGTTCCAGTCAAATCCGCCCGCGTCCGCATCCTCGAATTCTGCTCCGCCCTCGATTGACCCCCTGTAGCGTAGGGCGAGTCTTCGAGCTCTGCGGCTTTGTTCCCGGGTTTTCATTTTCTTCGGGTGCCCAGGGGCCGGTTTTGCACCTGGGTTCTTTGGTTTCGCTTCTCACGCCGCTCACCCATGAACTTGAGGGTCCCCACTCTTCGCGCTTTTTGCGAAGGGTGGACTCTTACGTGGCAATGCCACAAATCCTCCCCTCGCTGTTCTTGGGTTTGCTTTTCTTTTTGGAGTGCGACGGCTCGCTTGTCCTGAGCAAAGTCGAAGGGCCGTCGCTTTTCCGCCTTCAAAAGTCCGTACACCAACCTCGTGCTGCTGTCCCGGTTTTCCCTGTCAACCCTGAACCGTAAACTGTAAACTTTCCCCTCATGGATCGTTTCACCGGCATTCACGCTGTTCGCGAAGCCCTCGAAGCCGGCAGCGCCTTCGATCGCATCGTCATCGCCAAGGGCCGCCAGGACACGCGCATCGAAGAGATTGTTCAGCTAGCCCGCCAGCGCGGCATCGCCGTGCGTTTTGAAGATCGCGGCCAGCTCGATCGCCTCGCCAACACGCGCGATCACCAAGGCGTCGTTGCGATCGCCGCCGTCCGCGCCGCCGCCACACTCGAAGACATCATCGCGCACGCCAACCAGTCGAAAGGTCAGCAAGGACTCGTCGTCCTGCTGGATGGCGTGGAAGATCCCCACAATCTAGGTGCCGTCATCCGCACCGCGCTCGCCGCCGGTGCCCACGGCGTGGTGATTCCCGAACGCCGCGCCGCCGGCCTTACAGACGCGGTAGCGCGCGCTTCCGCCGGAGCTTTGGCACACCTACCTGTCGCGAAAGTCACAAATCTCTCCCGCGCCATGGAAGATCTAAAGGAAGCAGGCTATTGGCTGGTAGGTCTCGATGAAAGAGGCGAAAAGAATTACACCGAAGTGGACTACACCACGCCCACCGGCATCATCATGGGCGGCGAAGGCAGCGGCTTGCACGAACTCACCCGCAAGCGCTGCGATTTCGTCGTCTCTCTTCCCACCCGCGGCCCAGTCAAATCCCTCAACGTCTCCGTCGCCACCGGCGTGGTCCTCTTCGAAGCCCTCCGCCAGCGCAACGCGCGCCACTGACTCACGCATCCCATCACTCGATTCTTAGTGCATTCATCGGTGAAATAGAAGCGGCGCGGTTCGCGGGGATCATGGCCGCCAGAAAGGAGCACATCGTAAGCGCAGCCGTGGCCACAGTCAGGGCCGGTGGATCCCACCAGGAAACCCCGTATAACTGTGATGACAGCAATTTGCCGCCGCCGATCGCCAGAGGCAATCCGAGAATTAGACCAACGAACACACGCGTAAACGCGCCAGCAAGCACCAGCCGAATCACGTTCGCGCGGTCGGCCCCGAGCGCCATACGGATTCCAATTTCGTTGGTTTTTTGCGCCACCGCGTAAGCCGTGACGCCGTAAAGTCCAACGGCAGCCAGCAGTAACGCCACCATGCCGAACAAACCCGCGAGGCTGGCAACGGCGCGCTCCTGATCGAAAGAAAGCTCCACCTGCTGGCGCATGGTGCGGATGCTGTTGAAGGTGAGATTGGGATCGAGGTCCGCCAACTTTTGTGTAAGCAAGGGCTCCAGGTCGGCGTTGCGCAAATTTGTCTTAAGCATGATTCCGCCAATGAAGTGAGAGCGGAGTTCGATCATTTTCATCAACTCTTGCGGGTAATTTACTGTTTGCGCCAGCGGCACAAAGAACATGGGACGCGCGGGCTTGTCCAAGCCCCAGCCGGCGAACTTGGCATCGCGTGCGACGCCGACGATTCGGAAATTGCCCGCATTTTCCGGGAGGTCCAATCCAAAGTGCTGGTCGAGTGGCTCTTCGCCGCTCTTGAAAAAGCGCTTCACAAAAGCCTCGTTGACGATGGCCACGGGCGCCGTGGTTTCATTGTCGGCGGCGGTGAATGTTCGCCCGCGCAAGATGGGGATCCCAAAGTTTTGCAGGTAGTCGGCGCTGACGCGGTCCCACGACGCTCCGGATTCTTCGTTGATCTTGCCTGGTGCATGCCCGGCTACGATGATCAGTTCGCCCCAGTTGTTCGTTAGCGGGTTATACAACGCCAACCCGGCTCCCTGCACTCCGGGAATATGAACGAGTTCATCTTCGAGCCTGCGGTACATGGCGGCTAGTTGCGGCTGCGTGTACGTGGCGGGAGGATTGTTCATTGCCACGATTACACGACCTTGCAGCTGATAGCCAAAATCCTGATGCTCCAGCTTGTTCAGGCTGCGCCCGAGCATGGTGGCGCCCGCTACCAGCACAACCGACAAGGTGGCCTGCACAATCAGCAGCGTCTTGCGCGCCAGCGAAGAACGATCGCTGTTTCCTCGGCCCGATCCATGTAGTGCTTCCGCGGGATCGGTGCGTGTCGCGAGCCACGCAGGTGCCGCGCCGAAAATAATCCCGGTCACAAGGGCCAGCGCGAAGGCAAATCCCAGCACCGCGAAAGAAGGCGCGGCGCTAATCGGCAGAAAATGGGCGGTATGGAAGGCAAGCGCTAAAAGCAAGCGCGCCGCCGCTACCGCGACAACCAGGCCGACCAACGCGCCTCCAATGGCGAGCAAAATGCTCTCCAAAAGTGCCTGCGAAACGATTTGCATCGGCGTGGCTCCGACCGCCATGCGCACGGCCGTTTGTGCGCGACGCGTCACGCCGCGAGCCAGCAGCAGGTTCGCGACGTTTGAGCAAGCGATGAGCAGCACCAAACCGCACACCGTCAGCAGAATCTTCAGGCTCCGGCCATACTCTTCTTTCATCACCGCCACTCCCGCCCCGGCCGGAATCACATTCAGCACCTGCTTGGGGAGCATCTGGATGACGTCCGGCATCCAGTTCGATGGGTATCCAGAATCGTACTGCATCCACTGGCGTAGAACTCCTGTCAATCGCGGCGACATGCCCGCCGTTGACGCTCGCGGCCGAAGACGCCCGATCATCCGCAGCCATGCAGAGACTGGCTGACGCAGCAAACTACCCTCCGCATCAATCATGGGTTCTTGCTGCAAGGGGACCCAGATTTCTGGCGGGTCGCTTTCCAGCGTCTCTCCGAAAAAACCGGCTGGGGCAATCCCGATCACCGTAAACGGATGGCCTTCCACTACTAAAATCGAACCGACAATCGAGGGATCGGAGGCATAGGTGGTCTGCCAGACACGGTGGCTGAGCACTAGCACTGGCGGAGCCCCAGGTTTGTCATCCTCGGGCGTTAGCACGTGGCCGTAGAAAGCGCCTACCCCGAGCGTCGTAAAATAATGGCCATCGACGTATTCCGCATGCAGGGGCCGTGCTCCGGTTTCCTTGCCCTGGCGCCTTACGCTCATCATGCCGCGTCCCGCCTGAAATGCGGTGACTTCCTCAAACTCGGGCGTTTCCTTTTTGAGCCGCTCGTACAAAGGAAACGACACCATTCCCCAGGTGTCCTGGGGACCGCCTTCGACACAACATTCGTCTCCTTCGCCGACCCGGTAGAGCGTGGCGGGATCTGATACCGGCAAAGACCGCAACATCACCGCGTGAATCAAGGAGAAAATTGCCGTGGTGCCGCCGATCCCAAGCGCCAGAGTGAGAATAGCCGTGACGGTAAATACCGGGGACATCCTGAACTGTCGGATAGAGTAACGAAGATTGCCGGCTAGGTCGTACATGCGTGCCTCCAACTCTAGTACTGTACGCATTTCTGTCCCGGGTAGTTCCCAAGGATTTGCACCCCGCCTGAAGAGTCCGTGCGAGTACGAACGTTTTTCGTCAGGGCATGGCTTTCAGCCATGCCGTAACTGCCGCAAATCCCACAAGGCTATAGCCGTTGAGGGCTGCCTTCTCTAGTCCTCACACAGACTCTGGAGGTCGGGACGCACCCGTGAATCTATCCGAATCGCACCACGAAGTTGAGTACTTGGAAAAGCAGCCCGGCGCAAATTGACCTATTTGTCGTACTGGATCAATGAGAACACGTCCAGCTGCGGCAATTTCGCGCGGCCGTTCAGAAAACTAAGCTCCACCGCGAAAGCGGCGCCCTCGATGGTGCCGCCGAGCGAACGAATCAGTTTCACCGCTGCCGAGGCCGTGCCTCCCGTCGCCAGTAAGTCATCACACAGCAAAACCCGCTGTCCTTTCTGCACCGCATCCTCATGGATTTCCAGCGCGTCCGTGCCGTACTCCAACGCGTACGAAACTTTCGCCGTTTTGGCGGGCAGCTTCTTCGGCTTTCTCACCGGCACAAATCCAGCCTTCAGCCGGTAGGCGAGCGCGGGCGCAAGGATGAATCCCCTCGCTTCGATTCCCGCCACCAAATCAATCTTGTGCCCATCATAGTGACCACACAGCCGGTCAATCAGGCACCGAAACCCTTCTTTGTCCTTCAGCAGAGTCGTCAGGTCGTAAAACAAGATCCCGGGTTTCGGATAATCCGGCACTTCGCGGATCAACTTCTTCAAATCTTCCATTCCCACCGCTCCTCGTCAGATTGTGTATTCAATGCTGAATTGCCCCAGATAATTTCGATCCACTTGGTCTGGCACTTCTGTCACCCCGGAAACCCGCGACATCGCCGGTCCCTTCTGCAGCGCCTCCCGCATTTGCCCCAGTTGTTCCATGTTCCCCATTGCCAGCACTTCCACGCTGCCGTTCTCGCGATTGCGCACATACCCTTGCACACCAATTTTCCCGGCGACATGCTCCGCGTAGTTCCGGAATCCGACGCCGTGAACACGCCCCGTCACCACAAATCGTCGCGCTTGCAGCTCTTCTTTCTGCATTTTGGGAACTTCAAATTGTATCAAAGACCCGCAGTCTTCTTCCAAAACGCCTTCGCCATTCCTTGACTTGCGTTACACTTGCAGTCAACCGGAATAGCCGCGGCCTGAGGCGGCCCGGCGCCTGCTCGTCTGCATCTAACTTTATTATGGCTGACATCGATTCCAGATCTCTGCGTGGTTTCCGAAGCACCCTGTTCCTCGCTCGATTCATGGCCATTTCTATCTTCTTTGTTCCGTCCATTCTTGCCCAGGAAAACGCTCCCGGCCCGCTCGTGCCTCCCCCAGAACATAAAGTGACACGTGTCGTCGGCGTCCCAGAACCCGAAGCGCCCCCCTCTCTCCCTCCGGCGCAAATTATTCAGGGTTTCTCCAAGAAGGAAGAAGTCTATCAAGACGCCCGGCCGCAGTTCGCCTACCGAAAAACCATTCGCATCCAGGAATTCGGCCCCGATGGCCGGCCCACGGGAGAATTTAGCGCCACCTATGACGCCGTTCGGTCCGCCGATGGCAAACTCTACGAAAAGGCCCTTGCCGCGCCGGAATCCTCGCTCCAGTATCTTCAGTTCGAGCCCGAAGACGCGCAACTCCTCACGCGAGTCCCCGCTTATCCCGTCACCCCAGGCCAACTATCCAAATACAACCTGCAATATCTCAACGCCGAGAAGATCGATGAGGTGGATTGCTACATCTTCCAGGTTTCTCCGAAAACCCTCGATCGCCAGCACCCTCTTTTTGACGGCGTCATCTGGGTCGACCAAAAGTACCTAGAAGTGGTGAAGACTTACGGCAAGTGGGTCACCGATCTCGGCGACATGCATCCTCCCACGCTCCCTTTCGGCATGTTCGAAACCTACCGCGAAAATGTCGATGGAAAATATTGGTTCCCGAATTACTCGCGCGCCGAAGGAACCTACAAGATGAAAGATCGCGACATTCCCATTCGCGTCACCATCAAGTGGACCAACTTCAAGCCATTCCCTCCCGTCTCTGTGCCAGTCAGTGCCCCATCACCGCCGGCGTCCGCCGCCAATCCCCCAACTTCAAAACCCTGATCCCGTAGCGCAGGGGCGAGTCTTCGAGCCCTTTCTTCTCCCTGTGAACCGGATTTTCATACGCGAGAATGGGAAATCTCTCTAGCTTCACCCTCACATCTTTCCACAAATCCTCTCCAGCAAACTCGGCAAGTCCTCCAATTTCTTCAGCAAAAACTCCGGTTTTGCCGCCCGCAAACGCTGCTCCGTCGGGAACGGCCCTAACACCGCAATGGCTCGCATCCCCACGGCCCGCGCCATTTCCAGATCTTCGGGCGTGTCTCCCACATACACGCACTCCTCCGCTTCCAGTTTCATTTGTCGCAGCGCCAGGCGCAGCGGCGCCGGATGTGGCTTTTTCTGTCGCGTATCTCCTCCGCAGACCCGCGCGCGAAACATCCGCGTCAAAGCGAATTTACGCAACTGCCCAAGCACACGCTCCCGGTCGCCGCTGGTGACCAACCCCAATTCGTGGCGGCGCGCCAACTGTTGCAGTACCCGTCGAGCCCCGATGACCAGTTTCGAAGGATGCATCGCATAAAAGCCCCGCCAAAGCTTGTCCGCTTCATCCCAACGTTCTTTTGGAATTCCCGCCGCACCGTAAACGGTGTACCAGTCCGGCGAATAGTGTCTCTCCAGTTCCAGAAGTCCCCAATCCAAGCCGACCTCCCGAAACATTGCCAGATAGGCCTGCGAATCCGCATGGAAGGAATCAAGCAGCGTGCCGTCCCAATCAAACAGCACTCCAGCCAGACGTTTCTGTGCGCGCATCTTTGGAAGATTAGCAGAATCGCGGGGAGGAAACGCTGGAGAAGGGAAGTCTGTTTAGTAGGCAGGGAGCGAATTGGGGATCATATCGTCCCGCCCAAATGCAAAATCGTCAAAACTGGCCGCAATTCCAAACCAACCTGGCATGTTCGCAGCTTCAATCCGGCGCACCCGCGCCTTCGACGAAACAACAACATTCCCATACCCCAACGGCCGGCTGACCAGTACAATATCCAACTCAATTTCCGTGCTCATCGCCAGAGGCTTCGGGCAAAGGAAAAAGACCCCGGAAGAACTAATGTCCCTCGTTACCAGCGTCACCGGAAACTCTTCCATCGTCCCAGCGACACTGCGCAGTTTTAGCGGCAGTCTTAAAGACGCACGCGGGCTTTCACGCTTTTCCACGTACACCCCCACTGCATAGGTGGGTACTTGCACGAATCGCCTGAGTTGAGAATTCCTCATCAGCGGTACAACCTTCAAAGTCAGCGCTTGCGGCACTGCGCCCAATTCTTCACAAAATGTTGGTACTCTGGCGGTCTTGGTCGTCGAGTCCGGCTGTTTTGGCAAATTGTTCCCAGCCCATGCGCGGTCGCGTGCAGACATGACATCCCACCCTCAAAGAGATAAACCGACACATAGCCCACTGTTGCGGTGGCTATTGATCTTACTTGTCGGATACCTGGAAAACCCTGTAAAGTGTTGGCCACAAAGATGACTCCCAAATTGACACATGTCAATCTGCGGAAAACGGCGCCAGTGTCCTAAAGCGAAACACTTGGTAACAGTACTCTTCCTCCTCGTGCCCCCCTTATCCGCCCCACTCTTCAAACTTTTTGCGCTATCTCTCATCCAATAAACTCTCATGGCTACTAATTCGCGCGGCTCCAGTTTGCAGACACTTTCACCCTCAAGCGCCGTCCAATCGTCGCACCCAACCCTCGTACTTTTTTCTTTTGCTCTCGTTTACATCGTTTGGGGATCCACCTATTTCGCTATCCGTGTCGGCATTGAGTCGTTTCCGCCCTTCCTCCTCGCGGGAATACGCCATCTCACCTTAGGTTTGTTCTTCTATCCCACCTTCCGAATCATCACCCGGGAAAAGCCCACTCTTGCACAGTGGCGCACTTCATTCATTACCGGTTGCTTGCTCCTGATGGTCGGGAATGGCACGGTGTCTTGGGCGGAACTAACCGTCCCCTCGGGCATCGCCGCCCTGCTGGTCGCTACCGTTTCTCTCTGGATGGTGCTCGTGGATTGGCTGCGCCCTGGAGGCGTGCGCCCCGCGCCGCGCGTCATCGCCGGCTTTCTACTCGGCTTTGCAGGCATGGTTTTGCTCGTGGGCCCAAAGCATCTCGGCAACTCGGAGCGCATCAATCCGCTGGGAGCGTGTGCCCTGATTGGCGCTTCACTCGCCTGGGCTGCTGGTTCCATCTTCTCCCGGCATCACCCGTTACCGCGCTCGCCCCTCCTTGGTGCGGGAATGCAAACTCTCAGTGGTGGCGCGGCGCTTTGCGTGCTCGCTGTTGTCCTTGGCGAAACGCGCCACTTCCACCTCGCTGATGTGACGCTTCGCTCTTGGCTCGCTCTTCTCTACCTCATTGTTTTTGGTTCGGCGATTGGCTTCAGCGCTTACGTTTACATTCTCAAGCACAGTACTGCCGCGCGCGTGGCCACGTATGCCTTCGTCAATCCTGTAGTCGCGCTCTTTCTTGGCTGGTTTCTTGCCGCTGAGCCGCTCTCTCTGCGCACCCTGCTCGCCAGTTGCATCATCTTAACCGCGGTTCTATTGGTCATCACCGCTCCGCACAAAGATCCGATTCAAGCCGACGAAGCCGTGCCCGCTCCAGGAGAAGCCTGAATGCTTTCCACTATAAGCGCGCCACTTTGCCGTCCGAAATCGGATAGATTGATTTTCTGGCCCAAGGTAGCCTAGAGCCATGAACACGCTACACAATCCATCGTCATCGCCGCGCATCGCGCCGCAAGCCGCCGACCGCTACTGGCAAGCCACGCTTCACCGCGATCCTCGCGCTGATGGCTCGTTCGTATTTGCGGTGCGCTCCACGCACATTTATTGCCGTCCGTCTTGCCCCGCGCGACGCCCTTTGCGCCGCAACACCCTTTTTTTCCGCACTGCTCAGGACGCCGAGAGTCACGGCTTTCGCCCCTGCCGCCGTTGCCGCCCGAAGCAGCAGGACTCTGCCACCGCCCTCGTGCAACAAGTGGCCGCAGTGCTTTCTAAAGGGAACGACGAATCGTTTCGCCTCTCTTCCCTCGCTGCACAGGTAAACGCTTCACCCGCGAAGCTGCGCCGTGCCTTCCACCGCGCAACCGGACTCTCACCGAAAAAATTTGAGCAAGCCTCTCGCCTGGCCCGCTTCAAGAAAATGCTGCGCGCAGGTAGCAGTGTCACCGACGCGCTCTACGCTTGTGGCTATGGTTCATCCAGCCGTCTTTACGAAAAAACGAATGCGCACTTAGGTATGACGCCCGCGTCGTACCGCAAAGGGGGAATCGGTATGCGGATCGGGTACACGGTAGCGAATACAACCTTGGGCAAGGTGCTGGTTGCCTCCACGGAGCGTGGCGTCTCCGCGGTCTATCTGGGAGAAAACGAGAAATCCCTGGTGGAGGAATTGCGCAAGGAATATGCCCAGGCGGAAATCGTGCGCGCGCCGGCGGGCAATGAAACCTGGCTCAGCGAAATTGTGCGCCGCGTCGAGGGCAGCGCCCCCAGCGTGGATTTGCCGCTGGATGTCCAGGCGACGGCATTCCAACGCCGGGTGTGGCAGGAGCTTCAGAAAATTCCGCGGGGAGCAACGCGCACCTACACGCAAGTGGCGCGCGCGCTCGGCAAACCCCGCTC
>JBAVHY010000432.1:0-55317 GCA_049686315.1 Candidatus Acidiferrum sp. | reverse complement strand
GCCGAACTCTCATTGAAACTCGCTCCCGCATTCGTCCGCACGGGCGCCAAACTTTCTTCCTGCGCACCCACCCGGCACGCCGCCACTAGCAGCATCACTCCCATCAGTGCCTTCTTCATACACCCCCCTGCCTCTCCAGCCAGCGCCCCTATGCTTTCCGGCCTGTCTTTGTCTAAGGTAACGAATCTTAACCCGCCTGAAGGAATTTGGTTCTTCAAATAGTGCCGAGGTGAGCAACGACGCAAGGCGGGTAGCCTTACTATAGCGCAACACGGGTGTCGTCGGAGAAGCTATCAGGAGTGTAGTGAGACCCTGCGGCCAGAAAACCTGTGTGGAGTCTTGCGGCTTCGACCTGACCCTCCAAGGCAAGGGCCATCGACGCGGCGCGATGAAGTCGGGCAGTTTTGCCTTGTTAATTGTGGCTCGATAGCCCGGCGATTCGAGCGGCGATTCAGATCTTAGTGCGCAACGCCGTAGTTGTGGATTCCGGCTCTCAGGGAAACGCTTGCGCTTGCCGCTTGCGGCACCCACCACACTCGCCTCATCCATGGGTGCCTGCTTCGCATCATCCGGCGGCCTGCATAGTCCGCCATCAGCGGCACCACCTGGGTGGAGGCGTAAATTGCGCTCGAATGCGCGAACGGCCGCTGCAGCGGGTTGGCTTCTGTGCCATATCCTCCGCTCAGCGCGCGCCGCGTCGTCCACGCATCAAGTACCGCCGCCCCATGGCTCGTCGCCATCAACCCGTACCAAATCTTCCTCTGGCGCGCCGTCCCATACGATTCCGGGATGGCTGGTTTCACTGGAGTACTCAAACCCGGTTCGATGGCGGACGAGCTGGATTCCAAGCCTGATCCGAGCCCACCTTCCGCTCTTGAAGAAGACGCGAACTTCGGTGTTGGCGCGTCCGGCTTCGTGTTTTCAATGGCTTTCGCACCCGCGGCAGGCGCCAGGGATTTCAGCTCAGTGGCTGGAGAAGTTTCCGGAATCAGCGGCGTGTCGGCAGAAATCGAAGTGCAACAAAGAAACAAAAGTGCTGTGATAATCAAAGACCACCTCAGTCATTGCAGGGCTAGGGGGGAGCGTGCCGAGGCAGCTGCAACTATCTCTACCCTACTGTACCAAAGAACAGGTGTCACTGGCCCATTGGTCATGTTTTTGGTAGTACTTCTTTTCACCTCCCATGCCATCTCGTTCTAGAACCCTCGTACCAGCACCTCCCTGCACTCCGCATGGGAATGCGCAAGAACTGCTATAATTCACCGCGACAGATATCTCCTCGTCCCACAGAGGCTAAATGGCCGCTTCTGATTCTTCCGCGAAACGTGCACGTAAGCCGCAACCCGGTTCCCAGCCCCCACATTTCATCGTTATCGAGGGACCCTTGCGCGTTGGCAAGACCACCCTCGCCCGCATCCTCGCCGAGCGCCTTCACGCGCGACGAATCTATGATTGCGAGGACAACCCCTTCCTTGCTGATTTCTACGCGGAAAAACCCGGCGCCGCTTTCCACGCTCAGCTCTACTACCTCATGGAACGTCAGAAACGTACTCGTGAAGCCCTCGCCAGCGACACACCCGGCCCCGTCCTCTCCGACTTCTTGATGGAGAAAGACCGCATCTTCGCCAACCTCAATCTCGATGATGCCGAACTGAAACTCTACGAACGCTATTACGAGGCTTTGACGACCGAACTTCCTCAACCCGATCTCGTCATTTATCTTCAGGCTAAGCCCGAAGTGCTCCGTGCCCGTATTGCCAAGAAGAAAGCTCGCGAGGAAAACCGGATTTCTCCGGAGTACATCGAGGAAGTCTCCCGCGCTTACGAGCATTTCTTCTTCCGATACGAAGGCGCCGACCTCCTCGTCATCGACACCTCCGAAATCGATTTCGTCGAACGCAGCGATGACTTGCAGCAACTCCTCCGCCGCCTCCAGGAACCCGTTAAGGGCACACAGTATTTCCTCCCCCTCGGCAGCACCGACTAATCCGCTCTTTCGTTCTCTCGTAGGAAACGCCTTCTGAGGCGGTCCGCGAAAACAACCGCGCCTTAACCCGCCTTTCGTCTAGTTTGGCTGGAAATGTTTCCTTTCTTCTTCAATCTGGACTACAGTGCCACTCGGCACCCTTACCCCTTTTCAGGAGGCTTGTCATGAACCGTTGGACCCGGCGAAAATTTTTTGCCACCACCCTAGCCGGCAGCGCTCTTGCCGGCACTGCAAGGTTATTTGGCGAATCCGTGCCCGCCTGCGCCCCAGCTCTCCCCAAAGGAATTCCTTCTCTTTCGCCTGCTTCTGCGGCCAAGCGTCCCCTCATCATCTCTTCCGCCAATGGTTGGCACGCTCTCGGAAAAGGCATGGACGTTCTCAAATCTGGCGGAGACACTCTTGACGCCGTGGTTGCCGCCGTCACCATCGTCGAGGACGATCCCAACGACGATTCCGTTGGCTACGGCGGCCTCCCGAACGAAGAAGGGGTGGTCGAACTTGACGCAAGCGTAATGCACGGCCCCACGCATCGCGCGGGCAGTGTTGCGTCCGTCCAGCGCATCAAGAACGTTGCCCGTCTGGCCAAAACGGTCATGGAGCGCACAAATCACCTCATGATCGTTGGCGACGGCGCCCGCCGCTTCGCGGTGGACGAGGGTTTCGAGGAAATGAATCTTCTTACAGACCATTCGCGCAAAATCTGGCTCGCCTGGAAGGCTCGCACCAGTTTCAACTGGCGCCCCGGCATCGACAGCCCGGAGTGGAAAGAACATCTCGCTGAACTCTTCGATCACGATCCCGAAAAGATCGCCTACGCCCAGCGCGTCATCAAACATCCTCCCACAGGCACCATCAACTGCCTCGCCGTCAACGAAAAGGGCGAAATCAGCGGCACCACCACCACTTCCGGTCTCGCCTGGAAAATTCCCGGGCGTGTCGGAGACTCCCCCATCATCGGCGCGGGTCTTTTTGTCGATGGCGAGGTTGGCGCAGCCGGCTCTACTGGGAAGGGCGAGGAGAACATCAAAACCTCCGGCGGCCACACGATCGTTGAATTGATGCGCAAAGGCACGAAGCCCGCCGACGCCTGTCTCGAGGCTCTCGGCCGCGTCGCGCACAACTACAACGGTGACAAGAAGAAGCTTGGCACTTTCCACCTCTATTTCTATGCCCTCAACAAAGATGGCGAATACGGCAGCGCCTCTCTCTGGAAGAATGGCTACGACCCTTCCAAAGTCGCCCATTTCGCCGTGCATGACGGCTCCGAGGCTCGCCTCGAGCCTTGCAAAAACTTCTTCGAGGAAATCGGGCACGAAGAGGATTAATTTCACGGCCGCTTTTTGTCGTACCCTATGAGGTTATGGACCAGGTTAATGTTTTGATTGTTGGCGGCGGCGTAGTCGGTTGCGCAATCGCCGAAGCTCTCTCCCAGCGCCAGCAAGACATCTTTCTTGTCGAGCAGTATCCCAAACTCGGCATGGCCACCAGCACTCGCAACAGCGGCGTCATCCATTCCGGCATCTACTACCCGAAAAATTCCTGGAAGGCTCGCCACTGTATCGAAGGAAACCGCCTCACCAAGGAATTCTGCGTAAAGCACAATGTTCCCCAGCGCACCACCGGCAAGCTTGTGGTCGCAAAATCGGAGAAGGAGGAACCCCAACTCCTAGCCCTCCTGAAGAAGGGCCAGGATAATGGTGTCGTGGGCCTGGAGATACTAGACAGCGCGCAGATTCGCGCCAAGGAACCTCACGTCAAAGGTTATTCTGCCTTGCACGTCCCTTCCACGGGCATCTGCTCCGCCGAAGAACTCCTCCACGCTTACGCGCGGCTGGCTGAACAGCAAGGCGCAAACCTGCTCACTCACGCGAAAGTCCAATCCCTCGAACCGATCAAGGATCTCGTCCGCGTCACTCTGCGCATCGGTGACGAGGATCAGTCCGAAACCGAATCCGTCGAGGCGCGTTGCGTCATAAACGCCGCCGGCCTTTACGCCGATGAGGTCGCGCGACTTCTTGGCCCTCGCCCTTGGACCATCTATCCAGTCCGCGGCGAGTATTGCGAGATTCGCGGCCCTCACGCCGGGCTCGTCCGCAATCTTGTCTATCCCTTGCCCCACGAGGACGGCCTCTCCCTCGGCCTGCACTTCACCAAAACTCTGTGGGACACGCTGCTCCTTGGCCCCACCGCCAAATATGTTGATGGCAAGGAAAACTACGAACGCGACCGCATGACCATTCCGGAATTTGCCGATGACGTCAAACACATGGTTCCGGAAATCGCCGAACAGGACCTGCAACTCGCCTACACCGGCCTGCGCCCAAAGCTTGTTCCTCCGGGAGGCAAAGGCATCGCCGATTTTGTCATTGAACCTGACCGCGAATTTCCTCAGGTCATCCAACTCGTAGGCATTGAATCACCGGGCCTGACCGCCGCTCCCGCCATCGCCCGCCATGTCTCATCGTTCGTCGAAGCAATATTGAATTGAGCTTAGTTTTCTCACTGATTGCACTGCACTGTCATCCTGAGGCGATCCGATGCGGATCGACGAAGGATCTCAACCTGCAACTCGTGCACGGTTCAATGCGGAAAGAGTCTTACTCCACTATCACGCGCACAAACTTCTTTTTCCCCGCGCGGATAAGCAATTCTGTGGGCTTGCCGAGGTCGACTTCCCTGCGGGGATCTTCTATGGTCACGCCGTCAATTTCCACGGCCTTTTGTTTGATGAGGCGCTCGGCTTCGCTGCGTGAGGGGACGAGGTCACATATGAAAAGAAGAGTAGAGACTCGCGTCGGACCGCTGCGGGCCAGTCTTTTTACGGGAGATTCTTCCGGCGCCTGCCGATCTCGAAACACGCGCTGAAAATTCTCCGCCGCCTTCTTCCCCGCCACGCTTCCCTGGAACCCGCTGACCACTTCTTCTGCCAGCCGCATTTTCGCATCCATCGGGTGCAGCTTCCCGTCTTGCACTTCCTTCTTCAATTCCACAATTTCCTGTGGTGTGCGGTCCGTCACCAATTCGTAGTACGACCACATCAGCTCGTCCGGAATCGACATCATCTTCCCGAACATCTCCCCGGGCGCTTCCGTAATCCCCACGTAATTCCCCAGGCTCTTGGACATTTTTCGTTCGCCGTCGAGCCCGACGAGGATGGGCATGGTCACGACGACCTGCGGGGATAAGCCGTATTCGCGCTGAATTTCCCGGTGCACCAGGATATTGAACTTCTGCTCTGTGGCGCCCAATTCAACATCCGACTGCAGCATCACAGCGTCATACGCCGTTAGCAAAGGATACAAAAGCTCATGCACGGCGATCGGCAGATTCTTATCCAGCCGCGAGCGAAAATCCTCGCGTTCCAGCATGCGCGCCAGCCGGTAATGGCCGCAGAGCCGGACCACGTCATAGCTGGACATTTTCCCCAGCCATTCACTGTTGTAGCGAACCTCGGTCTTTTCCGGGTCCAGAATTTTGTAAACCTGCGCGAGGTACGTCTTCGCGTTGACTTCCACCTGCTCCTGGCTAAGTGGCGGCCTCGTTTCGGATTGCCCCGTGGGATCGCCAATCATCGCGGAAAAGTCACCGACCAGGAAAATGGCCGTGTGGCCCATGTCTTGAAAATGTTTCAACTTGCGCAAGACCACGGTGTGGCCAAGATGAATGTCCGGTGCCGTCGGGTCCACACCCAGATAAACGCGCAGCGGCTTGCCGCTTTTTGCCGAATTCGCGAGCTTTTGCTTGAGCTCCTCTTCGGGAATGATTTCAGCAACGCCCTTTTTCAGGTACGCGACCTGTTCCTCTACGCTCTTGAATTTTGTCATCGCGCCTTACGCATCCGTCCGGAGCACACGCCGCCCCTCAATCCGCCATTTTCCTTCCAGAATGATCTTCACCGCTTCACTGTAAATCCTGTGCTCCTCCCTCAAAATCCGTTCCGCCAGCGCGTGTTCGTCGTCGCTATCCAGCACCTGCACCACGGCCTGCAAAATAATTGGTCCCGCGTCCAAATTCTCATCCACAAAATGCACCGTGCAGCCCGCGAACTTCACCCCGTGCTCCAGCGCCTGCTTTTGCGCTTCCAGCCCCGGAAACGCAGGCAGCAGGGATGGGTGAATGTTCAGAATCTTTTGCGGAAACGCCGCCACGAAATAAGGCGAAAGCAGCCTCATGTAGCCGGCGAGGCAGATCAAATCCACTTTATGTTCCTGCAGCACCGCCACCACTTGCCGGTCATAGGCTTCCCGCTGCAGCCCCTTCGACGGAATCATGCGGGTCGCGATACCGCGCGCCTCGGCGCGTTTCAGCCCCGGCGCGTCCGGCTGATTGCTGAGCACAATTGCCGTCTCCGCATTCGGAATCCGTCCCGCTGACACGCTTTCCGCCAGCGCCTCAAAATTCGAGCCGCGCCCGCTCAACAGCACCCCGATTCGCTTCTTCATAAACAAAAAACGTTAGCACACCTCCCCACCCCATCCAAATCACCAACCTTCAACGAAGCGTCTCAGTTTCCGATCAGGCCACAAATCAGTCGGCGGTCTTATGAGGTTTTGGGAGCCGGTCCACCAACTCAGCCAGACCATTTGCCCTTGCGCAACCTACTACCGTCCACAGAAATCTCTTGAGCAAAGCACCTAGGATGCGCTACAGTCTGCTTTAGCCTATGGCGAACATAAAGCGAACCAAGAAAGGACCTCCCATGACTGAAGCACGCCAACTGCGCGACCTTATCTCCGTCGGCCCGGCCATCGAACGCGATTTCCATCTTCTCGGCGTCCGCTCGGTTTCCCAACTTGCCAAACGCGACCCTCGCAAACTCTATTCCCGCCTCGAGCGTCTCACGGGCCAACACCAGGACCCTTGCGTTTTGGATACCTTCCACGCCGCTGTCGCCCAGGCGCGCAACCCGCATCTTCCCGCGCAAAAATGTCAGTGGTGGTATTGGAGCCGCAGGAGAAAAGCCGCGGCCTGATCTGCAGAATCTACAAGTTCAGTGGGCCCGCCAAGAACTCAAAGAGTGTCACAAGCAAAACGAGCGGCGCTGCAAGCGGTACAACACATGACGCCTTAACGGGTGGCCCTCAGGAAGATTGGGATGGTCGAAATCCTCCGTTGGGTCATGGCTCATCCCCAGTTTTTCCATGACGCGCCGGGACCGTGTGTTTGCCGCCGCAGTGAACGAAACCAGGCCTTCGAGCCCCAACTCCTCGAACGCTTGCCGCACAACCATCCGGGCTCCTTCGCACGCAAGCCCTTGCCCCCAGTGCTCGGCGCTCAACCGCCAGCCGATTTCCACGCATGGTGTGAACTTGGCTTCGAAGGAGGGTACAGAAAGTCCGATGAAACCGATGAACAAGTGATCGTTAAGAAGCTCGACAGCGTACAGGCCGAAGCCATGCGTATGAATGTTAGTCTGGATTCTTTCGTAGAGTTGATCGCTTCCGTCTCGCGAAAGCGGGCCGGGCATGAATTCCATGACGCGCAAATCAGCGTTAAGTTCCGCGAAGGCCGGCCGGTCCGAATCCCTCCAGTCGCGCAGAACCAGCCGTTCCGTTCTTAAGGTGAGCATACTGTCAAAAAGTAAAGGGATTTAGTCGCGATATTTCTGCCGAGGCGCCGCGCAAAACTGCGCAGGCATTACAAATTCAGCGCCCCGGAATACACCAATCTCGCCTTTCCAGTATCGCCGCGTTCGATTCGCCCGATGCGATAGAACTTCTCCCGCCTCCGCTTCAAATCAGCTTCCGTATTCTTCACGTGTTCCGCGGGCACAATCACGATCATCCCTATGCCCATGTTGAACGACTGCAGCAACTCATCGGTGTCAATCTCTCCGAGCTTCGCCAGGTACTTGAAGATCGGCGGTATCGGCCATGCGTCCAGATCGACAATCCCTTTCACCCCGCTCGGCAGCACCCGCGGCAAATTCCCGGGAATTCCCCCGCCGGTAATGTGCGCCATCGCCGAAACCCATCCCCGCATCAATAGGCTCTTCAGAGCTGGCGCGTAGCACACATGCGGCTTCAACAACTCCGCCCCGATCTTGTTTCCCACCTCCGCCACATACGTGTCCGGCTTCAACTTTGCCACTTCAAACACCAGTTTCCTCGCCAGAGAATATCCGTTTGTGTGCAGCCCTGCCGACGGCAGCCCCAGCAGTGTATCGCCTGGCTTCACGGACTTGCCCGTCAAGATCTTCTTCCGTTCCACCGCGCCAACGATAAATCCCGCCAAGTCATATTCACCCGACGGATAGAAGCCCGGCATCTCCGCCGTTTCTCCGCCAATCAGCGCGCATCCCGCTTTCCGGCAGGCCCGGCTCATTCCATCCACCAATTGCTCGACGACGTTTGCCTCCAGCTTCCCCATCGCCAGGTAGTCGAGGAAAAACAGCGGCTCCGCCCCTTGCACCAGAATGTCATTCACGCAGTGATTGACCAGGTCCGCGCCCACCGTCGAATGCACATTCATCGCTGTCGCGATCTTCAGTTTCGTTCCCACACCGTCCGCGCTCGACACCAGCACCGGCTCTTTCCAGCGCTTCCCATCCAACGCAAACAGCCCGCCAAACCCTCCGATGCCTCCCAAAACCGCGGGCGAAAACGTGCGGCTGGCAAGATGCCGGATGCGCTGCTTCGCGTCATCGGCGACAGCGATGTTTACTCCCGCGTCGGCGTATTTCATCGTAAGCCGCCTTCAAGGTCTGTTTTATCTCGCTACAACGATTGTGCAGCTTGCCGGCTCAGGACCGCTGGGGCGAGAGCAGCCACGAGGGACGAGTTGCTCGTCTCAAACCACTCGGCAGGCGGTCGACTCACACTTCAAACCGCAGCCCCGCCTGTGGGTCTGGCGGGACCGCCTACAGCTTAAAACACATGGAACAGTCTGCGCCACCGTACAGTTCCCGGATGAATCAGCGCGTTCGCGTACGCCTGGAATCGCGCTCCAATATCTCCGTTCCACGCATCTCTCGGCGCATCCAGTGACATGTAAATGATTACCGGCGTTCCCAGAATATCCTTGCGCGGCACACAGCCCCAGAACCGGCTGTCATAGGAATTCCCGCGATTGTCTCCCATCGCGAAATAACAGTTTTCCGGCACGCGATAGGGCAGCTTGATGTCCTCGTACCCGCGTGGCGCGGCTCCCGGAGACGCAGGTTCGCTTGGTCCGGTCGTGTAGTTCTCTTTCAGCTTAACCCCGTTAATCCACACCGCTCCGTCGCGGACGTCCACAAGATCGCCGGGCAAACCAATCACGCGTTTTACGTAGTCCGGCTGTGTCGGATCGAACGGCGGCTTGAAAATGATGATTTGTTGCCGCTTCGGATTTCGCCACAGCGGCACATGCAGGTTCGTGAACGGAATGCCCGCATCGTATCCAATCCGGCTCATGATCAGGTGGTCCCCGATCAGCAGCGTATTCTCCATCGACCCCGAGGGGATCACTCGCGCTTGGCCCAGCGTGCCGTTGATCAGCATGAACGCCAGGATCACCCAGAACCAGGCGATGGCCTCGCTTTTCACCCGCACGCTCATGGGCACGGCCGTTTCTTTCCCTTCCTCTTTTTTCCCCTTCGCCTTTACCGCGTCAGCTTTCACGATTCACTCCAACCAGCCATGCGGACGCCCCAACCATTTGCGGCTCTGCCCTCATCGGCCTCTATTAAAAAGTTTCGAATAGTCTCTTCCAGCGGACCCTACTGGGATGAAGCAGGGCGCTTCCGTAGGCAAGAAAACGCCCGCCGATACTGCCGCTCCACGCGTCGCCGTCCGCGTCCACGGACATATAGATTGTCACTGGCGTCCCGAGAATCTCACTTCGTGGAACGCAGCCCCAGTACCGGCTGTCGTAGGAATTTCCCCGGTTATCGCCCATCACGAAATACTCGTTTTCCGGCACGGTAAAGGGAACCCCTGGGAATGGCGCAAGCAATTCATAGTGATCAGGAACTTCCGTGGGCCCGGTGGTGTACTTCTCTTCCAGCTTCTTGCCGTTGATCCAAACAAACCCACCGTGGATATCGATCGTTTCTCCAGGCAAGCCAATGACGCGCTTGACCAGGTCCGTCTTGCTGTGATCGTACGGCGGACGGAAGATTACAATCTGCAGTCGTTGGGGATTCCGCCACAAGGACACATGCCAGTTTGTGAACGGTATGCCCGCGTCGTAACCCAAACGGCTCATGATCAGGTGATCTCCGACCAGCAGTGTGTTTTCCATTGAGCCTGAAGGAATCACGCGAGCTTGCCCCAGTGTGCCATTTATCAGCAGAAACACCAGGATCACCCAGGCCCACGCGATCACTTCCTTCCGGATGCGCGTGCCCAACGGGAATTCCTCTTCCGTGCCGGCCTTTTTCTTCCCGGGCATCTTTGCGTCAGCTTTCACGTTCCACCGTCACTTCTTCATTGAATCTCGCGGTACCGTTTCCTTCTTTCACTTCCAGTTGCACCAGATCCGTCGGATACACGCCCGTATAACAAGACGTGCAGAACTTTCCTTCGGTGTCATTCACTGCCTGCCGCAACCCCCCGAGCGATAAATACCCCAGCGAGTCCGCGCCCAAATAATTACGGATCTGCTCCGGCGTATTCGACGAAGCAATCAACTCTTCCTTCGTCGGCGTATCCACGCCGTAGTAACACGGTGAAATCGTCGGTGGGCAACTGATGCGCATATGCACTTCCGTCGCCCCCGCTTCCCGCATCAAGCGCACCAGTTTCCGGCTGGTCGTCCCGCGCACGATTGAATCATCTACCAGTACAACGCGTTTTCCTGCGATTAAGTTCCGTACTGGGTTCAGCTTCAGTTTGACCCCGAAATTCCGGATCGCCTGCGATGGCTCGATAAACGTCCTCCCGATGTAGTGGTTCCGGATCAGCCCCATGCGGAACGGAATCTTCGATTCCAGCGCGAACCCGATAGCCGCAGGCACGCCAGAGTCCGGAATTGGTACAACCATGTCCGCTTCCACAGGGTGTTCCCGCGCCAACAAGCGCCCCAGCATCTCCCGCGATTCGTTCACCGACCTTCCAAAAACGGTGCTGTCCGGGCGCGAAAAGTAGACATGCTCGAAAATGCAGTATTGATGCGGCTTTGGAGGGCTGAAATGAATCGATTCGATCCCCATGCGCGATATGCGCACCATTTCTCCCGGTTCCACGTCTCGAATGTATTCCGCATTCATCAAGTCAAACGCGCATGTCTCCGACGCCACTGCCCAAGCGTCGCTCCCGTCCCTTGTCGCAATCTTCCCCAGCGCCAGCGGCCGGAATCCCCGTGGATCTCTCACCGCGTACAGCTCTTCCGTCGTCAGCACCAGCAGTGAATACGCGCCCTCCACCTGGTTCAGCGCATCGCCCAGCGCCCCCGAAAAATTACGTGCCTGCGACCGCGCAATCAGATGCACGATCACCTCCGTGTCGCTGTTCGACTGGAAAATCGAACCACGATGTTCCAGCCGACGCCGATGTTCCAACGCGTTCGTCAGGTTCCCGTTGTGCGCCACGGCGATCTTGCCCTTGTTACAGTCGATCAGGATCGGCTGCGCATTCAACAGCGCCTTGTCGCCCGCCGTGGAATAGCGCGTATGCCCGATCGCGCTCGAACCCGGCAATTTCAGGAGTACGTTTGGCTGAAAAATCTCTTCTACTTCGCCCATGGCCCGGTGCAAGTTCAGGTCGTTGCCCGTGCTGGCCACAATCCCGGCCGACTCCTGCCCGCGATGCTGCAGCGCGTACAAACCCAAATACGTCAGGTTCGCCGCCTCCGGGTGCCCAAATACCCCGAACACACCGCATTCGTCGTGAAACCGGTCGTCTGCATAGGCAAGTTTGTTTGTCATTGAATTTTCAAGTTCTCTTCAAGCGAGTTGGCCCAGACATCACGCAACGTTGGGACTGACGCCGACACCACCGCATGCCCCTTATATTCGATGCGCAGTGCATTGTCGCCAGTCACTTTGCCGATTTCGTGCGCGCCCACACCATATTGTCTCGCAGTACTCCGAACAGCGGCAAGTTTTTCCGGGGAGACGGAAACCATCACGCGCGCGCCTCGCTCGCCGAACAGCGCGTACTCGGCAGCGACGTCTTCCGGCGCCGTCACGCTCGCTCCCAGTCCCTTCGCCGCAAAGCACGACTCCGACAGCGTAACCGCGACGCCCCCTTCGCTCACGTCGTGCGCCGATTGCAAGGTCCCTGCAGCCGCCAGAGCGACCAGGCAATCAATCACCCATTTTTCCGCGCCAAGTTCGATCGCCGGCGGTTCTCCGGCCACAATCCCTCCAATCGCCTTGGAGTATTCAGTAGACGAGAACTCCCGTTGTTTGCCGGCCCTCGGCGCAGCTTGCGGCCCGGCCTTCGAAGAGTTGGAACCGTCGAGAAGCACGATTACGTCGCCTTCGTTCCGGAACGCCACCTTCAAAACTTTCGACCCATCCTCCAGAATCCCTAATATCCCAATGACCGGTGTCGGGTAAATCGATTTCCCCAGCGTCTCGTTATAGAAACTTACGTTTCCGCCGGTAATGGGCGTTCCCAGCGCCTCGCACGCCTCGCCCAGCCCGTCAATCGCTTGCGAAAACTGCCACATCACCTCCGGCTTTTCCGGGCTCCCGAAATTCAGGCAATTCGTGGCCGCAATCGGTCGCGCCCCGCTGGCCGCCACGTTCCGCGCCGCCTCCGCCACCGCATGCATCGCGCCCACCTTCGGATTCAGGTGGCACCACCTGCCATTCCCGTCGGTCGCCAAAGCCAGCGCGCGCTTCGTCTCTTTAATCCTTATCACCGCCGCGTCGCTCGCCCCTGGGCCCGCCAGCGTGTTCGTGCGCACCATGCTGTCGTATTGCTCCGTAACCCACTGCTTCGACGCGATCGTCGGCGACGCCAGCAATTTCGCGAAATTCGCCGTCAGGTCCGTTCCTTCCGCCGCGAACGAATACCAGTCCTTCTCGGTCTCCTTCCGAGGGGCGGGCTCGGCCATCGGACGGTTGTACACTGGCCCTTCCTCCGCCAGCGGGTGCGCCGGAATCCGTGCTGCCACACTGCCGCGGTCCTTCACCACCAGCATCCCTCCCACAGTCACCGCTCCCACCACTGTCGCGTCCAGGCCCCACTTCTTGAACACCTCCAGCACTTCCTGCTCGCGGCCCTTTTCCGCCACCAGCAGCATGCGTTCCTGCGATTCGCTCAGCATGATTTCGTACGGCGTCATGTTCGTTTCGCGCTGCGGCACTTTCGCCAGGTCAATCTCAATTCCCGTGGCGCCGCGCGATGCCATCTCGCACGTCGAGCACGTCAACCCCGCCGCACCCATATCCTGAATCGCCACCACCGCGCCGGTCTTCATCGCCTCCAGGCACGCCTCCAGCAGCAGCTTTTCCATGAACGGGTCGCCCACCTGCACATTCGGCCGCTTCTGCTGCGACTCTTCTGTGAACTCCGCCGAGGCTAGCAGCGACGCCCCGTGAATTCCATCCCGTCCGGTTTTCGCTCCAACATAAATCACCGGATTGTCGATGCCCTTGGCCTTGGCCAGAAAAATTTCTTCCTTCTTCGCAATACCCAGCGCCAACGCGTTTACTAGCGGGTTTTGCGCATAGCATGATTCGAACGCCACTTCGCCGCCCACCGTCGGCACGCCAAAGCAGTTTCCGTAACTCCCCACTCCGCGGACCACTCCATCCAGAACGCGCCGGTTCTTCGCCGCCTCTCCTTCCGTGGTGCTTTTCGAAGCCGCAATCTCTCCAAACCGCAGCGAATCCAGCACCGCAATCGGCCTCGCCCCCATGGTGAAAATATCCCTCAGGATTCCACCCACACCCGTTGTTGCACCCTGAAATGGCTCCACGTAGCTCGGATGATTGTGCGATTCAATCTTGAAGGCCGCCACCAATCCATCCCCGATATCCACTACGCCCGCGTTCTCTCCCGGACCTTGAACCACCAACTTTCCCTTTGTCGGCAATCGCCGCAGATGCACCTTGCTCGATTTATAGGAGCAGTGCTCGCTCCACATCACGCTGAAGATTCCCAGTTCCGTGATGTTCGGATCGCGCGCCAATATCTTCTGAATCCGTGCGTACTCTTCCCGCGTTATCCCATGCTCCGCCACAATCTCCGGCGTCACTTTGATTTCCACCTGTGCTGTAGCCATTCGCTCGTTTGCCTTCCCGAATCCTTGGTGATCCCGCAGCTTTTAGGGGGTCGGAGCTTCAGCTCCGACATAAGTGCAGCGCCATGCTTGGGCTTCAGCCCCTGAGGAATCCGATTCTAATTTTTTGCCCGCTTCTGACAACATTGTGTCCTTTTCAAAAAGATAGGGGCACGATTCGTCGTGCCCCTAGGTAATTCTTCTTGTTCCGGCGATTCACGCCGTTGCCTTCGCCGTGCCCACCAGCGCCTCGATCATCGATCGGAAAATCACCAGCCCATCGTTCGAATCCAGCATCTCTTCCACGGCACGCTCCGGGTGCGGCATCAGCCCCGCTACGTTCCTTCCCCGGTTGCAGATCCCCGCAATATTGGCTGTCGACCCGTTCGGGTTCCCCGACGCGTCGTCTTTTCCGCCCGCCGTCGTGTACCGGAACAGTACCTGATGATGTTTTTCCAGGTCCGCGAGTGTCGCCTCGTCGCAGGTATAGTTGCCATCGCTGTGCGCAATTGGGATTCTCAGGATTTGCCCCTTCTGCGCCGCGCACGTGAACGGGCTATCCGTCTCTTCCACGCGGATATGCACATGCTTGCAGATAAACCGCAGCCCGGAGTTCCGCATCATCGCACCTGGCAGCAGCCCCGCCTCCAGCAGAATCTGGAGCCCATTGCAGATGCCCAGAACCAGCCCGCCACTATTCGCAAACTTCTCCACCGACTTCATCACCGGCGAAAATCGCGCTATCGCCCCCGTGCGCAGGTAGTCCCCATAGGAAAAACCGCCCGGCAGGATGATGGCGTCGCATTTATGCAGGTCTTCCGATTGGTGCCAGATGAATTCCACCGGCTTTTGCAGCACGTGGCCGATGGCGTGAAAAGCGTCGTGATCGCAATTCGATCCGGGAAAGACTACCACTCCAAATTTCATCGTCTTGTCACTCCGGCTAACATTCGGGGAACTTCATTTTAGCACACCGTCGCGTTGCAGGAGCGCCCGAACTGAACGTGGAGTTTTCGTTTACCGGCGCCTTTTCGGTTTCTTCTTGGAACTGTTTTCGGCTGCCAATTCCCGGCGTTTTTTCCCGGCCCAGCCCTTCTTATTCACCTGCCGTCCGCGCGCGATCCCCAGCGCATCCGCCGGTACATTCTCCGTGATCGTCGATCCAGCCGCCACGTATGCGCCGTCTCCCACCCGCACCGGCGCCACCAGGGCGGAATCGCTCCCGATGAACACCTTGTTCCCAATCGCCGTCGGATACTTATTGAAGCCGTCGTAATTGCAGGTAATCGTGCCCGCACCGATATTCGTTTTGGTTCCGATTCGAGCATCACCCAGGTACGTCAGGTGCATCGCCTTCGTGCCTTCACCCACCACGCTCTTTTTCAGTTCGACGAAATTCCCGATCCGCGCCCCACTCTTCAAATGCGTTTCCATGCGCACACGCGCAAACGGCCCCACCACAACTCCGGAATCCAGACGGCTCTCGCTGATCACACAGTGCGGCTCGACTATGACTTCATCCTCCAACACCGCGTTGTGCACCACGCTACCCGTCTTCACCACGCATCTCTCTCCAATCTTTGTCTTCCCCAGCAACTGCACGCACGGCTCAATCACCGTATCCTCGCCCACAACCACGTCGGGATCGACCAGCACTGTCTCCGGCAACTGAATCGTCACGCCGTCCCGCATCAGCGCATCGCGCTTCCACTCACGAAACGTATGGTCCACGCCCGCCAGGTCCGCCCGAGTGTTGCAGCCCAGCATCTCCCGAGAATCCTGGGCAATTTCCGCCAACACCGTTTCGCCCTTCGTGTTCATCACCCCGATCGCATCCGTCAAATAGACTTCCCGGTGCCGGTTGTTTGGCTTGACCTCTGCCAGCGCCGGCCAAAGCTTTGCCGTCGTGAAGCAGTACATGCTCGAATTAATCTCGTTCAGCTCCTGCTGCTCCGCGGTCAGTTGGGATTCCTCGATAATCGCCGCGACCGCGTCCCCGCCCTTCCGCAAAATCCTTCCGTATCCGGCCGGGTCGGCCAGCACGGCCGTCAATATCGTCGCCGCGGCTTGTCCTTTCTTGTGTTTCTGGATTAGCGCTCGCAGCGTTTCCGTCCGAATCAGGGGCGCATCTCCCGGCAAGACCACCACAAGTTTCGCATTGCCGATCGCTCGTTTCGCCACTAGCATCGCATGGCCCGTGCCGTTCTGTGGCTGCTGTAAAACTATCTCCGCCCCCAGCGGCTCCGTAATCGCCTGCACCTTCTCCGCCTGGTGCCCCACCACGACAACTATCTTCTTGGGTCCAACCGGCGCACACGCACGTACCACGTGCTCCACCAGCGGCCGTCCTCCTGCCGCATGCAGCACTTTCGCCAAACTCGATTTCAAGCGTGTTCCCTTGCCCGCCGCCAGCACCACAATTGCCACATCTTTGTTTTTCGCCATGACCAGAGCATTGTCCCGTGTGCGCACCACTTTTGACAATCTTTGAAATACTTAATGCGCGTCTCAGTATTGTTTAGGGGCTATTACTCGACTGGTAATGAACACCGCGCCCGCCTGCCCAGTCTCTCAATTCACTGTTACCGGAATGCTCACCGTCGTATCCGGCTGGTTTCCATTGCCGCTGATTGTGTACGCATTCACCGTGATCGCGTAACTTCCCGGCGCGGTTCCCCCACTGGGCGGAGGTACGGTGCTGCTCCCTCCATTGCAGCCCGGCAAGTTCGCCACCATCAAGAGCAAGAGTCCCATCCCCAGCACCGGTACGGGTCGCAGCATTCTGCCGCGCAATCGGTACAAAAAGTAGAAGATCGCACAGACCGACAGTATGGCCGTGACGCTACCCACATTCCGCAGTCCCCACCGGGACGCCAACGCCGCCCCGTTCGCGCTTGTTGTCAAGCTCACGCTAACCGTTCCCGTCGAACTGCTTGTGAAATCCAGCGTGTACGGATTCAGCGCGTCATTCGTCTTCACTTGGCAACTCGCCCTCGGTGCGTTTGTCGTGCACGACAAGTACATGCGTCCACTTCCTGCCGCATCTCCAACGCTGAACGTGCTCGAATTCCCGCTTATCGATCCTGCCTTCACCGTGATCGATGGCGGAGTTCCAAAGTTCGGTGCCGTTACCGCCGCTGTTTGGTAAATCCTCACGTAGTCCACCGTCATCACTGCCGGCGTCGGCGTGGTTGCGTCGGGAGGTCCTGGCCACGAACCGACACCGCCCACCGCAAGGTTCAACAGCAAATAGAAAGGGCGATTGAATACCCACTGTTGCCCCGCGGGCACATCCGATGCTGTGCGCACGAAAAATACGTTCGCCGGGTCGTCCACATAAAACTGCACCATGTTCGGCGACCAGATCGCCCCGTACGTGTGATACCCCGCCACGTCTCCGCTCGGAAATGTGTACACGGCGTGCAATCCATTCGCGCCGTAATATCCCGGCCCGTGCAACGTAGAACTGATCTTCGTCGGCCCCAGTCCAGCCGAGGCCGGCACATTCTCCATGTAGTCTTCTTCCCCACAAGCGGGCCAACTGCAGCCGTTACTGATCCCCAGCGCCCAAAATGCCGGCCACAGCCCGGCCCCGCTGGGCAGCATCATCCGCGCTTCCACGCGCCCATATTGAAATTGCTTCGTCCCGTTCGTCGTCATCCGCGCGCTCGTCCAACTCCCACTATTCGGTGCTGTGCTCGCATTTATCTTGATCGCCTGGATCACCAGGTGATCGTTCCCATCAATGTATGCGTTCGCCTGAGTGGAATTGCACCCGCTCGACGTCATGCCCGGCGAGCAGTAGTACTCCACCTCATTGTTCACGTTCAATATTCCCGTCTCGAATCTCCATTTCGTCGCGTCGATCGGTGTGCCGAGCTGCCCGGTGAACTCGTCCGACCACACCGGCGTGCCCCAATTTTGCGCTGCCCCCTGTCGCGGACCCACGCACGCGAAAAGTATCGCGGCCACAAGACCGAGCTTGAGATGCCAACTTGTTTTCGTCACCCTCATCTGCTCGCACTCCTGCACCAGACTTGATTCTACTCTTCCCCTATGCCCGCGGGACTGGTTTCCGGCGCTCCGTGAAAATCATTGTGCGCTGGACGCCTTTCACATTCTGGGCTATACAGTCCAGCGTAACGGCACTTTTCGCGTTCCCTTTGATTGCGTTCCGTAGAAGGAGCACCAGCATGAACTGCCCTTATTGCGCCGAAATCATTCCTGACGACGTCCAGTTCCTGCCCCAAGTGCGGCACGCAAATGGGCACTCGCCTCCCTACGTCTGGCTCCGCCCTCTCTCCCCAACCTCTTCCTCTGGGTTTCGAACCGCCCACCAGCGGCAAAGCTATTGGTAGTCTCATTTGCGGTATCTTTTTCTTTTTTCTTCCCGCATCCAATCGTCGCCGTGATTCTCGGCCATCTCTCCCTCTCGCCTTTTAGTTACGCTTCGCAATGCCCGAACAAAGGCTTCCCGGCTTCCACGGCGAACCTGGGGCCCGGGGTGGAGGACTGCTCGCATGCAAATCTGGTGGATGGGTCATTATCTCAACCAAGCTCCGTCAAGTCCGGCTATGTTTTCATTTATCAACCGCGTGGCACCGACGACCAAGGCCACATCACAGGGTATGCGATCTCCGCCGATCCGCTACAGCCGGGAGTTTCTGGTAACCGGCATTTTTATTCCGACGAATCCGGGATAATCCGCTTCGAGAATAGCAGTGGCGCGACTTCCGATAGCCCGCCGCTGACTTGATTCCAGGGTTCCTGCATCGAATGAAACCCTGTGCCTATTGCTCTCTGCATATCCAGTACGCGGCCATCAACTGCCGCTATTGCCGGCGCTGGCTCGACCTTTGCCACTCGCTTTAAAACCGCTTTCCAACTACTTTCGCTTCTTCTTCCGTTTCAAGCCTTCCATCGGTTCTTTCTTGTTCAGGCGCGCCGCAGCCTGGATCAGTTTTTTCAAGGCGGGTTTTCGCAGATCATCCACCGAACGTAGTTTTACATGCCGTAGATTCTTCCCCGTTCCCTCAAGCAATTTCGCCGGGTCTGGCAAAGAAGTCCCTCGCAGAAATCCAAACGTTATGTGATTCTTTCCAATCATGAAGAAACACATCGGCCCGTGAGACTCGAACGTGGGAATCTTCCAGGGATTTACCGATTCCTTTGTGCCCTCCACGGTTTTCTTCACCAATCGTCGCAATCCCTGTGCCACATCGCCAAGCTTCGTGCCTTTTTGCTCCACATAAGCGTCAATCCATTCGCTCCCGGCGGCGATTGCTTTCATTGGCCCTCCCGTTTCCCTGTTTTCTCCGCTGCCCGCATCTTATCCCCATTTCGTTCGAGCCCGACATTCCACTGGCTGCGCGCATCCAAGCGGAATGAAAGTTTCCGCGCTTCTGTACGTATTATGGAGTGAGCCTATGCCCGATACAAAACTTGCCGTCCAAATGGATCACATTTCACGGCACTACAAAATGGGTGAAACCAGCGTGCGCGCCGTCGATGATGTCTCTTTTTCCGTCGCACGGGGTGAATATCTTGCGCTCTTGGGTTCGTCCGGATCGGGCAAGTCTACGCTATTGAATCTGATGGCAGGACTGGACAGGCCCACTTCAGGGGCGATTCTTGCGAACGGCCAGGACCTTGCCTCTCTTTCCTCCTTGGAGTTGGCTCGCTATCGCCGCAATACCATCGGCATGATTTTCCAGTCTTTTAATCTCCTTCCGCGCATGACGCTCGAAGAAAATGTCGAGCTTCCCCTGCGCCTTGCGGAGGTTGAGCGTTCCGAACGTCCCGGCCGCGTGCGCGAGGCTCTCGAGCGTGTGCGGTTGACTCATCGAATTGGCCACCGTCCTGCCGAACTCTCCGGCGGTGAACAGCAGCGCGTGGCGATCGCACGGGCGCTGGTCAACCGTCCAAAAATCCTTCTTGCGGACGAGCCCACCGGCAATCTGGACTCCGCAACCGGCGAAGCTATTCTCTCTCTCCTTCGCGATCTCCAAACGCACTTGGGCATGACCATCGTCATGGTCACGCATGAACGGCCGCTGGCCGAGCGCTATGCCGATCGCCTGGCCACCATGGGCGACGGCAAACTCCTTGGCACTTCGCCTGCCAGGCCGGGTGTAACGCAATGAAGCCGCAAGACCTGACCGACCTCGCTCTGCGAAATCTTCGCGAGGCGATTTTGCGCAACGCGCTCACTACCCTGGGCGTCGCTGTGGGAGTCGCGTCGCTTGTAGCGATGTTGTCGCTCGGCGTGGGACTGCAACAACTGGCCTCCAAGCGGCTCTCGCAAAGCGGCTTGTTTGACACCATTTTCGTGACGCCCAAAAACAGTTTCCGTGGCATGGGGCGCCCCCAGCGCGAAGTTGAATCAGACAAACCCCCGCGCCCCCTGGACGACGACGCGCGGCAACAACTCGAAAAACTTCCGAACGTGACCGAGGTCTATCCGCAAATTCGTTTTTTCACCGAGGTCCGCTTCAACAATAAGCCGTATGCCACTGTGGTCGGAGGCATGCCGGACTCTTCCCGCAATTCCGGCGCGTTCGACGGCATGCAAGGCAATTTCTTTTCCTCACCCGCGGCGAATGAAGCGATTTTGCAAATTGAGTTCGCGAAAGACCTCTCCGACAAGCCTCCGTCTCTCATCGGCCAGGAACTCACGCTTCGTTACGCCGAGCGCCAGGCGATTCCAGCAGCGGGCAGCGACGCGTCTTCTGGTGCGACAGAGCCATCCGGCGGTTTTTCCGTCGTTCCGAAAGAACTGCGGCTGAAAATTGTCGGCATTGTCGAGACCGAGCCTGCGGCAGGGTATGGCGGCTACGGCAACGCGCGGCTGCTCATGCCGCTCGCGACGGCTTCGACGCTGCGCGCAGCCCAAGTCAACGATTTACGGGACATTGTCCGCGGCAACACCTCGAGCAAGACCACTTATGCTTCTCTTTCCGTGCGTGCCAAGTCGCCTTCCCATGTTGAGGCCCTCGAAACCTCCATCAAAAATCTCGGCTTTAACGCCTTTTCGCTTCTCGATGCTTCAAAATCCTTGCGCACGTTTTTCTCCGTCTTTGACTTGCTCCTGGGAATTTTCGGCAGCCTCGCGTTGGCCGTCGCGACACTCGGTATCGTGAACACCCTGGTCATGGCGATTCTGGAGCGCCGGCGCGAAATCGGCGTTTTGAAAGCCCTCGGTGCCGCGGATTCTGACGTCCAGCAATTGTTCTTCGTCGAAGCCGGCGTCATGGGATTCCTCGGCGGAATCCTTGGAGTCGCGTTCGGCTGGCTCCTTGGTCGCGCCATCACTTTTGGCACCAACGTCTATCTGAAGCGCCAAAATCTGAATCCCATCGAGCTCTCTTCCGTGCCATGGTGGCTGGTAATCGCCGCCCTCATCTTCGCTGTTCTTGTCAGCCTGGCTGCGGGACTTTATCCTGCTTCTCGTGCCGCCAAGCTCAATCCCGTTGACGCCCTTCGGTATGAATAACTTCTCCCCTCGCCAACTCCTGTGCGGCGCATTTCTCTTTTCTTTCCTTAACTTCCTTTGCCTTCTTCCTTTGTCCTATGCCGCAACCGGCCGCGTCGAGTGCAACTCCCTTCCAAGCAAGATTCTTTCCCGCCCGGTTCCCTATTGCGTTGTTCTTCCGCCGTCGTTCGACGCGGATAAGGCGCGCCATTTCCCAATTCTCTATTATCTTCATGGCCTTGGAGACAACGAGCAGTTCTTCGTTCATTCCGGCGCGTGGAACCTCGCGGAAGACATGCGCGAAAAGGGTGTGCTGAAGGATTTTCTTGTCGCCACGCCTGACGGCCGTGCCAGCTTCTACATCAATTCAAAACCCGGGAAGGAGCGCTACGAAAATTTCCTGCTTCAGGAGTTTTTCCCCTTTATCGAAAAGCGTTATCGCGTGGCGCCGGGCCGCACAAATCGCGCCATCGCCGGAATTTCCATGGGAGGCTATGGCGCATTGCACTTAGCCTTCCGCCATCCGCAACTATTCATCGCCGCCAGCGCGCACAGTGCCGCGCTGATCGAAAAGCTTCCCGTGTTTCTCGGCGCGGCGCCGAACTCTCCACGCGCGCGCGTCCTTGGCAGTGTTTTCGGAATTCCCCCGGATCAGGCGTTTTGGGATCGCAACAGCCCGATTGCACTCGCCCGCGCCGCCAACCTCACGGGCCTGAAAATATATTTTGACTGCGGGGATCAGGACGATTACGGCTTCGATGCCGGCGCCACCGCTCTCGACAAACTCCTGACCTCACGGCGCATCGCTCACGAATTCCATCTCTACCACGGGCGCCATGACCCAAATTACTTCGGCGAGCATCTCCCGGCTTCACTTGTCTTTGCGTCGCATGCGTTTTCCGGCTGACATTCCCTCCCCTTTTCCGGTATAAGATGCCTATTGTTCCTTTGCCTGGCCCACGGAGGTCTTCATGCGCGGTTTCGCTTACCTGCTCTTTCTCCTGGCGTTTTCTTTCGGCACTCTCACTCGAGCGCAAGAAAAGCCCGCCGACAAACCAGCGGTCGCGCCTACGATTCCGACGGCGGGCCCGCGGCTGGAATTCCTCGATGAGGTGTCCTTCTACGAGCAGCGCTTCCTCCGCCTCGCGGACGCAATTCCCGCGGAAAAATACACTTGGCGCCCCGGAGAAGGAGTTCGCTCCGCGGGGGACGTGTATATGCACGTGGTCAACGCCAACTACGCATTCGCCAGAATGCTTGGCACGCCGATTCCGGCGGGCATCGATGCCAAGGCGATGATGGCTTCCTCGGGCGACAAGGCTAAAGTGATTCAGGCGCTCAAGGATTCCTTCGCGCACTTTCGTGGCGCCGTCCTGACGATTAAGGATTCGGAGCTCGAGAAGGAAATCAAGACGCCTCGCGGGCAAACCACGATTCGTGGATCGTTCTTCTTCATCTCCGGCCATTTCGGCGAACACCTCGGGCAATCGATTGCGTATGCGCGGCAAGTCGGCATCGTTCCTCCGTGGACCGAAGAGCGCCAAAAGCAGGAAGCGGAAAAGTCCAAGCCGTAAACTGCAGAGAGTGATTTTGCCGCGCGGCCAAACGATTCGGCAGCCCGCGATAATGCATCTTCGGAGGAATCACGACAGAAAATAGATATCCGGCTTATCGATCACGCCGGACTCCGCCTGCGAGTTTGGCACCTCCGGTGAAAAGACAAAGCCGCGGGCTTTGGCGAGGTCCAGCACCTCGAAGAAGAGAAAAACTTCGTTTGGCTGGTACAAATTCCGCATCACCTTTTCGATTTTCAGGCCCGCCTTGCGTTGCGCGTCCTTGTGCATGTCAAACACGCGCTTCCACTCGTGGAACTCCTTCACCTTATGACGCACCAAGAGGTACCCCATCGCGTGCCTCCCTGTCAGTGTACCGGAGGTGGCTGGGACCTGGCCGCTTCCGCTTAGAGGCAACGTTACGCCCAGGGCACGCTCCCCGCAATGGCTGTCTTGGCCCTTTGGCCCTTCGCGCGCACTCCGTTGGGACACCTTTGCGAGTAGAAAGTGGCCAATGGCGGTATAATCGCGGCATGACGCAACGCTCACTGGAATTGTTGGAAAAGGCGCTGGCGCTAACAGAAGAAGAGCGCGCCGAGCTCGCCGCGTCGCTGTTGCAAAGCCTGGACCAATCCACCGATGAGGATGCCGAGGCGGCTTGGCAGAGAGAGCTTGAGCGCCGCGCTGATGATTTGAATTCCGGCAAGGCCAAGACGATCCCCTGGGACGAGGTTCGCGGCCAAATATCCACGCGCCTCCGGCATGGTCCGGAAGGCAGTTGAGTTCCACGAAGAAGCGAGCCGGGAATCTCTGGCTGCTTTTGAGTGGTACTTGGAGCGTAGCGAACTGGCAGCTACAGAGTTTGCGAAAGAACTAGACCGGGCCGTTGAGAGGATCGCCAGCGCCCCGCAACGCCTGGCCCGAGCATTCTTCCGGCGTACGCAGATTTATCCTGCACCGTTTTCCCTTCGTAGTTTTCTACCGAGAACATGCCGGCAAAATTCAAGTTTTGGCGGTAGCGCATGCCCGCCGATGTCCCGGCTACTGGAAAGGTCGCCGCTAGCAGGTTCGCCGGGAATCCCGAAATGGAGCGATTGGTCATACCACGGGTACTCCCCTACCCCCCTGTTTTATCGGTACGTCGCGGGAATGATAGAGGGGAAAGGGGATAGAGAGAAGACGGTTCGGTACGGGAAACGGTACGAGCTTGGAAGGTGCGGGAGACAAGGGAGATAGCGGAAAGGCGAATGGCGAGCAAAGCGGTATGGGAATGTTGGTATGATGTGCGGATTGCGAGCGACTGGGAACACCCGCGAGGCTGGCATAAAAGCCAGCGCTACGAGCAGCACAGAAGAATAGGGACGGAGGGCGGATGAGCTTTGCGCGGCGGATCGAGGAGGTACGAGGCGGGTTTGAGCGGGCGTTTTGGGTGGCGAACATCAGCGAGCTGTTTGAGCGGCTGTCGTATTATGCCGCGTTCGCCTCGCTGGCGCGGTATCTGCACGAGACGCTGAGCTTTCCGCTGCAGCGCGCCACTGATCTTTCGGGATTGTTCGGCGGGCTGGTATGGTTTCTGGCGATTTTCGGGGGAGCGATTGCCGACCGGCTGGGATTCCGGCGAGCGCTATCACTGGCGTACCTGATATTGGCGGGGTCGTATTTTCTGCTGGGGTCGCTGGGAGCGGCGTGGCTGGCGCCGGTGCGCACAGCGGTGCCGCTGGTGGTGCTGGTGACGTTTGTGCTGATGCTGCCGGCGCTGGGAGTGGCGCTGGTGAAGCCGAGCGTGGTGGGGACGACGGCGCGAGCGTCGAATGAAAATGTGCGCTCGATTGGATATTCGATTTACTACACGCTGGTGAATATTGGCGGGGCGCTGGGGCCGTTCGTGGCGTCTTGGGTACACAAAAACCTGAGCGTGGAAAATGTGTTTCGCGTTTCGGCGCTGAGCGTGTTCGTGATGTTTTTTGTGGTGCTGCTGTTCTTCCGCGAGCCGCGCAAGTCCGGGGAAGCGGCCACGGAAAGCATCGCGGTGACCATGCGAAACTTCGGCAGGGTCGTGTCCAACCCGAAGTTCATGATTTTCCTGCTGATTTTTTCCGGCTACTGGATCGTGTATTGGCAGGAGTTCATCACGCTGCCGATTTACGTGCACGAATACGTAGACGGGAAGGCCGATACGGAGCGGATGCTGTCGACGGGGCCGCTTATTGTGATTGCGTTCACGGTGGCGTTCAGTGTGCTAACGCAGAAAATGTCCGCGTTTCGCGCGGTGGTGCTGGGGACGTTCATTGCAATGACTGGGTTTGCGATTTTGGCGGCGCACGGAAGCATTGTGGCCGCGTATGCCACGCTGGTGGTGATTGCGGTGGGCGAATTGATTCAGCAGCCGCGCTATTACGATTACATTTCGCGGCTGGCGCCGCCGGGGCAGCAGGGCACGTACATGGGATTCGCGTTTTTGCCGCTGGGGATTGGAGCGTTCGCTTCGGGACGCATTGGCGGGGCGTTGTTGCATCATTTTGGGGAAGTGCAGCACCGGCCGGAACGGTTTCTGTGGGCGCTGACGGGGATAGGGATGGCGACAACGCTGCTGCTGTGGATTTACGACCGCGTGGTGAAGCCGGGGAGCCAAGCGGCGGCGACGTGATGAATGCGGAGTCCTCAGGGGCTGAAGAGTCTGTGCGAGAACAAGAAAAGGCGGCCCGCAGCGGCTAAAGCCTTGTTGGATTCGCGCCAGTTGCGGCATGGCTGAAGCCATGCCCTGACGAAAAACGCGAGTACTCACACAAACTCTAAAGCCCGGTGTCTTAGGGCTTAGTGTCAGAGCTTAAGCTGGCAAGAGCAGATCCCTCGCGTTGCTCGGGATGACAAACGTGGAAACCCAAAAGAACCGGTCTAAAAGACCGGCCACTACAAAAACGGAAGAGTTAATTCAGCATGCGGCGGAGGGATTCGAGGGCCTGGCGAGCGAGAGGATATTGCGGCTCGACGTTGAGGGCTTCCTGGAAAGAGCGCATGGCCTGACCGTACATTTCCTTTCCAAGATAGGCGCGGCCGAGATTGTAGTGCGGGAAGTGGCGCGGCTCATAGCGCGGAGCTTGCACGGCTTGCTGGAGCCAGGAAATGGCTTCGTCGAACTGGCCGAGTTCGATGAGGTAAGCGCCGATATCGTTGTAGGGATTGCCGAAATCAGGGTCGAGTTCGATGGCGTGCTTGCATTCGGCGATGGCGTCGAAAAGTTTGCCCTGAAAATGGTAGGTCCAGCCAAGGAAGGTGTGGGCTTCGGCGGTGGGATGGAGCTCCAGCGATGACTGGTAGAGTTCGACCGCACGGTCGTAATCGCCTTCCATTTGGGCTTGATAGGCGTCCTGCAACACTTCCCATGCGCGAGTCAGGGTCTCCTGATTCATACAGGCATTGTGGGGTGTAAAAGCGTAGCAGGTCAAAGGTACGGAGGTTTAACCTGCGCAAAAGCACAACCTGTCCCTTCTGACGGGGTGGAGTGGAAATTCGGGCAGAGAATAGAGAAAATGGTAAGGGGAAAGACGCAAATACGGAGAGAATGGGGGAAACGTGAATCGCATTTTGAGGGGATTAGGCGTGGCGGTGATTTGTGGCGCGGTGGCCGGCGGGGGTGCGCTTTTGACGCAGGCGACCAGCAAGAGCGCGGCGAGTGCAGCCGCAGTGGCCCGCGGGAAATCGTTGTTTCAGCAGAAGTGTGTGCTGTGCCACTACGACACTAGCGAACAAAAGAAGATTGGGCCAGGACTGAAAGGGCTGTCCAAGCGCGGGACGTTCAGCGTAAATGGAAACAAGATCACCGACGAGAGTTTGAAAACGTGGATCGAGAACGGCGATCAGTTAATGCCGCCATTCAAGGAAGTGCTGGAGCCGGGACAGATTAAGGACGTGATCGCTTACGTGAAGACACTGTAGGACCAATACGAGTTCTAAAGAGAAACCCCCGGAGACCTGAGCGAGTCAGGCGGCCGGGGGTCTTCAATTTTATTTTCTCCCGGGCGGGAGAAAATGCTACTTCAGAACGGCGTCCTTGAGGACCTTAGCGGGACGGAGGCGGACAACGGTCTTGGCCTTGATCTTGATCTGTTCACCGGTTTGGGGATTGCGGCCGATGCGCGCCTTGCGATGGGCCTTCACAACGCGGCCGATGCCGGGAATGACAAATTTGCCAGCGGCACCCTTGGCTTCCTTTACGGCGAGCTTGTGGAGTTCATCAAAAAAAGTCGCAATGGTCTTTTTGGACGTGCCCACCTTCTCGGCGATGTGCGATACAACTTTGGTCTTGCTCAGCGGCTTTGCTGCCATTTAGTCTGCTTATCCTCCTGGATAGTCTATCCACCCCGAACGAGTCGAGGCCAGCACGAGCGAAAAACGCCTATTTTTCAAAGAAAAACTCGGGCCGCATCGAACTATAACGAAGGCGAAGTGGGAACGCAAGTGCAAAACCGCAAAAATAAAGGGGAAAATGCGATTCTTTTTGAGGCATGTGCAAAACGTGCAGGTTTCATGCGGGTTGGCGCGCGGTGGGGGCAACGAGGCGGGGAGTTGGGTATGGTATCCTTAGGTAATTCCAAATGAATCAAGGAGAAGCACAGATGAGCACAGGAGCGAGATGGAAGCAACTGGAGCGCCAGATTGTGGCCGTGACAAAGGCGGGACGCCGGCCGGTGGCGATCACATTTCTGGACGAGGCGCCAAAGGGTGTAAAAAAGTTTGTGGGCAGCGAGCCTTCCAGTTGCAGCTTCTGGCGGCTTGCGGCGGAGGGGAATAGGTTCTATACCGTGCCCGAAGACCACTTCAACTGCGCCGTGGGCGCATATACGCACCATATTGCGCTCTCTCCGGAAAGGGAAAAAGAAACGGAGCAAACGCTGAAGATGATGTTTGAGCTGGGATACGTGAAGCCGGAAGAGGTGCCGGAGATGCCGCGGCTGGCGAAGACGCCGAAAGCAATACTCTATGCTCCGCTGGCAAACACCAAGACGCAACCGGACGTAGTGGTATGCGCGCTAAGACCTGCCGGAGCGATGCTGCTGCTGGAGGCAGTGTACCGCGCGGGCGTGGGTAACGGCACACAAACGATGGGCAGGCCGTCGTGCATGGCGTTGCCGGGGTCGTTGGAACACGGCGCGATCTTAAGCCTGGGATGCATCGGAAACCGCGTGCACACGGGACTGGGCGAAGACGAGATGTATGTGATGCTGCCCGGGAAGGACCTGGAAATCGTTGTGGAAGCACTGGAAACGGTAGGAAAAGCGAACACGGAGCTGAAGAAATACTCAAAAAGGCGGCGGAAGCAGTTGTCCACGAGATGAGAATTTGAGGTCACAAAACGGATAGAACCCTTCCCGAAGGAAGAGGAGAATTCACCTGGCAATGAGAAAAACTAGCGAGGTGAATCATGAGTTCTTTTCAAGTAGTGGCTATCCCAACCGAAGTGGCAGAATCCGTTCGCGCCACGGGTAAAGCCCCGGTCTACGGCTTTCCAGCGCACAAAGAAACCGCGGCGGGGCGCGCGCCTTGCCGTCATTGCCTGCAACTGATCCGGGTGCAGGAAGAAGAGCTTCTGCTGTTCACCTACGATCCCTTTCGTGAACTGGGCGAGCCGCCGCTGCCCGGTCCGGTGTATGTCCATGCGGAGAAATGCGACCGAAAGACTGATCAGCGAGACTTTCCTGAAGAGTATCGCGGACGGTTGCTGACGCTTGAGGCCTACGGCGATGACAGAATGCTGCTGAAGGAGCGGCGCTTGGCTGGTGGAGCGGAAGAGGAAGAAGCGGAGAAGCTGTTCGGGGACCCCGCCGTGAAGTACATCCACGTGCGGAGTACGGAAGCCGGGTGTTACTTGTTCAGGCTGGAGCGTTGCGCGGAGTGAGGAGCAGGGGCAGACCGAATCGCTACGGAAAAAGCAGATTCCTCGATGACACTCATTTATTCAATGCAGCTACAACCCATAACGCTAGAGAGAGGCGAGGCCTTCGTAGAAATAGGCGATGGCCTTGATGCCGCCGTAGTAGTTCTCTAGAGCGAGATGCTCGTCGGGTGCATGGGCGTTTTCATCGGGCAAACCGAAGCCGAGGAGGACGCAGGGGACTTTGAAAGTGTCGCGCATTTGGGTGACAAAGGGAATGGAGCCGCCTTCGCGAATGAACACGGCTTTTTTGCCAAAGCCCTTCTGGAGGGCGGACTGAGCGACGTGGAAAATAGGGGCTTGATAGGCTGCCACCCAGGGTTTGCCGGTGCTGAGGAGTTGAAATTTGCAGGTTACGGTTTTGGGGAGTAGCTTACGAATGTGCTGCTCGACGAGCTTAGCTATTTTCTTAGGATCCTGATTGGGAACCAGGCGCGTGGAGAATTTTGCGTAGGCCTTGGAAGGAATGACGGTTTTGGCTCCTTCGCCTTGATAGCCCCCCCAGATGCCATTTAGCTCCATCGTCGGGCGAATCCAGAGGCGTTCGACGGTGGTGAATCCCTTTTCCCCGAAGTAGCCCGGTGCGCCAACAGCCCGCTCGAAATCCTTTTTCTTCCATGGCAGTGCGTTGAGGGCCTTTCGTTCGGCAGAAGGGATCGCGGCCACGTCGTTGTAGAAGCCGGGAACGGTAACGCGGAAGTTCTTGTCATGGAGCTTGGCGAAAAGTTCCGTGAGAATGGTGAGGGGATTGGGGACCGCGCCGCCGTAGACACCGGAATGGAGGTCGCGGACGGGGCCAGTGAGTTCGATCTGGTAATAGTTCATACCGCGCAAGCCATAGGTGATGGAAGGCACACCCTTGCCGAGCATTGAGGTGTCCGAGACGATCAGGGCATCGGCCTTCAGTTTTTCTTTGTTCGCCTGGACGTAATCCCACAGGCTGACACTGCCGACTTCTTCCTCGCCTTCAATGAGGACCTTGATGTTGATCGGGAATCTGCCGTTCAACTGGTGAAGGCACTCGAGGGCTTTGAGATGAATGTGGACCTGGCCCTTATCGTCCGCGGTGCCGCGGCCAAAGATATTGCCATTGCGGGTCTGCGGATCGAACGCCGGAGAGGTCCAAAGATCGAGAGGCTCAGGGGGCTGAACGTCGTAGTGACCGTAAAAAAGGACCGTGGGCTTTCCCGGAACCTCGAGAGATTCGGCATAAACGAGGGGATGAAGATTGGTGGGAACGATCTCCACGGTTTTGAAACCGGCGGACCGAAGGTGATCGACGACCCAGTTGGCGGCACGCTCGATGTCCGGCTTGTGCTCGCTCTTTGCGCTGATAGAGGGGATTCGAAGGAATTCGCAGAGTTCCGAGAGGTGCTGCTCACGGCGACTTTCGATAATTTCGGTAAGGTTCATATGGGGCCCTCAGGCACAACGATTCGCTTCCGGATATGCAGCTTATTATTTCCAAGAATGAAGGCGGCAGAATGGATGCAAACCTGGATGCCATTGCCGCTACATTGATTCTACGGCGGGCAGGAGCGTGGTACAAGTTACATGTTTGGACAATTGCGGAAATGCTTGATAGCGTATGTTGTTAATTACAAAAGCAATGGTGCCGGCGGGGGGAATCGAACCCACGGCCTAGGGATTATGAGACCCTCGCTCTACCACTGAGCTACGCCGGCGCTAAGCAATTTTCCATCGTACGAATGAAGAGCGGAGAGTGTCAAGGGTGCCAATGTGGCAGCACACGCCCTCCGAACATGTGCGGCCGGCCATCCAGAGTGCCACGTGAGAAGGTTATACTCCTGCCGGGTAGTACTTTAGTACCGAAATGATGGGACCGCAGTACTGTTGTTTCTATGCGTGACGGTACGCTACCTTCCTTTTGATCTGAAGTTGTCTACCTTTTCGCCGTGCGAAGACATGGCGAAAATGGGCGGCTGCTTCTGGTTGATGTTTTCGTAACAAACGTGCTGTGTGGCGTACTTGACTCTATCCCTGCGGGGGATAAAGTGTCTCCAAAGGTCTATTCCACGGAGGCACAATGTCACGTACACGTACACTCGGGTCAATAGTTCTAGCTCTAGGTATACTTACTTGTTCGATGGGTTTGAAGACGGCGTTGAGCAGTGGGCATTCAGGTGCGACTGTGATTGTTGCCGGGAATGGTCCAGATCCTCTGCCTTTGCCCCCACCGGCGCCGAAGCCGAAGCCGACACAACAGTAGCCTGGTAAGTTCCGGCGCGAACATCGCTCCCGCGTTTCCGGGCGAGACCAGGCGAGAAGAGATCAATGCCTGGTTCCGTGGCAACATTCATTTGGTACTTGGGAACGGCCTTTGAGCTGGCGTTTGTGGTGTGTTCAGTCGCCAGGAAGTCCTTCATCCGTTATTTCTTCCTCAACCTATATTTTCTCCTCGCTGTAGGATCGAGTCTGGGGCGCCACTATTTCCTCGACAGGTTCGGCCAGGGCTCTGACCAATACCGCTATGCTTATTTCTACACCGATGCTCTTCTCACCTTGGCGCTGTTCATGGCTCTAATCAGTCTTTATTCCCATGTCTTTGCTGAACTTAAGTTCGGCAAGTTCATACGCTTAAGCGCGGTGCTCTTGCTCTTGGGAACAGCCTTCTTCTCCTACGCGGTAGTGGCGCAATCGAGCGACCGTCTGGCCACCACTTTTGCTTACGAACTCTCGCAGAATCTCTACTTTGTCGGCCTTGTACTCACGTATGTGCTTTGGGGCGTAATTCTGAAACTGCGCGAAACGCGGGCACGATTGGTGCAGTTTGTCCTCTCTCTCGGTCTGTATTTCAGCGCCTACGCCGCGAGTTATGCGCTCGTCAATTTGGCCAGTAAATACTCTGTCGTAAACAGCATCGGACCCATCCTCGGGTGCCTCCTACCGCTCTCCTGGACGATGACCATCTGGCGCCACTCGGAAGAGGCACGCTTGATACCTGCTCGGCTGTTGGCGGTGCAACGATGATGGCGGCGATCATCTTCGTCGTTTCCCTTGCCACACTCATGATGTTCTTTGTGTCCTATTGCCGTTCCCTGATGGCTTCTTCCTCGCGGCACTTGGTCTCTCGGGAGGTGCGGGAGGTAACCGGAATTTCCGTTCTGGCTTCGGGGCGGGACTTCACCCGCGTGATGCAATTCTTGCAATTGTGCCCCGAACGACCGGAGGACCGCACGGGGCTTCAAGCCGTCGGCTTCTATTACAACATGCTCAGCCTGCTGCAAAAGTCTATTGCACGCATCCTGCCTTCTCTTCACCAATGGACGGAGCACGAGCGTGCTGGTTGCGCGAATTTTGCAGTGGTGGTCCTGGATCGACGCATAGCCTTCAGCCGCGAAATCCTGGCCCGGCAAGATGAGTTCTAGCACGATTCCCACTGCTATCTCTTACGCGCCCTGCCTCCATTCCCTTGTAATTGAAATCCATTGATGGTGTTATTCTGTTAATGCTCCTCCTCACCGGAGTGAGAGCGTCCGCAGCGCAAAACGCACCGGTGAATACAATATGCTCGCAGTGTGGCTCCGTCCTCGCCTCTGGCGTGCGAAGCTGTTGTTTTTGTGATTCTACGGAAGTGACTCCCATCCCGGAGGCCTCCCCTCCTACTCAGGGTAATCTGGCCCTCGACCCCCTGCCACGCGCAGAATGGCGCGGCGAGTTGAAGAATCGTCTTCAAGCCTATCGCGCCCGGCGCCGCAAGACCGCTTCCCATGAGGCTCAATCGGCCCTGCCGTTCGATGACCGCGCACTCCTCCGTGCCAACGCGGTTGCTATTGACGTTGCGGAGCGTGCCACGGAGAAGCGGGGACAAGATGACGATTTTGCGTTCACCATCGCCATCGGTCGCGTCGCCAGACAGCCGGAGCCACCGGACCCTCGCCTGCTCATTGATGTTTCTGTGCCGCCGCAATCCGAAGAGTCAGCCGAAGAAGTTGTGCCGGAACCCGTGCTGCCCGTTCAGCACGGCCTGTTTGCGGTCGCCTCCCTGGAACAGCGCCGCCGCGCCTTGCTGATTGACGCGGGCTGCCTGGCCTTCGCCTACGGCGGCTTCCTCGCCCTTTTCGGCTCTCTCGGCGGTGAATTCACGCTGAGCAAGCTCAGCGCAACTGTGTGTTTATTCACTTTCGCGTTTGTCTACCTTCAATACTTTAGTTTGTTTACCATTTTTGGCGGCAGCACACCCGGCATGATGGTCTGTGGATTACAGGTGGCCAGTTTCACCGGCGATGTGCCAACTCCTCGGCAATACCTGTTGCGGGCGGCCGGGTACGTTCTATCAGCGGGCACTTGTTTTCTCGGTTTCCTTTGGGTTCTCTGGGATGAGGACGGGTTGACCTGGCACGATCGCCTCTCTCGCACATACCTCGCAGTCATCGAGCCTTTGGGAGAAGAAGAAGTCTCTCACTCAGCCGCCGCACGTTAGTTAGCAGGAGGGTGTAGCGACTTCTGGCTCGGCACAGGGTCACACAAGAATGCCCTGGCCAGGCGCGCATTCTGAAATTCAAACTACCGTTGGGATTTGGCAGAAAACCCCGTCCGCCCTTTCCGGAGCGGTAAGCGAAAATGCTGGTATGAGGTTCCGGGGAGAAAATCAGTAGTCTTGTGAAGCTTCAATCGCCAACAGGCTGTTTTTTCACGACTTTCTCATCCGAGAAGATATTGCCATCACGAATAAAAATGACCCGATGCGCATGCTGCGCGATATCCATCTCGTGTGTAACCAGAATGATTGTATTTCCCTGCCGGTGCAGGTTTGCAAACAAGCCCATGATTTCCTCGCCGGTCTTCGAATCCAGGTTTCCTGTCGGCTCGTCCGCCAGCACGATGGAAGGGTCGTTGACCAGCGCGCGCGCAATGGCCACGCGTTGCCGCTGGCCGCCCGAGAGTTCGTTCGGTTTGTGGTGCATCCGGGGAGTAAGATCCACCCGCTGTAGCGCCTGCTTGGCCTTTTCCACGCGTTCCTCGGCGGGCGTGCCGTTGTAGATCAGCGGCAGCTCGACGTTGTGCAGCGCCGTCGCGCGCGGCAGCAGATTGAAGGTCTGGAACACAAAACCGATTTCCCGATTGCGGATGTAGGCCAATTCATCGTCATCCAGGTCGCTCACCAGCCGTCCCGCGAGCCAGTAGCGGCCGGAAGTAGGCGAATCCAAACAGCCTATCAAATTCATAAGCGTGGACTTCCCGGATCCGGATGGCCCCATTATGGCAACGTATTCGCCTTTGCGGATCTCCACGTCCACACCTTGCAACGCGTGTACCAACTCCGCGCCCATCTCGTAGGTTTTGGTCAAGCCTTCTGTACGGATGGCGATGCCGGCGTCAACCAAATCCTGTCGGTAAGACTCCGGCGTTAGCGTTTCTGCGGGCATGTTCTCTCCCTGTCGAGCGATTTCTTTATTGTGTCTCTTCCGTTTTCTTCGGAGCGGAGTTATCCACCTTCACGGTAGCCTCGGGCTTAAGCGTCCTGAGCGCCTTGTAGCTTCCCACAACGATCTCATCACCCGCTTGCAGTCCCTTGGTGATTTCTATGTCGGTGACCCCAGAGATCCCGGTCTCCACAGGGCGGAAAACGGCCTTCTTCCCGTTCACCACGAAAATGCCTTGGATTTCATCCTTCTTCGGGTCTCCCGGGGCTGCGGGGGGAGGTGCGGCCAAGGTGACAGTGCCGTCCTTCTTTGCATTCTTGGCTGCCTCTTCCAGGTCTTTGCGCGATCTTACCGCCAGCGCCTGAATCGGAATTCCGATTACCCCTTTGCGCTCCGCAGTCTTGATCTTCGAAGTCGTCGACAAGCCCGGCCGCAGGTTTTCCGGTGGCTTTTCCAAAGTAACCACTACCTTGAAATCCTTCGCTTCCTGGTTGCTGGTTGTCGTTTGCGTTGTCGCCAATCCCGAACTGCGCAGCACTGCTTGTGAGCCGATTTCTGTGACTTTCCCTTTAAACACTTTTCCCGGAACCGCATCGATCGTTACGTCCGCTTCCTGCCCGATCTTCACATTTACGATATCCGTTTCGTCCACTTTCACTTCCGAGGTAACCACGGACATGTCGGAAAGGGTCATAAGAAAGCTGCCGGTCGCATTCTGGATGCCCGGCACGACGTATTCCCCCATGCGCACGGGGAGATAACTTACGATTCCGCTGATCGGTGAAACATATGTCGTCTTGGATAGGATGTCCTTCGTGTGTACGAGCACGGCTTTGCCCTGATCGAGTTGCGAGCGCACCTGTTCGAGTTGCGCTTTTTGCGCCAGCATGCGCGCCCTCGAAGCATCCACAGTGGCGACCGCCGCATCATACGCCGTTTTCCGTTGATCGAAATCCTGCTTCGGGATCAGTCCATCCTTGTACAATCCCTGCCCACGCTCATAGTCCAGCTTCGCCTTTTCAAGGTTAGCTTCCTGCATGGTCAAATCCGATTGCGTTGCCTTGTAACTCGATTCCGCAGCCTGCACACCCGACTGGTTCGAATTGATGGCGGCGGATTGCGCTTGCACGTCGGCATTGGCCTGCACGTTGTCTTGCAAGAGCAACTTGTCGCCCTTCTTAATGTGGTCGCCTTCCTTCACCAGGATATCCGTGATACGGCCGAAGCCCTGCGCCGTAATGTTTGTGTAGGTGGTTGGCTTGATTTCGCCAGAGGCAGTCACCTGGGAGACCAGTGAATCGAGCTTTGCCACTTTCGCGGTTTGTACCGTAACTACGCCCTTATTCGCCTGGTTGATGCTGACAACCACGATCACGCCCACCAACGCCGCTCCGCCAACACCGATTAAGACCTTATGCCACGTCTTCATGCTCTTCCTTTCGCCATTCCGCTGCGGACCACCCGTGCGGGGGGACACCTAAACTGAGCACTGCTGTTGCGCTACCTTTTAATACGACCTTCCAGGGTCAAATGTTTCGAAGGCGGGCACCACTGGTTAGAGGCCGCGCAGGACCGGGCGGTTCCCAGGTACCTGAACTGCTTCTGCCGGGTTGCACACAGCGAACTGCCTCTTCATTGTAGGTCCAAAGCAAAGGAAAGAAAAGAGTTGTGGCAGTTCAGCAAATCACCCCCAGCAAGAACCTTCCGCCCAAATAGTTAGACGCGAAAATCCTTTGTTTGGTCAGCCGAAAAACCTGAGTAGAGTCCTCATGCTGTCTTTTTTTTTGGCACCGCACGAGTCTTCAGCTGCAGAAAAATCTAACCCGCGCACGAGGGTTTGCTGTGTCGTGGCCACCAGTATTTCAACTCACCACAACTCTCAAATCTCGACGCCACGAAGTTCGGTCGGCCACGGATGGGTGGAGAAGGAAATCAACAGGCGAGCACAGGAACGAGTCCTCACTACTTGAATTTGCTTATAAGCAAACTTCTGCGATCCCAAATTGTCGGAGCATGCAGAATTTACACGAACTAGTACGAAATCGATTTAGCAAAGAGCCTTCCACTAGCCGAGTAAGTCACTGGGCGAAAGACCCTTACGGGTATTCCTGAATCTGGCACGCTAACTGCTTTTGTCCGAGTGACTTTTTCATTGGGCTCCTTTTGGCTTTAGGCTGCTGTTGGCTTCCGGTCGAGGGCGCTATCAGCCCAAAAAGATGGTGTCTTGGATTGATAACGCCAGGGGTGTGCAGAAAGGAGTATGTGCTAAATCCCATGCAACCTGAAACAAATAGTCTGTCAGAGGGCGAGGCGCTACGCCTGGCCCGCCAAGGCAACTCCGCCGCATTCGAATTCCTGTATCGCCTGCATCGTCAGCGGGTCTACGCCCTCTGCCTTCGCATGGTGAAAAATCCGGTGCAAGCGGAGGATTTGACTCAGGAAACTTTTCTAGCGGTGCTTCGTGGAATCCGCGCGTTCCGGGGTCAATCCGCGTTCACGACCTGGCTACACCAGGTTACCCGCAACACCGTGCTCATGTGTTTTCGCAAAAGAAAACTCAAGGAAACCTCGCTTGAAGAAATCACGGAACCTGACAGTCAAACTGGGCGTCCGCCCAAGGAATTGGGAATGGCTGATAGGCACCTTGAGGGCACAGCTGATCGCATGCTTCTCCAATCGGCTGTCGCTCAGTTATCCCGCGGCTTCCGCACAACTCTAGTGCTGCATGACGTTCACGGTTACGAACACCACGAGGTTGCTGCCATGTTGGGATGCGCCACCGGGACTTCGAAATCCCAACTACATAAGGCTCGCCTTCGCGTCCGTGAGATGCTTAACAAATACTTGCACGGCGCAAGGGACCACGAAAATCGTTCGAACGGCGCCTGCGACAACGAGACTCTCGTCCTTCCCTCACAACGCAGCGGTAAGTCTTGTACTGATGGCGAAAAAGCGTCCATGCCGGACAAGCGGCCGCGCAAGCGGGAGAGAGCCATCCCAAGCTGGTGCGTACAAATCGAAGAAGCCGCACCAGCCTCAAAGGAATGAATCTTCAAAGCCTGCCAGGCATCGCCGGCCCCAGCCTTCCGCGGTCTGGCAATTTTGCCCAGCTATCCCTTTCACCCACTAACAGCACTCAACCGAAGCAGGAGGTTTTCATGTCCGCGACGACAAGGATTCTTTCGCCCTCGCTACATAGTCCGGAGGTAATGGAATTTGAGTCGGCAATGCGCTCGAGAATTGTTGGCCAGGAAGAGGGCGTTCAAGCGCTCGTGGATTTGTATCAAGTGCTTCGCGCCGGCCTGAATTCAGCGGGGCGGCCGCTGGGCAGCTTGCTTTTCCTTGGGCCGACGGGAACCGGCAAGACACGGCTCGTGGAAGCCGCCGCCGAAATTCTATTCGGAGACCCGCACGCGATGATCAAGGTTGACTGCGCAGAGTTCCAGCATTCCCATGAAATCGCCAAGCTAATCGGCTCGCCGCCAGGATACCTCGGCCACCGGGAGACGCGTCCGCTTATCTCACAGGAAGCGTTGCAGGAATTTCATACCGAAAAGTTGAAACTTAGCCTGTTGCTGTTCGACGAAATCGAAAAAGCGAGCGACGCCCTGTGGCAATTGCTTTTGGGCATTTTGGATAAGGCTACGCTCACGCTCGGAGACAACCGCCGCGTGGACCTGTCGCGGACGCTGATTTTTCTTACCTCGAACCTCGGCGCCTCGGGAATTTCCAGGTTGATGTCAGGCGGAATGGGGTTTGTCGGGCCAACCGGCAAGGCCGAGGCGCAGCTGGATACAAAGGTAACCAGGACGGCCGTTGAGGCGGCGAGAAGGACGTTTTCACCGGAGTTCATGAACCGGCTGGACAAAGTGGTGGTTTTCCACCCACTGCACCATGAACAGTTGCGAGAGGTTCTGGAAATCGAATTGGAGCAGTTGCAGAAGCGCGTACTGGAGACCGCCAAGGTGCAATTCCTGTTTCGCCTGAGGCCCGCCGGAAAGGAATTCCTGCTGGGCGAAGGAACGGATCCGCGATACGGCGCGCGGCACTTGAAAAGGGCGGTGGAACGTCACTTGGTGTGTCCGCTCGCAAATTTGCTGGCAACCGAGCAGGTCAAAACAGGCGATATCCTTTGCGTTGACTGGGACAAGCGCGTCGGACACCTGGTCTTTTGGAAAGAGGGTTTGGTTCCTGAACTGACAGCGCGCTTTGGAATCCGCGGTTATGGACACGCAGCAGGAATTGGATTTGGCCAGACGATAGAATTTCCCTCCCGTGCACCTCTGCCGGAAACGCTTTCCGAGTAGAAAGGACGCGGGGCAGGCCCTGTTCCAACGCTCTGGCGAGATTCGGCGCGGGTGTTCCTCCCCTGAGCGAACATAAAACCCACACACTTCCCTCACGAGAACGCAACCAACGTCCGCAAAGAGATCGGCAAAATAAGAGGCCAAAATGGAAATTCGTATCAGGATTTTGTGTTTCTTCCGCGGAGGACCTTACCGGGTATGATTTGAGCCGTTGGCGGATATCCGACTCGGAGGGGTTATGGCAAAGCTGGAAACAATTCTGAAGCGTTTTGACGAGCCCGACGAGGTGCGCACGTTTGAAAAAGGCAAATTCGAACTTGTTCGCATTGGAGGCATGACCATCGGGCGCGCTACCTACGAGCCCGGGTGGAAGTGGTCCGTCCATGTCGGACCCAGCGTGGGCGCTTCTCGCTGCAACGTCGAGCACGTTGGCTTGGTGCTCTCCGGGTGTGCCACCGCAGCAATGGACGATGGCACGATCCACGAACTCCGCGCCGGGATGCTCTTTTACATTCCGCCCGGGCCCCCCGGCCACGACAGTTGGGTAGTCGGCGATGCGCCATACGTTTCCCTGCACTTTCTCGGCACTGAGCACTACGCGCACAAATAGTGAGGGCGGAGCCTACAAGGGGTCTTCACCTGACGGCAGTTGGTTGGGAAACGCACATACTATTCGGGCAACCCTAGGCATGCGATAACACTCAAATATGTCTCCAGCCTGGGAGGTGCGCGAAAGCGTCAATGACTCCTCCTGAATCCAGCCTGAAAAGCGACGGGTCTTAGAAAGCGCTGAGCAACTGGCCAATCGGCCAATTACGCTCAGGGCAAGTTCCATTGCAAGCTCCCAGTCCTAAATGCCTTCTAGGAGTAGGGCAGTTCTCTCCCTTGAAAGATTTCGAGGATCGGTGTCCATGAGGCATGTAAGCGCCAAATTCGGACGCAGCAAGGCACGCGGCTTCGCGGTTGGAGCGGGCCTGACATTCGTTTGCCTCATGGGAAGCTTGCCCGCAAAGGCGCAAGTTGCAGCTCCAGTTCGGGGACCAGTATCGAATTCGACTTCACGACTCTTGAATGCGAAGGAAGGACGCTCGATCGCCCAGGCTGCTTGGGAGCAGAGTGAACTGGTGAGCGGGGCGCAGGACTGCTCGCATTTTGTCCATCAGATCTACCTCCGTGCGGGTTTTGAATACCCGTATGCGAGTTCGTTCGATATTTATGCGGGGAACGAGAATTTCCGGCGCGTGAAGACCCCGCGGGCCGGAGACTTGATTGTTTGGCCAGGGCACGTGGGGATCGTTGTGGATCCGATGGAGCACAGTTTCTACAGTTTGGTGAGCACAGGATCGGAAGTGCAGGATTACGAAGGGCCTTATTGGAAATCGCGGGGAAGACCGCGCTTCTATCGGTACAGAATTGGAGGCGCAGCAGGCATCCTGAGCGCAGCAAGAACGCCAACGACAAGACAGGTTTCGAATACAGCAAAACAGCCCGCAGCGACGCTGGTTGCCGAGCGATCTTTGGTCGAGAGTTCCACCTTGAATCAGCTGCCGAAAGCAGTTTCCGAACGGGAGTCGATGCTCTACGGCCCGCCGGCTCCGCCCGCGCCAGTAAATGCGGTCGCGACGTTTGAGGTTCCTTCGAGCGTCTTCATCGCGGCTGGGAGTAAGTCCCCGACGCAGAACGAAGTGGCTGAAGGCATCTCCGAATGGGGCAAGGCTGCGGGAAACGTACTAAGCAGTGATGATCCCTTGAAGACTCCGCTACCGCTGGTGATCGTCGAGCAATTTAGCGTGGCGCGGGTAGAAATCAAGCGCGATCACGGCTGGGCGTATCTGCAGATTGATTCCAAAGTCTCCATAGCCGATGGACAAACTCATGTGAAGCGGCAACGAGAAAAGATTCGCTGGGAGTTACGCCGCACGGATTCGGGGTGGGAAGCGGTGGCACCAGCGGCTCGAACCTATGTGCCACGGGACGTGGCAGTGAAGAATTTGGCGGCGCAGTTGGCTCGCCTGACCAGCGACGATGCCCCAGCAAAGCATCAAGAGGCAGTTCTGCGGCAGGAATCACAACTCGCCAATTTGCTAAGCGCACTGCTGGAGAGCAAATAGGCTCGCGGCTGCAGGTGGTGCTTCGCGCGAGCGGGCATGGCAACGGCATCCCGAAAACGAATCAAAAAGTGAGGTTTCGCGGCTATTTAGGGGCTGTTGAGGTACTGGGGGCGTTTGCCGACTGCTTGGCCCAAGGGGAGCTGGAGCTCGTGGTCATCAGTTTGACAGGATCTTCCGCCTTGAGGACGGGAGCGTGCTCGAGTACGCGTCGAGCGTACTCCGCGATACCGGCCACGGCGAAAGCGTAATTGGAATTTGGTGTCTTCGTGCCCCCGTTGTAAGCGCCAATGGCTTTCTGAACGTCGCCGTGGAAATGGTCGAGAAGGTCGCGAAGCAGCAGGCCTGCGTAGGTGGTAAGGATGGGACCATCCACGGAGTTCAGATCAAGCTGGCGTGGGGGGCGCAGGCGTTCCGGCAGGAGTGAATAGTCACGCTTGTCTCGTAGATAAAGGCCGTGGGCGGCGCGGATGGTCTCGCGAGTGATCTGCCAGGCGCCAATGGAATAGTCGCTGACAAGAACGCGCTTGCGGTGGCGGCGGAGAATGATGTCGCCGCTCTGGGGACGATTTTTCCAGACGGCATGCGTCAAGTCACCGTTCACGTCCATGTAATTATTTTCCATGGCGCCCACACCGAGGAAATAATCGAGAGGCAGGTCATAGAAGCGCGCAACGGAGATGATGTCAGCCGCGGACTGTTCGGCCTGAGCGCGGGTGAGTGGCTGGGGCTTGGAGTCCAAGTCTTCGAGCACGCGGATGTCAGTCTGTGACTTGAACAGGAGAAAATCGGCCAGAGCTGTCTCCAACTGCGAGGGATCGAGCGCTTCGAGCTTCTGTGTGACGGGAACACTGACCGCAACCTCAAAAATGTGGCTTTGATACTGGTAATGGGAGAATTCGTTCTCGGACCAGACGGTGATTTCGGTGTGCGGGATAAGGCGGCGGCCCTCGAGTCTGCCAAGCCGGGGGATATCGGTGAGGAGATCATCTTGTCCAACAACAAAGATGCGATACGACGGTCCGGATTTGGCGGGCACGGCGGTGAGGACTATGCGGATGCCCTCCGAGGCCGTGTGGCCGCGCAAGAATTGAAAATATAAGAATGCTTCGAGTTCATCGTCGTAGCTGGCGACCTGAGCGACCGCATATTTGTCGGTGTACGGGAGTGTGAGGCGGCTGTGGACGAATTCGGGGCGAGGAATGCAGGCGTAGGGATGGGCATCAAGTTCCTGAGGCAGGAAATAGGAGCCCCCAAGAGCCGTAATGGTGAGAAGCGCGATCCCGGCGAAGATAAGAAGATTCGCCAAAACGCGACGGATTTTGCGCGCAGAGACCACGGCTGTTTCCTCTATTGTATGATGCCCGCGTCGGGCAAAACGCCCTAGCCTGAATTTCCAGTTTGCTCCTGGCTAGGAGCCAATCCAACCCCATGTATGATCGGAGTGCTGATTCCGCATTCTCTCCCAAAAGCCTCTTTATGGTTGCCGAAAGTTTGCTCGTCGCCCGCGACAGAAGCCGGTACGGGTGATCGGCCCAACTGTTGCGGCTGCCCCTTACCAGGCGATTCGCCCATAACCCCAATTATTCCCGCACTTACGCAGACCCCCGGGGGTGGGGGGGTGCATTCCTCCCGACGCGCCCGCAAGCAACACCAAGCGTCGAAAGTCCAAGTAAATTACTAATGCTGTATTTAATGAAAGAAGGTCGGCTCGCCGACACTCTCCAAGCGTTGCGGCACCTCAATTTCCATCGCTTCCGTTCGTCCTGCCGGGTCAAGTTCCTCCGCGGCGCTGAATGCTCTGCTGGACCGTTGGCACATAACTCCAGCTCCGGACAGAAATCAATGCTCTGCCGGGTTTCGTGCGCCTTTCTTGGGGCCCTGTTCGTGCGAAAGTTGTGGAACAAAAGAGCGCGCGCGGGCGCTAAAGTTTAATTGCGGCAGCCCGCCGTTATCAGCTACGTTGGGTACCCCGGGAGAACCACCGGGATAGTTCAACAGTTTTTCGCTCGTGACATTGGTGTTCAATTGTACGCGTTGGGATCTCGTGCTTGAAAAGGTCTATCAAAGAATGCTGAAAAGAAATCTTCGCGCCGTTTAAAGGGTTACAGTGAAATGAAGCACCCTCGTGGTACCCAATTATCACCGGTAAAATTTCGAGCGCACGACAGAACCGGTGCGAGGACTTTTTTTGTCGCAGTCATCAGCCTTGTCGCGATTGGACTCCTTTCCTTTGAGGGTTGTCAGAACAAGAAAACCCCGCCGTCTGCAGGACCCTCCGTAGTTGCACAATCTGCAATAGAAGTAAAGGCTTCCGCTGACGGGATCGTCGTAGAGACACCGACCGCTGAGTTCACCCTGTCTGCTTCGGGCGCGTTGAAGGCCGCGCTTCGCAAGGATGGTGCAACCTCCACGCTGGAAGCGAAATCGGCTGATTCTTCCCAAGTCTTTACCCTAGGGAAAAGAGACTATCCGGTCGTCGTTCTGGCCACCGCGAAAGCGAGCGTAAAGGAAGCTATCGGGAAGCTTGGGAGCCTGGGAAAACAAATCGACGTGAACGGGAGAGTTTCTGGATCAGACCTCGAGGAGACACTAACACTCGAAGTGTACGACGCCTTCCCCAACTTGGCGTTGCTATCCCTGAGGGTTTATAACGACGGGCAGAAGGATGTCTCTCTCAATAGAGTCGTTCTTCAGCGGCATAGTTTTGCATCGACGCAGCCGGAGGGTGGAATAAGTACCCCGCTGTGGATGTTCGAAGGTTCCAGCTTGAATTGGGGCAAGGATGAGATTTTCCCGGTGCCCACAAAGTTCTCGCAGGAGAATCCTTTTGGCGCGCCAGTAGCCGTGAAGGACGATCTTGGCCATGTCGGCGGCGGTATCCCCGTGGTGGCGTTCTGGTCGCGCAATGTAGGCGAAGCGATCGGGCATATTGAAACTCTGCCACTGGCCCTTTCGGTACCTGTACATTCAACTCAAAATGGACTTGTGCAAGCTGGCGTGAGCATCCCAGCCGAGACAGTTCTCAAGCCAGGAGATGTCTTTTCCACGCCGCGCACGTTTCTGGCGGTGTATTCCGGGGATTTCTATGAACCGCTGAAGATATGGTCGGAAGTAATCGAGAAAGAAGGATTAGCTAAACCCGCGAATAACAACGAGAATTACGCTGTCTCCTGGTGCGGCTGGGGCTACGAGTTCGGAGTTACGCCCAAGCAGATGCTCGATACCGTCCCCAAGCTCAAGGAACTCGGCATTCACTGGGCCACCTTGGATGACGGGTGGTTTAACGATTACGGCGACTGGCAACCGCGGGCGCCGGTGTTTGCGGGTACAGCCATGCAGGATATGGTCAAGCAATTCCACGCGCAAGGGATCAAGGTCCAGCTATGGTGGCTGCCGTTAGCGGTCGAAGATGGCAAATTCGGCTATGGCGGACGCAAATTTATTGTCTCTGACGTCGTGAAGGAGCATCCAGACTGGCTGGTGCTTGACCCTCAAGGAAAACCGGCGCGAATGGCGCGTAATCTGGCCACGCTGTGTCCCGCATTGCCAGAAGTCCAAGCTTACTATAAGCAATTGACCGAGCGGTTCATCCGCGATTGGGGATTTGACGGTCATAAGCTCGACAACATTTACAGCACTCCGCTTTGCTACAACCCGAAACATCACCACAAGTCGCCCCTCGATTCCGTTTATGCCATGGGGGAGGTATACAAGACGATTTTTGAGACCACGCGCGCCCTCAAGCCGCACAGCGTTACGCAGAGCTGTCCCTGCGGTACACCGCCAAGTCTGGCGTGGATCCGTTATATGGATCAGGCGGTCACTGCCGATCCGGTCGGCTCCATTCAGGTGCGGCGGCGGATCAAAATGTACAAAGCTTTGCTGGGTTCGCGAGCCGCCGTCTACGGCGATCACGTTGAGTTAACCCGCATCACCCACACTTCGGGCGATAACGAGCAAGACCTGGGCAAAGACTTTGCAGCCACTCTCGGCACCGGGGGAGTTTTGGGTACGAAATTCACGTGGCCCGACTATGGCCCGAAGTTTAAGAATGTCGAGCTTACTCGAGGAAAAGAGGCTCACTGGAAAGAGTGGATTAGCCTCTATAACCAGAAAATGCTCTCCAAGGGAAACTTTCTGAATCTTTACGTCTACGGTTTCGATATTCCGGAAGCGTATGCCATAGAGAAGGATGGCCACATGTATTACGCGTTCTACGCACCGTCACAAATGCACCCCGCGCGTGGCGAACAGAATGCGGCCGGGCAATGGGGAGGAGAAGTGGAGTTGCGCGGGTTGGCGGCGAAAACGTACCACGTCACGGATTATGTCCATCACCAGGATTTCGGCACCGTCATAGGGCCTACCGCAAAATTGAAAGTGCACTTTACGGACTGCTTGCTTCTCGAAGCGGCCCCGGCGCCATAGTGCTCGTGCCGTCTATATGCGTAGAAAGAGTTTCTTGCGATACATCCAGTAGAGGATCAGCCAATAAACAACGAGCATCGCCAGGCCTTCCAGCAGCGGCTGGAGAGCAGTGCCGGCTATGGCGAAGGCGCGGGGGCCGATGTGTATGCGGAAAGTGGAAATTAGGAATTCGGGCATGAGATGGGCGATTAGGTAGGCAGCAATGGAGTTCATGCCGATCACGACGAGTGGGAAGGCCCATTTCTTATTTCCGCGGGCTTCGATGATCCAGCAAAAGGCGGCGAGAAACAGGAAACAAAGCCCTCCGCTGAAAAGGGTCCAGCTAGGAGTCCAGATGCGTTTCACCACCGGGCAGATTCCCGTGGCATGAAGGAGCAAACCTGCCGCCAGGCCACCCGCGCCGGCGAGCAGGAATTTCTTGAACGGGATTTGTGGAGCTTCAGAACGCAGCCATCGACCGGCTATTAAACCCAAAATCATCGTGCCGAGTGTGGGAATAAAACTGAGTGTAAGATAGCCGCCTTCATTGTCCACGAAGGGTGTCCTGCGGGGAAAAAGATTTAAAAACCATTGGTCGAAAGCGTTGCCGAAATTGGCATTTTTGTTCCAATGGGCCAAAAAGCCGGAATAGTTGTGGGACCAATTGGTGGGAACGCCGACGGCTTGCCAGTCGAAGCCCGGGCCCGCGACGGGATAGAGCGCCCAAGCCAGCCAATAAATAAAGAGAATTGCAGTGAGAGAAATCCAAAGCCATCTTTCTTTTGCGAAGCCGAGAAGGAAAAGGAAAACATAACCAAGACCGATTTGCGTGAGGGTGTCTTCAAACGTGAAGTACGTTTGCGATTGATCCACGGACCGGAGGAAAATTCCCAGAATGATGAGGATAAAGGCGCGCCAGATGGCGTGGGCGAATTGGTTGCCGAAGCTCTTTCCTTTGGCCGCACGGCTGGCGATGGAATACGGCAACGCGACCCCGACGAGGAACGAGAAAGATGGTTGGATGGTGTCGTGAAGAGAGCAACCGGCCCACGGCACGTGGCTTTGGTTGTAACTCAGAAAACTCCAGAACCAGTTTCCGGGAAACGCCTGCGCCACTTCGGAGAAGCGCAAGACTTCGGCCATCATTAAAAGCATGACGAATCCGCGATACGCATCGATGGCTACGTTGCGCGCAGGGACCATTGGCAGCAGTGGAGCGGGCGAGATGCTTGTCACAGAGGGGATCCGTTGCGTTGCTTCCAAAGTCCGCGGGTGAAGTCGGGAAATTTCACAGGCGCGCTACCTAGGGCGACCGATTTTTCGCTCAACTCCGAGACCGCGCTCCAACTCGCCGCGTCGTAGGCGTCGATGTCAGGTTCCAGACCTTCGCGCATGCACTGCACGAGGCGGAACAGCATGAGATAGTCCATACCGCCGTGGCCGCGGTCCTCCGCCACTTTGCCTTGTTCTTTCCAAAGTTTGTGTTCGTACTTTTCCTTGTAGGGTTCGAGTCCAGTGAAACCTTCTTCGCCTTTTTGGCCCTCGAAATAAATGCGCTCCGGATAATCGCGGAAAACACCTTTGGTACCTTTGATAAGATTGATGCGATCGTAAGGTTGCGGATTGGTGACATCGTGCTGAACCATGATGGTCAAGCCATTGACGGTTTTGATGAGCGAGGTGTTCATGTCTCCGCAAACATACTTTTCGTTCCACTTGGGGCTGTCTTTGGGAATTTTCGCAGCGCGATAAGCGTCCAATCCTTTTTGTGGAGAACTCATGGATACGATGTGGTCGAAACGATCGCCGCGATTGATACCCATGTAGTTGGCAATGGGTCCGAGGCCGTGGGTGGGATAGAGATTCCCGTTGCGTGTAGTGTGCGGGGCCCGGCGCCACAGACCTTCGCTTTGATCCTCAAAAAGTATGCCGCGCAGATCGTGGATATAAGCGCCTTCTCCGTGCAGGAGATCACCGAAGTGTCCGGCATGAATCATGTTGAGGATGAGCAGTTCGCTGTACCCATAGCAGCAATTCTCCATGATCACGCAGTGACGACGGGTTTTTTCGGAGGTGTCGACTAATTGTTGGCATTCTTCAAGGGTGTTTACCGCGGGAACCTCTACGCCGGTATGCTTGCCGGCGTTCATGGCAGCTAGCGCCATGGGCGCGTGCCAGTCCCAAGGTGTGGCGATGTAAATGAAATCGAGATCTTCGCGCTTGCAGAGATTTTCGAAGTCGTGTTCACCGTTGGTGTAAATCTCCGGGCGCTTGCCACTGTTTTTCTCCACCATTTGCTGAGCATGAGCGGCGTGATCTTTTACTGAGTCGCAAATGGCGTTCACCTGGACGTAAGGGATCGACAGGAAATTCGAAAGCATGCTGGTACCTCGTCTGCCGACTCCAATGACGCCGATGCGAACGGTTTCTCTTGGCTCAAATTTCATGCCAATCACCGAATCGCTGGTCGTGAAAGGCGTGCTGGGCCGCTCAAGGGCAAACACGGGTTGCTCAGCAATTGTGAGCCCCGCGCCGACCAGGCCCACGCCCGTTTTGAGAAGCTGTCTCCGCGAAATCTGGCGCTTCTCGTTCTTTCTTTCATCCGTTGTCATTGGATTGTCCTATTCGCTGGATCAGCATCGCTTACTCCGAATGCTGATGAGTTGAAATCGACAGCTTTGGCGTTGTTGCAAACGGAAAACCAGGGCGCAATCGTGCAAGAAATCGAGGATGCAGCCGGATCTATGGGTATGGTGCATTCCCTTGCATGGCAGGTTACTGGATTCAGAGTATCGCATTCTGGCAAGTGGAATAACGTCGATTTTACAGAATGACAGAACCCGCCAGGCCATTGCTGAAGCGCCCTGGAGCAGATGCAACCTGGCCTCTCGCATTCTGAATCGGCATATTGAAGGTGCTCCAGCCTCATGTCTGTCGGCAGATTCCAGCGCGCTGCGTCCTCTGTTCGATTCTTTCTCAGCCATTCCGCCTCGCTCTCTGTTCGAAAACGGGTGGTAGAACACATCTTCTTGATGTGGGAGGCGGTGAATCGACGCTTGTTGACGACTTGCTCGCGCACGAATTTCGAAACATCACCGTCTTGGACGTTTCCGAGAGCGCGATCGAGCTTGGAGGGTGTGGAAAACTTGATCGAGCATCGCGCTTCGAGTGAAGGCAAGGCTTCGAACGCACCGCAGAATCTCCTCGGTGTGTCTGTAGGACTGGCCGCGCTCCCGATTCTGGAGTTGCAGCATGGCAGGATCGGCTTACTCCTGTCTGGAAGCGTATCGGGGGTGGCTGCCATCTGAACCGTAAAGTCGATGCGCTGCTAACGGAGGCCGGTTCCAGGTCATCGGCGATGTTAGCGTAAGAACGCAAGCCTGTGCTACCTGAGCGGTCCAAGAACCCACATACAAACCGGCCTGTGGGGCACCCAGAGAAGACGAGGAGGCGGAGAAGAGGCTGCGGAGCGATCTGGAGCGCTACGAACGAGATGCGGCAAAGGCGCAGCCGAAGTAGCGAGCGCGTGCATCCAATTGGAGCTTGAAGAGCACCTATAGAATCGAGGGTGCGGCACGCGGAGGGAACGGTTGAGAAACGGAAAATGAGGTAAGATAGCAGCCTGGTTAACCCATGAGCACAACACCTACAGTGATCACCGTGGAACAGGAAAACCTGCTGCAACGAGTCAAGGGTGCGTTCGGCACGGGGTTCTTCCTGCTGATGCAGAGTTCCCCCAGGCTGATTAAGCTTTATCGAAATGAGCAGTCGTGGACGCTGTTCCGCATCGCGGTGGGGTGTTTCGGCGCGACGCTGGTCATTCTGCCGATCAGCCTGTGGCATGGGTATTTCACCGCGCTCTTCGGGTTGTTCCTGTTTGTGCTTTCCATTCTGCTTCCCCCGGCGCAACTGGAATCTTCGACGGACCGTAAAGCACGGGAGTTAGGCGTGCAAACGGTAGTGAGCGGGGGCGAGTATCAGCCGGGGAACGCTCCAGCCGCGGCGGTGCAACTGTTCATTTCGCCGTTGCAGACGTGGGCGATGGATAAGAGTCTGAATCCTTTGGTGGTGATTACCACTGCGGAAATTTCCAGCCTGGATGTTGAGACGTTTGTGGGCTTCTGTTTGTTGCGCGTGCGCTGGAACGATCGCAAGGCGGAGTTCCTCTATAAAGGAATTTTCGCGGAACGCTTTGCGAGGCTGGCAGAGGAGTCGCTGCGCCAGGCCAACCTTTCCACCCAGCCAACCCCGCCGAAACACCGCGCCGCCCGCGCTTCGTGAGCGTGTGCGCCTTCCGTAAATAGAAAATTGCATCCGCGCCCTTCCGAAGCGCTATTTGTGCGAAAATGGGGGTATGGCACGGGGTTGGGAAAGCAAGGACGTCGATTCCCAGATCGAAGACAGGAAGACCGTGACGGATAACTTAAGCAGAGCGCAAAAGAAGGCCGAGGAATTACGCAAGGACTCGGAAAAGCGCGGGTTTGCCCTCTCCCGTGTGCGTATCGTGAACGACTTGGAAGTAGCGACGAATCCGAATCACCGCAAGTCACTGGAAGCCGCGCTGGCACACCTGGACAAAAAGATCGCCGAATTGAGCTGAGGGTTGCGGGGATCGAGCAAGCGAAGGCAAAGCCACCACTATATAGATGGATTGAAGGCGCGCCCATCGCGCCGTACTTTTGACCTTTAATCGGTAAAGACGATGCCTACCGCGGTTGTGCCGTTTTCCACACCGGCTTCCAACTTGACAACGTAACCCCGCAGGTGCATTTCCTGCACGCCGTCAGCGCCGGGTGTTTCCATCACAACTTCGAGCTCCGATTGAAGACGCGGGCTGTGCTTTAGGGAAATCAGCGCGCCCTGAAGAGCCAGATCGCGCACGGTGGTTTCTTCCGTGAAGCGGCGGCCATCGGAAGTGAGGCCGCTAACCGAAGCGCGAAATTGGGCTTCCCGGCGCAGAGAAGCACGCGAGCCGGGCATGTGCGCCTGAACGGGCTGACCCGCGGCGCCCAGAGTAATGACCATTCCTTCGCTAGCGGCGAAGACGGAGTCGAACTCCTCGCGAGCCAGACGCAAGAGACCATCGACGACGCGATCGGTGGAATCGGGATCATGATGGAAGAGGACCAGGGTTTTTGCACCCACTTCGCGCGCGATGTTTACGCCTTCCTTCCAGGAAGAATGGCCCCAGCCCTTGCGAGCGGTAGCCAGCTGCGTGGGAGTGAACTGCGCGTCATTGATAAAGATATCGGCCCCGGCTGCCAATTCGCGCAGACTGAGATCGAGGGCAGGATTACCAGGTTCGTTGTCGGTGGCGTAAACGACCGAGCCTGCTGGTGTATCGATGCGGAAACCCAGGCAGCCTTGCGGATGATTGAGCCAGCGCGCGGTCACTTTGTTCTTGCCGACATGAAAAGTTTCGTCGCCGTCGAGTTCGCGGAATTTTCTGCGCGCACTCATGGCCGAAAAGTCCACGGGGAAGTAGGGCAAAGCCATCTGTGTTTCAAACACCTGGCGTAGAGAATCGCGGCCAAGGAACTTGGAGCGAAAGCTGTAGAACTGAAATTCGTTTTTATCCACATAGAGGGGAGCGAAAAAGGGCAAGCCCTGGATGTGGTCCCAATGATAGTGAGTGACGAAGATGTGAGTTTCGCTGGGGCGGACGGAATCTTCCGTGCCCCAGCGGTTGCCCAACATGCGCAGGCCGGTGCCGCAGTCGAGGATGAATTGCGTGCCATCCGGGGCAAGAAAATCCAGGCACGGAGTGTTACCTCCAAAGCGCCAGGTGCCGGGGTCGACCGTAGGAGTAGAGCCGCGAACGCCCCAGAAACTCAATTTGGCGATGGGACTGGTCATTTGCGTTGGTACCGGGGCCCCTAAGCCCTGTGAAGCCGCGCGTGCAGTAAGCGGTGTTGTACCTTTTCTGATAGTGGCAGCGGCCGTGGGAGGCGTCAATGAAATCACAGGAGAGTGTTGTCAACCATCCAACAAGAGGGAATCAGGAGAGGCTGCGCTGGGGTAAGGACTCGAAGTAGAATACCGGTGGATGCACGAGCACTCCCACAATCAGGGATCGGTCCACAGCCACGCGCATGATCAGGGGCACAACCATGTTCATGCGCCGATGAAATCCTCTGTGCTGGCATGGGCCATTGCCGCCACACTGGGCCTGGTGGTTGCTGAAGTGTTTGGGGGTTTTCTGGGGCGGTCAGTCGCGCTGTTAAATGATGCCGTGCATAACCTTTCGGACGTGCCGGCACTGGGCATTTCCTGGCTGGCGATGCGCTGGGCGCAGCGGCCGGCGGACTCCGAAAAGACGTATGGTTATCATCGTGCGGGAACCCTGGCGGCGTTTACAAACGCGGTGCTGCTGATTGTGTTGGCGCTGTGGCTGGGCTACGCAGCCGCCGAACGGCTACGGAATCCCGTGGAGGTGGTGGAAAGTTGGATGATCTGGACCTCGCTTGCGGCGCTTGCGGTCAACGGAGGAATTACGCTGGCGCTGGTGCGCGGCCTCAAAGACCTGAATCTGCGCAGCATCCTGGTGCACAATTTTGGAGATGCACTCTCGAATATCGCGATCATCATCGGCGCGCTGTTGATGCGCTACACACACCAGAATTGGATCGACCCGCTGCTGGGCCTCGCCATCGGAGTGCTGGTGCTGTATTCCTCGATCGGCATTTTGCGAGAGTCCGCGCACATTTTGCTGGAAGGGCGGCCGCGCGGAACGCGCGTGGAGGAAGTGGCGCGAGCCATCCTCACGGTCGAGCAGGTTCAAGAAGTCCACGACATTCACATTTGGTCGCTCGGGGGTGAACACAACGCGTTGAGCTGTCACGCGCGCGTTCCCGACATGCACATGGACAAATGTGAAGAGGTGCTCGTGGCGATCCGGCAAAAAGTGAAGGAGTTTGGCATTGAGCACAGCACGGTACAACTGGAGCGCGCCGGACTGCCCGCAACGTCGGGTTACGTGATGCCGGAGCCGGTTCGAAAAGCATGAATGTCGCAAAAATGTGGAAGATGGAATGGGGCGGGTATTTTGCCAGGCCCATTGGATATCCAACCGGCTGGCAATAGAATATAGGGACCTGTAGGAACTTATTGGAATCGCAACAACTAAGGAGATGACTATGAAGAGAGCTTGGATATTGTGTGTACTCGGTTTTTTCTACACGGGGAGTGCCGCCTGGTCACAGACCAAGCCGCCCGATCATCAGCCCGGACCTGACGCGAAAACCAGGGAGAAAGAAAAAGCTGTTGCCCAGATCAGCGGGGTCGAGAAAACCATCACGGGGCTGGAGAATCAGTGGCTGGAGTCACAGAAGACAAATAATCCTGATCTGGTTGCTCCGCTGCTGGCCGATAAATTCGTGAATACTTCAACCGAAGGGAAAGTCACCAATAGGGCCGAAACGCTGGCGACCGCGAAAGCGACCAAATATACCAGTGCCGAGTACGAGGATGTGAAGGTAACGGTATTTGGCGATGTGGCCATCGCCACAGGCGGCTTCAAAGCCAAGGGCACCGATCCGTCGGGAAAGCCTTTCGATACTCATGAACGTTGGACTGACACGTGGGTGAAACTGCGGAACGGACAATGGCTGTGTGTTGCGACTCAAGGCTCGCCAGTAAAGTAAGAGTGTAAGGAACGGCGCAACGTTTAATCGAGGTGGCCGCCCTCCCCTGTGGCGGCCATTTCTTTTGCTCCCACGTTTGGTAACGCGACTAACAATCGCGGAACAGGAACAGTCAATTTACCTGCAGTAGTGGACAGCGCACACTCAGAAGCGCGTCATTTGGCCCATGCGCGCATCCGCGGCACCCATCGACGGACGTTCCTGCAGTACTCTTCATACTCAGCGCCAAACATTCTTCGCAGCGTCGGCTCTTCGTAGAGCTGCACAAAGAGGGCTACTCCCAGCACGACGGTGAGGGCCGCTGCGAGTGCAGCGAGATTCGCGTGCCCAAAGACAACCCAGAGACCCGCCCAGCCCAGGAAGAATCCCACATACATCGGGTTCCGCACGTATCGGTAGAATCCCACCACCACCAGCTTCCGCGGGGGAGCGATCGGTGCGGGCGTTCCATGTCCGGTGCGGCCGAAATCCCAGACGCATCTTAGCGCCACCGCAAAACCCAAGACGGATGGAATGGCGGCAATCCAGCGCCAGGGAGCCGCGGTAACCGTGTCCACATGAAAGCCCAGCCAGGACGGCAGCAGCCAGAACCACAGCACGAAAAACGAAGCGCCCACGGCCAGCGAAGCAAGTGTTGCCGGCCAATCCGAACCAGGATGCGTAACTTGTGAAGCTCCCGACTGTCCGCTGGTCATAAGTGCCTCCATCGCGCTGAAGTGTGAGCCCATGTAAAGTGGCTGTCCAGTTTCCTTATGGGCTTCTATTTGGTTTTACTGCGGGGAGGGGTAGAAAGTTACATTTTGGTGTGGCGGCATTTGGCGGAGTGAGGTTCTGTACTCGGACACAGGGGAATTTCACGTCTCCGATGACGCTGTTATACGTCAAGTGAAACCACCCGCTGCAAATCCCAACGCAATATAAAAGGGCGCCCCTTTTGGAGTAGGGTTTTGAGTGTTCGGCTCAACCCTTCCAGAAAGGACACCCTTTATGACTAGCAACATTAAATATATCGGTATGGACGTACATAAGGAAAGCATCTCGATGGCGGTGATGAACGCTGTGGGAAAGATCGTGATGGAATGCGTCATCGAGACGAAAGCCAACATAATTCTGCAGTGTATCGACGGGCTGCGCGGGGATTTGCACGTCACGTTTGAAGAAGGAACCTCGGCCGCCTGGCTATACGACCTTCTGAAACCGCACGTCACGAAATTGATTGTCTGCGATCCACGGAAGAACGCTTCCATGCGAGAGGACAATCAGAATGACAAGATTGACGCTCGCCGATTGGCGGAGCTGTTGCGCATCGATCATCTCAATCCCGTCTATCACGGCGAACATGGCCTACGAACGCTGAAGGAGTTGGTGCGCAGTTATCTGACGGTCACGAAAGACCTCGCAAGGGTCAAGACGCGACTAAAAGCGATTTATCGAAGTTGGGCCATTCCCTGTAACGGCAAGGAAGTCTATGCCGCTTGCCATCGTGCCGAGTGGCTAGAAAAGATCAAGGAACCCGGAGTGCGCCGGCGGGCGGAGTTTTATTACCAGGAACTTGATGCGCTGAGAGTGTTGCGCCTGGGAGTGCGGCGCGAGTTGTTAGCGGAGAGTAAAAAGCAAAAGGCCTGGAAACGGCTCTGCCAGATCCCCGCGATCGGCCCGATCCGGGCAGCGGTGTTGCTGGGCATTTTGCAGACTCCGCACCGCTTCCGGGCCAAGCGGCCGCTGTGGAAATACAGCGGTCTGGCCATCGAGACATGTAGCAGTGCCGATCACCGTTCCATCAATGGACAGCTGCAGCGATCCAAGAAAAACTCGGTTCGCGGACTCAACCGCAATTGCAATCACGATCTGAAGAATCTGTTTAAGGGCGCGGCCATCGTGGCCTCCAGCAAACCCGGTCCGTTTCAGGAGTTCTACACGGCTTTATTGGCCAAAGGCATGAGGCCAGAAATGGCCCGACTGACCTTGGCCAGAAAGATTGCCACCATCGTATTGATTGTGTGGAAGAAGGGGGTGAGCTTCGACGCCCAACATCTGAAACCACAAACAGCTTGAGTGTCTCTGACCGAGTCCGCTCCATCCCGGGGATCTTCTCTGGCGGTGGCCGTGGGTTCTCGAGACGCTCTGGTTCGAGAGCGAGTCTCAGCTGGGAAGTTAGGCGCTGTGTCCTCGGGCACGTAGTCTCACAGCCGACCCTAGGCCCTCTCGCATGACCAGAAAAAGCCATGGGCCACGAGTCCCAGATAGAACTATGGTCGCCATTTGACCGCCGTTCTGGTTTGCTGGTTTCGGAACTGACAGGCTTCGTTGCCATCAAGCAATGAAAACCGCTGGTAGAAGAACCCCAAATTGCCGGACCCACG
>JBAVHY010000431.1:0-26271 GCA_049686315.1 Candidatus Acidiferrum sp. | reverse complement strand
GACTTGGGCCCATGCGGTATTTCTCATTATGTCTGTCGCCGACAACCGAAATGCTGCCCTTGGTTTCCGAAAGATTCTCATTCGTCCAGACTTTTTTCGGAGTAGCGGTTGTCGAGTCTGAGGAAGGTGAAGTGACTGCGGGAGCAGAAGCTCGAGCAGGTGGAGGGTCCTGGGCCTGCGCCGGGCAGAGCATTGCCAACATCCCAAGAGCAAAAAAGGAGGAAAGGAGCCGAGCAACCATGAAACCTCCCGGTGCGCAAGGCGGTTCTAGTACCCTAACTCCATTCTAGAGGAAGCAGATTCAAAGGGAGGGTTTCTCCGCGCGCAGCTTGCTCAATTCAGCACGCACAACCTCAACCGCCTCCTTCGGCGGGCCTACTTGTTTGTAGTTCGTGAAAAAGGTGCGCTCGTGGATGGAGAACGACATCCAATACTTGCGGCCGTCGAAATCGTATTGTTCGAAGGCGGGTTCCCAAATCCCCGGGGCGATTTCGTAGCGTTCTTGCATGAAATGACTGCCCTTGTAGACCTTGGCGAGGAAGAGCGCGATGGAGACATCCTCGGTCACGGTACCCTCCACCTTGGCCAATTGGGACGATTGTTCGTCAATCCAAAGCGTGCCGCGCACTCTGGTGAGGATCGTGGAATTGCGGGACGTCGGCTTGTACTCCGGATTCGGGGCCATGGAGTACCGGAGAAGGACGCGGTCGTCGCGCCTTTCCTTGCCCACAAAGGTGAACCGAAACGCCAGGTGGGTTGCTTCAATCAGGTCATAGCGGTCCTTGCGTTTGCGTTCAGCCTTCGCGTAAGCCTCCTTTTGGGCAGGGCCCTCTTGTGCCACCCAAACGAGATATTTTTCCAGTTTTTCGAGGTCGTTGCGATAGCTCTCCGCGCCAGGTGGCTTGCCGTCGGCAGAGAGTGGGAGCTTGTCGACGCCCGTGCCGACAGGAAAAACGCGCCACACTTTCGTTTCCACGGGGTCGTGATCCCCTCCGGTCTTGCGCTTCTCGACGCGCTGGATGAACTCGTAGCGGCTCAGGTCGCCTTCGCCCTGCTTCTGATTTGCGATGACGTGATTGAACAGCTCGCTCCCTCCGGCGGGGGAAGCGCTCGACAGGGAATCCTGGGCCGCAGCCCGCAAAGCCAAGAGTTGCAGAGAGAAGAGTAGAATGGGGAGTGCCCCAGGGCTGCCGCGCGGGTGACAGATTTGCGGGAGAATCGCGTAAGTTATTGGAAATAAATACATAAAAGTACATTAGGGTTGGCCATTCGGCTTGTTCCACGAGGAACGTGCAGCGGTTCCGGCATTAGCCGCCCAACCTTGAATCCACGAGAGTACACACGGTCCTGGCGGAAAGCAAAACTGGCCCGGAGTCATCTTGCCAGGGAATGAAAACAGTGTATCGTCAGAACAAGATACTTAACCAAAGGTGGAACGGCTTGGGAGTAACCCCATTCGAGAACCTGACGGGTGTTCCTGCTCTGAGGCGCGAGGCGGAGGAGTCCGCAGGAAGATCACAAGGATTCAGCAGCGCGTGGGTCACGTTCGGCGAGACCTTGAAGCTGGCGTTCGGCTCGTTGCGGGTGCACAAGCTGCGCAGCTTCCTGACTCTCCTCGGTGTGATTCTTGCGGTGACCACGCTGGTTTTCGTCATGAGCGTGATTGCCGGATTGAATCTCTATATCGCCGACAAAGTGGCCAATCTCGGCGCCAATGTTTTCTTGATTGACCGCTTCGGAATCATCACCAGCGAAGACGCTTGGGTGAAGGCCCAGAAGCGCCCCGTGATCACCATGGAGGACTACGAACGCTTTCGCGACGCCGCGAAACTGCCGAGGACTGTCGCCGGCTACGGCCGCATGAACGCGCAAACGCGCAGCGGTGACGCTCTGATGGAAAATACCCAGGTAATTGGAGTGACGGCGAATTATGCGGACGTGCGGGGATTGAATGTCGCTCAAGGACGATTCCTGACACAGGCCGACGACGACCACCGCACGGAGGTGGCCTTCATCGGAGCGGACTTGGCGCAGAAGTTCTTCCCGAACGTGGACCCGATAGGCAAGACCATTCGATCGGAAACCCACACGTACGAAGTGGTGGGAGTCGGGACGGTCATCGGCAGCGCCCTGGGCCGCTCGCAGGACAACTACATGCTTTTGCCGCTGGGCACGTTCATGAAGGGCTGGCACAAACCGAATGACACGATGGCAATTTTTGTGCAGGCTCCGAACGGAGAAACGATGCCACAGTGCGAAGAGGAAGCGCGGATGCTGTTCCGCGCCTGGCACCACTTGGCTTACAAGGATGAGGACAATTTCGCGATACTCGGCTCGGATTCAATCATGGCGCTGTGGCACGAGTTGACCGGCAACCTGGTGATGGTGTCGATGGCGCTGGTGAGCGTTTTCCTAGTGGTGGGCGGGATTGTGATCATGAATATCATGCTGGCGAGCGTGACCGAACGCACGCGGGAGATCGGGCTGCGGCGCTCGCTGGGCGCCAGGAAGCAGCACATCCTGCTGCAATTCCTGACCGAATCGGCATTGCTTGCGGCCGTGGGCGGCCTGATCGGGATTATCGCCGCTTACGCGATTGTGTATATCGTGAGGATCGCGTTTTCGTTCCCCATGGATACACCAATCAGCGCGGTGATTCTGTCACTGGGACTTTCGACCGCCGTGGGACTGTTTTTCGGAATATTTCCTGCGATGCGGGCTGCGAAACTGGACCCGATTGAAGCGCTGCGGGCGGACGGATAGAGGCCGCGCATGGCACAAGCGTACGGGGAAAATCTGAGGCAAGCGATGGACACACTACGCACCCACAAGTTGCGCAGCGCGCTGACGGTGTTCGGCGTGGTCCTGGGAGTGAGTGTGATCATGCTGGTGTCCGCGCTCATCACCGGCTTCAACCAGAAAATTGAAGAAGAGATCAAGCAGGTTGGCGCGGACACGGCGTTTATCTCCAAATGGGATCGCAGCCGCAACGGGCCGCCGGCGCTCGAAGAACGGCAGCGCAAGCCTCTGACTCAGGAAGACGCTCAGGCACTCCGCGAACGATGCCCAGCATTGAAAAGTGTCACCGCATGGATTGCGCCTGGTTGGGAACAGGCGCACGCGATCCGAACGAAGGCTGGTTCCGTGACCGCGATAGACTTTCGCGGCGTGGAGCCGGACTTCGGTGTGGTGTATGCGAACGCCACGCTGAGCGCCGGGCGTTTCATCGGCGAGGGCGACAATCTGCACAAAGACAAGGTGGTGCTCATTGGAGAGAACGTCGCGCCGGTGCTTTTTCCAGAGGGACATCCCGTCGGGAAGGATGTCTTCATCGACGGATCAGCGTTCCAGGTCATTGGCGTGCTCGAAAAAGCCAAGGGAGGTTTCGGTGCGGATGAAGAAGACCGGCGGGTACTGATCCCCTACAGTACGCTGAAGAAGATTTACGTTTCCGCAAACGACGTTAACATCCGGGCGCAGGCGCATTCAGGAAAGCTGGAGGTGGCTGTCGATCAGATCCGTGAAGTGATGGAGCGGCGCAGGGGCGTGCCCTTCGGGGGCAAGGACAATTTTTCGATCAGCACGGCGGAACAACAGGTGGCGCAGTTCCACGATATGGTGGACAAGGTGGCCCTGGCGATGGTGGTGCTGAGTTCCATTGGCTTGTTGGTGGGCGGCATTGGCGTCATGAACATCATGCTGGTCAGCGTCACAGAGCGCACGCGCGAGATCGGGGTGCGCAAAGCCATTGGAGCAAAGCGCAGCGACATCACCTGGCAGTTTCTATTGGAAGCCATGACCCTGACTGGGGCGGGAGGTTTGCTGGCGCTGCTGCTCGTGAATGGCCTGGTCTTGCTGATTCGGCTGACCCTGTCTTGGCAGGGAGTGGTTCCGGTATGGGCGGCGGTGGCGGGAATTGCAGTGAGCGTGAGCGTCGGCTTGATCTTTGGCGTTTGGCCGGCGATGAAAGCGGCGAAGCTGGACCCGGTAGAAGCGCTGCGTTATGAGTGAGTTAGACAGGTAAGGAGAATTGAGCCGACCCTAGGCAGCTTAAAGCGAAGATTTCGAGCCAATCACATACATCCCTAGCTCAAACCGGTATTCTCAAATCAGATGAAAAATCTGTTGTACGCAGGAAACAAGGCCAGCCCGACGCACGTCTATAAGGGCGAGATAATCATTGATTGGGAAACAAACCGGGGTTCCGTTTCGTATTTCTAAGTGTCGGAGAACAATATGGGACTAGTGCCCCTGGAGGGGATAAGCGTAGCGCCGCCGCTAGCTGGGGCTGGCGGGGCAACTGCTTCGCGTATCGAGCGCTACCGTCGCGGGTGGCGGACGTTCGCGGAGACGCTGAAGCTATCCCTTGACGCCCTCCGTGCGCACAAACTGCGAAGCTTCCTCACCCTTCTGGGAGTCATTCTGGCGGTCATGACCCTAGTCGTGGTCATGAGCATGATCGCGGGGCTGAACATGTACTTTGCCGAAAGGGTCGCTAATCTCGGGGCCAACGCCTTCATCGTCGACCGCTTTGGAATCATCACCAGCCAAGCTGCGTGGATCAAGGCGCAAAAACGCCCGCTCATCACCTTGGAAGACTACGAGCGGCTGCGGGAGAGCATGAAACTCGCCAGAGCCGTGGGTGCGGAAGAAGACCACAACGTCCAGACCAAGAGCGGCGACGCCATCATGGAAAACACGCAAATGATGGGGACCACGGCAAACTTCGGTGATATCCGCAACCTGAATGTGGCTCAGGGACGCTTCATCACTCAGTCCGACGATGATCACCGCTCCGAAGTCGTATTCATCGGGGCGGACTTGGCGAAGAAGTTTTTTCCAAATTCCGATCCGCTCGGCAAAACCATTCGCGTGCAGACCCACACTTATGAAGTGATCGGCGTGGCGGAAGCCATTGGGAGCGCCTTTGGGCAGTCTCAAGACAATTTCATGATCATGCCGATCAACACCTGGCGCAAAGGCTGGCACACCAATAACGACTGGGTGGCAATATTTGTGCAAGCGCCCAACGGCGAATTGATGCAAGCCAGCGAGGACGAAGCGCGCATGCTGATGCGAGCCTGGCGGCACCTGCCGTACAACGCCGAGGACAACTTTGCCATTCTGGGTTCGGACTCGCTCATGGCCTTGTGGCACGACCTGACGGGAAATCTCGCCTTCGTGGCCATGGCCCTGGTGAGCATATTCCTGGTCGTGGGCGGAATCGTCATCATGAACATCATGCTGGCGAGCGTAACAGAGCGCACCCGAGAGATTGGATTGCGGCGCGCCTTGGGTGCGCGGAAGAAACACATCCTGCTGCAATTCCTGACAGAGTCCGCTGTGCTTGCCGCCACCGGCGGATTAATCGGCATTCTCGGTGCGTATGGCGTCGTCTTTCTAGTGAAAAGCATATTTACGTTCCCGATGGAAACGCCCCTGACGGCGGTGATTCTGTCGCTGTGCTTGGCGACCGGCGTGGGACTGTTCTTCGGAATTTTCCCGGCCATGCGGGCAGCGAAGCTGGACCCGATTGAAGCGTTGCGGGCGGAGGGATAGAGGCCGCACATGGCGCAAGCGTACGGTGAAAACCTGAAGCAGGCGATGGACACGCTCCGGACGCACAAACTGCGCAGCGCTCTGACCGTGTTTGGAGTGGTTCTCGGGGTCAGCGTCATCATGCTGGTTGCGGCGCTGCTTACCGGATTCGACCAGAAGATCCAGGAGAACATTAACCAGTTCGGCGCGGACACGGCGTTCATCACCAAGTGGGACCAGGGAAGACACGGTGGTCCGCCCCCGCTTGAAGAACGCCAGCGCAAGCCGCTCACCGTCGAAGACGCGAAAGCCATCCAGGCGGCTTGCCCCGCGGTGAAAAGCGTGACCACCTTCCTGATGACGGATTGGGAGCACGTGCACACTGTGCGCACCAAAGCCGGGTCCGTGTCGGCCATTGATTTTCGCGGCGTGCAGGCGAATTTCGGATTGGTGTACTCGAATGCGGCGACGCTGGAGGGGCGGTTCATCAGCGAAGGTGACGACCTGCACAAAGATAAAGTGGTTATGCTCGGCGAAAATGTCGCCCCCGTTTTGTTTCCGGAGGGTCATCCCATCGGCAAGGACGTGATGATCGACGGGTCGAACTTCCAGGTTGTCGGCGTGGTGGAAAAACCCAAGGGCGGATTCGGCATGGGCGATGAAGACCGGCGCGTGCTGATCCCGTTTAATACCTTCAGGAAGGTCTATCCCACGGCGGATGAAATCAACATGCGGGCGCAAGCGTACCCGAAGAAGCTGGACGAGGCCGTGGACCAGATTCGCGACGTACTCGAACGGCGCAGGGGCGTGCCGTATGGCGGGAAAGATAATTTTTCCATCGATACGGCGGAACAGACCGTGGAAGAGTTTCACAAGATCATGCTGATGATCTACCTGGTGATGATCGTTCTGAGCTCTATTGGATTGTTGATTGGCGGCGTGGGAGTGATGAACATCATGCTGGTCAGCGTGACCGAACGCACGCGGGAAATTGGCGTTCGCAAAGCGATTGGCGCCAAGCGCAAGGACATCACCTGGCAATTCTTGTTGGAAGCCATGACCCTGACGGGGGTGGGAGGAATCCTCGCGCTGGTGCTGGTCTTTTTGCTGGTGTTCCTGATTCGCGTGCTGTTGAATTGGCCCGGAGTGGTGCCGCTGTGGGCCGCGGCCACGGGCATTGGCGTCAGCGTCAGCATCGGCCTGCTTTTTGGCGTCTGGCCCGCCATGAAAGCCGCCAAGCTGGACCCGGTGGAAGCTCTGCGCTACGAGTAAGAGGAAAGGAAACAACGAAGTAGCCCATTTAGAAGGCGGCTTCGAGTTGAACGCCGTCGATCATATTCTCTAGCTCGTCGTTGGCCTTGTCGCGCTGGGCTTCGGTGTTTTGAATCGTTTTGCGTAGCGAGTCGAGTTGGGTTTCTTGCTGATCCAGCTCGCTGGTGTAACGCTGGACCAGTGCTTTTTCCTCAGAACTCCCTTTTAGAGCTTTCATGTTTTCACGCAGGCGAGCCTGATCGGCGACGATGCGGTCGATGTCCTTCTGGCGGCTTTCCATTTCCCCTTCGAGTTTGCTGACAGCGGCTTTCTGGGCGGCGATTTTCTGCAGCGCCTCAGCCATCTTTGGAGTGATGGTACCGTTTTTGGAAAAAACAGTGATTTGGGCGTCCTCGAGATCGGCAAGCTGGAAACTGCTCTGGAGAAAGCGAACCTCCTCGACGGGAAGAGATGCGGTGGCCTTGGAAGGAACTTCGACCTTGAACCGGTAGACGCCGGGCGCGCGTTCTTCGGGCTCCTTGGAGCCTTTGGCCAGAGAGGCGTCGAAACGAGCAGGATGCTCGATGACAAGTACGCGCGAAGCATCTTCCTGATTTCGGACGGTGTACACGGTGCGTTCATGGAGCTCACTGGTCTGCGTCATGACACCCTTGGCGATTTTGACCTTAGTAACGTGCTGAGGCTCGCTTGCCTTTTGCGCTTCGACGAGCAGGCCGAGGTCGGTGGCGTAGGAAAGCAATCGCCGCTCGCCCGGCTTGATGGGATCGGTGAGGCCTTCACCGGCGAAGACTTCATTTTCGAGAACGCTGAAGCTGCCGCCATCGAGCGTAAGAGAGCTGGAGTTCTTAACCCACAGCGTGCGAAGGGGACGGCCTGCGCTGGCGCTTCCGCTCCAGAGGGATACTTTATCGGCGACGATGTCAATTTGCGCGATGGGAACTAGGGCGGACTGATTCTTTTTGAGGGTGACGCGGTCTCTGAGTTTGTACTCAAAGAGGTCGCCGAGTTCCTGGCCGCTGGCAGCCGGGGAGGACATTTCGCGTGCCATTTCGACGGTGGGGGGAGCTGGCGGAGGTGGCCCGGAAGTTGAGAAAGTGCTCGCAAATTTCCCGGCAGAACCAAATGTAGTTCCGACGCGGGCGCGGTTGGCGACGCCGGGGGAGCTGAGCCCTGTCATCGTGGAAAAAGAGGTCTCAAGAGTGTTCCTCCCGCTCTCAGTCACTTCCACCACTTGCGCCAGGCTTCCGACCTGTAATTTGGAGTTGAATTGATTTTCCCCAGGCGAGACGTTGAGTTGAGACACTACAGCTTTGGAAAAGCCGGGATGTTCGAATTCGAGTCGGTATTGGCCAGTGGGCAGCGAAGAGAAGGAATACTGTCCGGAGGAGTCGGCGTTGGTTGTGGCGATGATGGCGTTGTTTTCATCGAGAAGACGCACGGTGGTTCCTGCGACGGTTGCACCACTGGGATCGGTGACCTGGCCGGACAAGCGGCCGTTGCCACCGACGAGCGTGGCGGCGTGGGTTTGCGGGGAAAGTTGAACACTTTCGGGGAGAGGAACGACAGGGCGGCGGCCGTAGTAGGGCTCGGAGAGTTGCTGGATGAACGAATGAGGAGCACCAGCAACAAGAGAGAGTTCGACGTCATTCCAATCTTCGCCGACGGTATTATCCACGATGGCCCAGCCTTGGAGGAGTGGTTTCTTGTCGGGCTTGGTGGGAAGCACGATGCGATAAGTGGTTTTCCAGATGGGGACTTCGCTAATGTAGCTGACGTAGAGACTGCGATCGCCGGAACCTGTGGTGGAAATAGTCATGCGACGGACATCCTGATCGCGAGCGGCGGCAACGAGTCCGAGGTAGCGGCCGACTTCGACCTGGAGGTCGTGGTCGAGGATGCGGACGGAAGTGGCGGGATTGAGATCCACAGAACGGACTTCGCCGGAATCGGTGATAAGAGAGATTTCGTCTGTTTCGACGGCGAAGGTGGTGCCGGTGCGAGTTTTGCGCTCCACGCTGAGAAGCTTCCCGGCGAAGGCAGGGTTTGCGCCGCTTCGGACTTCGATGCGAGCGCCGCGAAGAGCACCAAGGAATTCGGATTGCGTGGGTTTTTCGCCGAGGGCGAGACGCAAGGTGGCGAGCCGGCGGGCAAGAGGAGCTTCGGAATTGTAATCGACGCCGGTGATGCGGCCACCCGAGAGATCAAGGACAGTGAGAGATTTGAGGACATCGTTGAGTTGCGCGCTGGTGAAGTCGATGTGCACATCCTGGCTGCCACTGACGCGGCCGAGATGCTCGAAATAACCGACACCGTTTTTGTAGAGAACCACGCGGCGTACTGGAAGTTTCGCTTGGGTGTCAGAGGCGAGAGGGCGCGGCTCCGCATGTAGAGACGCTGCCGGTAGTGCCGTTTTCGGATTCGGAGGAGCAGGCGGTTTTTGTTGCGCGAGAAGGTGTGACAAAGAAAACAGAAGAACGCACAACAGGAGAGAGGAACGGGTCATGGGTGATCCTTCCTGAAACTGTGACGGACTTATCCCAAAGGATGCGAGTTCATAAAGGCATGTTGCCTGGGAAGTGAATTGCACTCCAATCGAAACAGGGCGAGCGGCCGAAGAAAAGGCGCCGCCTCAGAAGGTGGCCAGCTGCCCTTATCGAGTTATTGGGAAGACGAGGCTTCTTTGGACCGCAGGGGAGGATCCTCGCGCTGCACAGAGGAGCCGGCGGCGATGGCGTTGAACGCGCCGGGCAAACTTTCCGGATCGGCGGCAAGCCCCGCAAGAGCGGTTTGCGTGTGTTGATCCACGGCGCTGACGGCGGCCACAAGGCAGGAGTACAGGAAGGCCTTGATTCCGGAGCGGAATTCCATGGCGGCCTGCTCGGCGGCGCGCGCGACTTCGCCTTCCAGGGAGCTGTAGCGGGCCTCGCAGGCGGCGCGGCTTTCGGCATCGAGGGAAGCGAGGGAAGAGGTGGCGCGCTCGGTGGCTTCCGCAAGGACGGGTTCGATTTGCGTTTCGATGCGGCGGCGAATTTCCTCGATCGTGGAGTTGGCGGTTTTTTGGAGGACCGAACGCGCTTCCGTGGCGCGGGCTTCGAGCTCCAATGAGATTTCGCGGGACACAGCCTGCTTGAGCTCCATCAAGCGGACGAGCTGACGGTCGGACACGCGAGCCGCGGCGGTTTCAAATTCCTGCGTGGCGCGCGCGACGGACTGCTGGATGGCAACGATATCCTGGGACTGAACTTCGCGGACGGCGCGTTCGGCGAGATCCTTGAGTTCCGAGAGTTGGTCGCGCGTTTCGTTGGAGAGCGCATCGAGCTGCTGGGCGACCTCGTCGGCGCGGCCATTGGCCTGGCCGAGAAGCTGTTCATAGCGGCCGGTCACTTCGCCCAGACGCCACTCGATGTTACTGAGAATTTGTTCGCGCGAGGAATTCACGATGGAATCGAGGCGCTCCTGAGGAACACCGGCGCTGGCATTGGCCAAGAGGGAGCGCAGTTCGGCAAGGGTTTGCTCGTGTTGCGATCGCGTCTGGCGAGTTTCCGCGGCCAGGGCTTCGAGTTGGCGAACAATGTCGTTGGTGCGCTGCCGAGCGACATTGTGCTGCTGTTCAGAGCCATCAGAAAGTTCGCTGAGGCGTTCCTCGAGATGGCTGAGAGTCTGTTCCCTAAGGGAATGGATTTGGGAATCGAGTTGCTCTTGAGGAACGCTGCCGTTGGTGTTGGCCGAGAGAGAGCGCAGTTCGGCGAGGCTTTGTTCCTGTTGTGCACGAGCCTGGCGTGACTCCGCGGCAAGAGTTTCGATTTGGCGGGCAAGTTGGTCAGTGCGTTCGCGAGTGAGATCGTACTGCTGCGAGGAGCGAATGTAGAACTGACCGAGGCGTTCTTCCACGGACTCGAGGGTCAGTTTCCTGGTGGAATTGACCAATTCCTCAAGACGTTCCGGGGACGCGCCAGCGTTGGCGTTCGCGGCCGCTAAGAGGGACTGCAACTCGGCGACGCGGTCGTTCAGTTGGGAGTTGGCGTCGCGCGCGGCAAGCTGTGTGCTCTGGGAAAGTTGCGCCAAGTAGTGCTCGGAAACTTGGGCAGCCCTGGCTTCAAATTCGCTGTTAGCGCGGCCAAACGATTCGGTGAGGTGGCCCTGAAGTTGAGGCGCGATCTCAGAGGCGAAGCGCTCGAGAAATTGTTGAGTTTCGCCAAGGCCCTGTTGAGAATTGGCAGTGAGAGCCTCAAGGCGGCCGGAAACCTCTTCGGCGCGGGTCCGGTAAACCACCAATTCTTTCTCCCAGAGGTTCTGGACTTCCGCCAAGCGAGCGGCAGAGAAATCTTCGGTCTGACGAAGATTAGCTTTCCAAGAATCCTCGATTTTGCCAATCGCGATCTTAACGGCATCGTCGAGTTGGGAGACGGAAGTTTGCACCGCCTGATCCGTGGCCGACTGGATACTGCTTTGGAGAGCCTGAAGGACCTGAAGGAGTTGTTCCGAAGTGAGGACCACACGTTGCTCGCCGTTGCTGGAAGCGGGCTCTCTTGTAAGCGGAGCTTCGGCGCCCGCCAGCGTGCCCGGAAACACAGTGACTTCAGCTCTCCGCTCCGCGGACGCATGCTGCTTATCGATAAAGGAAACAGGCTGATGGGAAGGTTCCGTTGCGGGCGCCGTGGCAGCCGCAGCACCGTTGTTGGAATTGGCAGAGCCAAGAATGCGTTGCCAGTCTTCGGGAGGAGCGGGAATTCCCCAGACGTTGCCGGGAGTTTCCAATTCGACGCCGACTTGGCAGAGTTCGCGCGAAGTCCGAGGGGAAAGGACAGAGCACACGCGGGCGCGCAGCGTGGGAGAATTTACGCCGTCAGTGCCGGCGACTTGCAGGACAACCCAATCCTCCGGAGCAAAGTCATGACGGGAAGAATAGCGGCAGCCATGGAGATTCACGGTGATGGCGGAAGTTTTTTCTTGAAAGGATTCGCCGCGTCGATTCGTGCCGAGGACCACGAGAGGAACGGGTCGCTCAAGGCGGCTGCTGCGGCGGAGGTCGGCTTCACGAGGAAGACGAGGATTTGGAGAGGTAGTCATGGGTATTCCCCAGTGCGGCTTTGAAGGCTGATCCAAAACGACAGGAATGTTAGGGAACTCGGGCTCATCTGCACTGGCGGAAACCTCGGAGTGCTGAGCGTCCGCCGCGGCATTGGGCTCAATGAGTTCTTCCCAAACCTGTTCGTCTCCTAGACGAGCCTTGAGTATCAGGCCAATTATTAGCCCAGCCAGGGCAAGTCCCAAAGCAATCCAAAAAATGATCGGCATAATTATGTCGTAGCGTCACCGCACCGAACCCCGCCCTGTGGGTTTGGAGGGTTATACAGCGCAAGAAGCCCACGCTGAGAGGATATTGTGCCTAAATTCAGGCTCAGACTCAAGTGGTTTTGTGCCGGTTGAGCCCGGCTGACATCCGGGGAACCCGGTGCCAAGAGATTCAGGTTGCGATGCTTAGTGCACCGAGACGGGGCCGTTGACTGTCGAGACGCGGACGAGTGTGGGGCCAGCGCCAAACTCGATGCGCTTACGGTCATCGTCCCAAGTCTTGCGTGCCTCGGAGCAAACGTCGGCGTGACACTGCAACGGTGCATGCCCATCGGATTCGAGGATCACGCCGGATTTGTAGCCCGAAGGAATCTGGAGAGTGACGGGGCCGTTGGTGGCGTGGGCTTCAATGCCGGAGCCGTTCCAGGAGTCGCCGGAGAGAGACAACCTAACCGGGCCGTTCTCGGTGTGGATAGATTGCTTGCCGCTATTGCCTTCCAAAGTGACCGGACCATTATGAGAGTTGAGGTCGAGCTCGCCGGTGCAGTCCGTGACCGAGATGGGACCGTTTTCCGCACGGATTCTGAGATTGCCGTCGACGTGATGAAGGGACAAGGGGCCATTGTTGACGTGTAGGTCGAGAGAGGCGGCCTTGGGTGCGCGGATAAGAATATGGGCGGACCAACGGTCATGAGAACCAGGGCCAGCAACGCCGAGCTCGCCGCTTTGAAAAGTGAGATGGATTTTGGAGAGAAGCGAGTCGGCATCGCTGCCGGCTTCGGCGGCTTTGCAGAGAGTGACGGAGTAAGTGTCCTGATCCCAGCCCTGGACTTGGATACCTCCGTTGGACTCGGCGATGACGCGAAGGGTGGAGGCCTCGGACCTGGTGATGGTGCGTTCTTCGGTTTGCATAAGGGCTTCGTGATGCTCGAAGCGGACGTGGAGATCGGAACAGGTGGCGTCGGGGGAGTCTTCGCTAGGAGAGAAAACGACGGTGTGGCGATGCGGCGTAGAACGAGGCGCGGCGGTCAGAGCGACGCCAGCCCATACGATTATACCGAGGATGGGGAGAAGCCTGGGAGAAGTCATGGTGAATGCCTCCAAGCGGTATAGACGACGGGAGGGGGCCGACGGTCACGTGCGGCTCAGAAGGAAAATCGAGCGCCGATCTGGATTTCGCGGCCAGGGGTCATCGGCATGGTAATAGTCCCGAACTGGGGGGTGTTGACGAAGCGGTTGGGAGTGCCCAGATTGACCTTGTTGAAGGCGTTGAAGGCTTCACCGCGCAACTGGAAATTGACCTTTTCTGTCAGGCGGAAGCTGCGCGCCAAGGCGAAGTCCATGGTTTGCAACGGAGGACCATACATCGAATTCCGTCCGGCATTGCCAAAACTGTATGCGGCCGGGGTGGCAAAAGCGGCGGGATTGAACCACTGTGCGGCGGTGCGCGTGCCGGGGCCAAAGACGGGAGCACCGGTGTAATTGGCGCGAATGGGATTCTCCCCGAGGACGGTTCCGGCATTGGCGGTGTCGCCAAAGACCGAGACCGTGAAAGGCATGCCGGACTCTGCCTGATAGACGGCAGAAAGATGCCAATTGGAAGTGAGTAACCGGGCCCAGGTAGCGGCGGCGATGCCGGGGATGTCGTAGACGGTGCTCAAAGCGAAACGATGCCGTACATCGCAGCCCGGACCTTTCTCCGCGGGAAGATCACTATTGTTTTGCGGGATGGCGGACTCATCCATGGGGGAGCGAAAATCCGGGGCATTGGTGATGTTTTTTGAGTAGGTGTAATTGGCGAGAAGGCTGAGGCCACGGGAATAGCGACGGCGGAGGTTGATGTAGCCAGCGTCGTACCAACTTTGAGCGGAGTTTTCGAGCAGGTTGATAGTGCTGGCCGGGAAAGTATTGCTTTGGTAGATAAAAGTCGCGGTGCTGTCGGAAGTGTTGATGACACTGTCAGGGACGAAGGTGAGCGTTTTGAAAGGGCGACGCGGTCCGAGAGGACCGGGACCGGGAGTGGCGTTGTTGATCAGATGAGCACGCTGCAGATGGAAACCGCGAGCGCCGACGTAGCCGACTTGGACGGAAGTGTTTTGCCCGAGACTCTTCTCAAGGTAGGTGTTCCACTGCTGGATGTATTGCGCGGCAGCATGCGAATCAAAGGCGGTGAAGCTGACGGTGGTGGCAGGGAGCGTGCCCGTACCTAACACGGGGGTGCCGAAATTGAAGCCGGTATTGTAGAGCGCGGCAGGCGGAGTGAAGTTATCGGCTTGCTGAGTCTCCGGGAAAACGTAAGGGACATTGTGGCGCTGATTGCACCAGGTGTTTCCGTCGACTGGAGTGAAGAAGATGCCATAAGCGCCGTGGAGCACCAACCCCAAGGTGCGGATCTGGCGCGCAAAACCGAGGCGCGGTGCGAAGTTGTGTTTGTTGGAATAGAGGAGTCCGCTGGGATAGTGGTTCTGTCCGCCAATGAAGACGGAGGGAACGCCAGAGTTAAAGACGAGGTTGGTATTGGTGTAGTGGTCATCGTAGAGCGGGCTGGAATACTCATAGCGAAGGCCGATGTTGAGAGTGGTGACGGAGTTGACTTGCCAGGTGTCCTCGGCGAAGGCATCCGCGCCCCAATTCTTGAGGTCCATCTGAGGAATGCCTGCTTGGCGCTGCTTGACGGTGGGAAGGCTAAGGAGAAGGCTGGCGAGAGCGGAGCCGGTGCCGTCATTGATGCCCTTGTCGGTGGTGTAGCCGTTGGTGAACTGGTAGTAGCCGCGGTTCTGGAAGAAGCCCCACATGGGCCACCAGAAGCGATGGAAATCTCCACCCACTTTGATGCCGTGGCGGCCGTGCTGCCAGGCTAAGGCATCGCGGAACTCCAACATGGTGTCCCAAGCGTGCATGGGTGTGGCGGCAAAAGTGTCGCCGATACCTGTGTAACCCTGAACAGCAAACCAAGGTGCGCCCCAAGCGCCGGCGCCACCGAAACCGATGCCTTGAAAGCCCAACTGGCTGACATAGTCATTGACACTGTCATTTTGCGAGGTGTGGTCCATCGAGAGGCGAGAGACAGCCGCGGAAAAGGTATTCACTCTGCTGCCGGAGAAGGAGTGGTTCCAGGAAATGACAGCCTGTTGGGCGAGATTGTCGAAATTGGCGCCAAAGCCAGGCAAGTTTTCCGTGGTGGAGGTGGAGCCATTGCTCGGCGAGAAGCCGCGTTCCGAGCCGAGGGAATAACGGCCGAAGAGGATGTCGCCGTTGGAAAAAATGTGATCGACACGGGCGGTGCCTTGATCGTTGAAGTGAGTTTCATTGCGGATATCGAGGTAGTTGTTGGAATCCTGCCCGGACGAAGACATCATCATGTTGGGCATGGGCAGGACTTGCATCAAGAAGCTTTCGAGCTTCTGGTTGATGCGGCCGGAAGGAATCTGATTTCCGGGGAACTGGCTGCGAGTGTAGGGAAAGTTAGAAGGACCCGTGGGGAGTTTCGGATCGTAGCTGGGGTTGGGTTGCGCAGTGGTGGGGTCGTAGATGTTGACTCCGCTCATGCTGAAGTCACCCATGAGTTCGGCTTGAGTGGGGACGGTGAGAGTTTGAGCGTCGGCTTGGGCGAGGCGCAGACCCTCGTAATTGGCGAAGATAAAGGTTTTCTTTCCCACGAGTGGTCCACCGGCAGAGGCGCCAAAATTATTCTGGACCAGGTGATTGTTGCCCATCGAACCGAAACTGCTAGCGTCCAGAGCGCCATTGCGCAGAAATTCGTAGACCGTGCCGTGGTACTGATTGGAGCCGGAATGGGTGACGATGTTGATTTGACCACCCCCGGCGCCACCCATGTCGGCGGTGTAACTGCTGGTTTCCACCTGGAATTCCTGGACGGCATCAGGAGAAGGACTCAAGTTCTGGGTATTGAAGGTGGGGTCGGTGTTGGTGGCGCCGTCGAGAAGGAAAAAGTTGGCGTTGGCACGAGCGCCGCCCAGGACGACGGCGGAGCGCTGGCCGGGACGCCAGTAGAGCGGGTTGGTCTGCCCGGTCTGAGCGCCAAAGCCGACGTGCGCGCTGGGGACGGTGAGCACAAGGTCGATGAGCATTCTTCCGTTGAGCGGCAATTCGCGGACTGATGTGGGCTCAACAACCTCACCCACGCTGGCGTCCGCAGTGCGAAGGACCTCCACGCCACCTTTGACTTCCGCGGTCTGCTGGACGGAACTGACCCTGAGGAAAATTTCCATGGTGAGCCGCTGACCAACTTCCAGGCGTAGAGTTTGCGCCGCGGGGGCGAAGCCCGTCGCTTCGGTCTTGACTTCGTAATCGCCCGGGAGGAGAGCGGCAACTTCGAAGAGTCCGTGGTCGTTGGTAGTGACGGAACGCAATTCGCCGGTGTTCAGGGCGCGGAAGGAGACGGAGGCCGTGGCCATAGGAAGCCGCTGCTGGTCGCTCACAACGCCGGAAACAACAGCATAGTTGCTTTGCGCGAAAGAAGACGAAGCCAGAAAAAGGAACAGAAGGATTAGTCTACCCACGGTTCACGAAAACACGCGATGCGCTCAGGCACAGTAACGCTGGGAACAGATGGACCAGGGCAGCGAACAGGGAGCGCAGACGTGCCTTGCCACATCAATGGAATTGGGCGATTAGAACGGAGAAGGGAGGCCGCAGCAATACTACAAAACCACTATCGACCTCGTGGAGCCCCGCAGTTGGAAGAGGCGCACTTCAAGGGGCGAATCTCTTGAGTTGTTTGAACAGCGAGTGGGAGATATGCTCGCGGCTACCGGAGGACGCGTAACAGGAACTGCGTTCGAAACAGGAAAGACGCGCGGCATATGCAGCGTGACCTGCTGTGAGGAAGGAGTTCAAATGAATCGGAAGAGGACTCTGCTCGCTACGTGCGTTTTGGTTTGCGGGGCAAGCTCTGTGTTGGGCCAAAGCCTGCCAGAAGCAAATCGGACGGAGGATGTTGGCTTCTCATCGGAACGGCTTGCTCGCATCACAAAGTTCTTTAAGGGCGAGATTGATAAGGGAGCAATTCCCGGGGCAACCCTGCTGGTGAGTCACGAGGGCAAGTTGATCTATCTGCAAGCATTGGGTTATCAGGACCGCGAGAAGAGCACGCCCATGAAACCCGACGCGATCTTTCGCATTGCTTCGATGACCAAACCGATTACGAGCGTGGCGATCATGATGCTGGCGGAGGAAGGCAAGATCGACCTGCTCGCTCCTGTGTCTCAATATCTGCCCGAGTTCAAGGACGTCAAGGTAGGCGTCGAGAAGAATGACCCCAGCACGAGCAAACCAGCTCTAGCAATCGAGGATCAGCAACGGCAGATAACGGTGCAGGATTTGCTGCGGCACACGTCCGGGCTGGTGTACGGTCCGTTTGGCGCCTCGCTAGTCCATCAAGCCTATAACGAGGCCAATCTGTTCGATGACAAGCAGACGTTGGCGGAGTTCGTGACCAAGTTGACGAGGTTGCCGCTGGCTCATCAGCCCGGCACAGTGTGGGAGTACGGCATGTCGACCGACGTGTTAGGGAGGATTGTGGAAGTGGTTTCCGGAATCCCTCTTGACCGGTTCGTCGAAGAGCGCATCACCAAACCGCTCGGTATGAAGGATACAGCTTTCTACTTAAGTGTCGCGCAGGCCCCGCGCCTTGCGGAGCCGCAGGTGGATCCCGCCACGGGGAAGAGGCTTGGCGCAAGAAGTGTTGTGAATTTGACGAAAGAGAAACAGAAGTGGTTTTCCGGCGGCGGCGGCTTGCTGTCGACAGCACCTGATTATGCGCGGTTCTGCCAGATGCTATTGAACGGTGGCGAACTCAACGGCGTTCGCCTTTTGTCACCAAAGACAATTGCTGTGATGACTTCGGACCAGCTCCCTCCGGGCATCCCGCGCATCGGACTTGAGGACCTGGCCCCGACACCGGAGATGGGACAAAGTTTCGGGCTCGGGTTTGCGGTGCGAACTGACGTGGGTCATAGCCCGCTCCCGGGCTCGGCCGGGGATTACTTCTGGGCTGGCGCTTACGGCACTTACTTCTGGGTGGATCCTCAAGCAAAGATGTTTGCCGTAATGATGATTCAAATGCCCTTCGCACAGTCAGGCTACTACCGGCGGGCTTTTCGCGAGTTGGTGTATGGGGCTTTGCTGCATTGAGTGTCGGTAAAGCCGATGGAAATGGAAAGGGGAGAGGGAAGGGGATTCAAAATTTTGTAGAAGATTCCGAAATTCGGGAGGGCGTTGAGCGCCAAGAGAGTGAACACAGGCGAAGCGTGATAAGCAATAGATTTTTCATGATTTAAGAAATATAGAAAAGTGGAACGATTGGCACGAAAATTGCCTATGCAAGGGCAGGGGAATCGGGATGACGGTCCCGAATTCCGATCAGGTCCCGCCGCCCCGGCAAGGGGCAAGAGTTACGGCCCATTGGTTTGAAAAAATGCAGGGGCGTCACAAGCGCTCCTGGCCGCGCTATCCAAGAAATAAGGAGTACTCCGTGGAAAGACGATACAGGGTTTTTCTATTTGCTCGATTCATGGGACAACTACTGCTTCTCTCTGGCCTGCTCGCGGGAAGTGCCTGGCAGGCTCAAGCGCAATCGACAGCAACGTTGCAAGGCACGGTGAGCGACCCGAGCGGCAGTGCGGTTCCGAACGCTAAGGTGACGGCAAGAAACCAGGCGACGGGAGTGGAGTCTCAGACGATAACGGACAACGCCGGCGTGTACCTGTTCCCCACTCTTTCGATCGGGTTGTACCGGCTGGAAATCTCCGCAGCCGGTTTTGAGAGCATGGCGTTCACGGACCTGAAGCTGGAAGTGGCCACCACGGTAACAAGGAATATTCAGCTGAAGGTAGGGCAAACGACGCAGACGGTGGAAGTGTCCGCAGCGCTGCCGTTGGTGGACACAACTGGCGTCAGCCTGGGACTAGTGATTAACGACCAGACGGTACAGGAGATTCCGCTGAACGGGCGACATTTCACAGACCTGAGTTTATTGACGCCGGGAACGATGACGCCACCGGCAAATGGCTTTTTGTCCGCGCCGCTGCGCGGGCAGGGATCGTTCGGAATCAACACGGCGGGAGCGAGGGAAGACACCACCAACTGGCTGGTGAACGGGATAAATCTGAATGACAACGTGCAGAACCAGATCACGTTCCAGCCGCCGATCGACACGCTGGCGGAGTACAAGATAGACAATTCTGCATTTCCAGCGCAGTACGGGCGGAATTCGGGCGCGATTGTGAACCTGGCGACGCGCTCGGGAACAAACGGCTATCACGGAGAGGCGTTTGAATTCTTCCGGAACAATGTCTTGGACGCGCGCAACTTTTTTAACGCGGCGAAGGGCGCAAGCGGGGCGCCACTGGCTCAGGCGCCGTTCAAGCGCAACGAATTCGGAGCAGATTTTGGCGGTCCGATCGTGAGGAACAAGCTGTTTTTCTTCCTGGCTTACGAGGGTTTGCGGCAACACCAGAGCCTCACTGTGTCCACAGCCGTGCCGAGCCAGAACGCGATTGCGGGGGTAACCTCGCCGGCGGTCAAGAGTTTACTGGCGCTGATCCCGGCAGCAAACTTGGTGGGAAAAGATGGTACGGCAGGACAGCCGAACACATATGACGGGTACACAGGCGGGGTGCTGGCGAACGTATCGTTGAATCAAGGATCGGCGGACATCGATTACGAGATTTCGCAAAAGGACCGCATTCACGGGTACTACGTGGTGCAGAAGGACCTGCGACAGGAGCCGACGGCGGGCGGAGCGATCGCCACGGACATCCCCCTATTCGGAGATACGCGAGACGGATTCCGCCACTTACTGACGTTCGGCGAGGATCACGAATTTGGACCAGCCTTGAGTAATACAGTGCGGCTGGGATTCAATCGTATCCACCTTACATTCACGCCGAACGGCTTGCTGGACCCAACGAGTTTTGGCATCACCATGCCGGCGGGGTCCCCAGCAGCCTCCGGACTGCCGTTCTTCAACGTGGGAGGGAGCCTTGGGTTCGGCGGCCCGACAGGGGAACCGCAAGGGAGAGGCGACACCACGGTGGTGTTGAACGACGGGCTGAGTTGGCTGAGGGGCAGACATACGTTCGTGTTCGGCGGAGAAATCCGGCGATCGTATAACAATAACATTGCCTTCAACGTTGGCAGCCTCACATTCTCTTCGATGGCAAACTTTCTGGCGGACGCAGGGAATGCGTTTACGACTCAGCTAGGCTCGGGGAATGACAGAATCCTGGAGCCGTCCTACGCGGTGTTCGCACAAGATGCGTTCAAGTGGAGACCGAACCTCACGATCAATGTGGGGCTGAGGTACACGTGGAACGTCACGCCCTCCGAAGCGAGCGGCCGCTTTACGAATTTCGACCCGGCGACAGGGGACCTGGTGAGCGCGACGCAGCCCTACCAGCAGAGCAATCGCAACTTTGAGCCGCGGGTGGGTTTCGCGTGGGATCCTTTCAAGAATGGAAAGACTTCCGTGCGTGGCGCATACGCGATCATGACGCAGGCGCCAACGACAAACATCGTGACGGGATTGAGCGGCAACCCGCCGTTTGCGTTGCCCATCGCGGCCAGTTCGGCGACGAACGGCATCACGATTGAAAATCCGTCGGCAGCAGTCGTAGGCACAAGCTTGGGACCTTTGGCGATTAACCCCTCGTTCGCGAACATGTACGCGCAAGACTGGAACCTTTCAGTGCAAAGAGAACTGACCGCGAGCCTGGGGATAGAAGTCGCATATGTGGGAATGAAAGCGACGCACTTGCAATTGACGGAGAACATCAACCAGCCCCTGGTGACGAATGGGTTTTACGGAGGGACGAAGCGGTTTCCGACGTTGCCGCTGAGCAGTCCGATCCTTCCGGCGCAGTGCCAGGCGCCCCACCCAGCGTGTGCGTATAATTCGACCATCAACCAGGTGAACAGCGTGGGAAATTCAAACTACAACGCGTTGTGGGTGACGGTGAACAAACATCTGTCGCACGGGCTGGAATTGGTGGGTTCGTACACATACTCGAAATCACTAGACTACAACTCGCTGTCTACGGGAGAAACCTACATCATTCAAAACTCCTACGACCCGCGCGCAGACTACGGCCCCTCGGAATTTGATGCGCGGCACCGGTTTGTGCTCAGCGGGATTTACGAATTGCCGTTCAAGCGCAACCGGCTGGTATCGGGCTGGCAGCTTGGAATCATTACGCAGGCGCAATCCGGCAATCCTGTGAATCCATCGCTGGCCATCGGCCCGGGAGCGGGCATTTCGCTGACAGTTCGGCCTGACCTGCTGAAGAGCGTGAGTGGAACGGGTAACCCGGCGCAGTATTTCACTGACGCCGTGGTGTGCGAGCCGTTCAACGGAACGGTCCCGAGCAGCGGACCGACGGCCCCGGCGATTCCGGCCTGCGGTGCGACACCCAATGGGGCGTTTGCGGTTCCGTGCACGTTTCAGAACACGCCAGCGACACCCGGGAAGAATAACTATCCGATCGTGCCAGGGTCGTGCCATCTCGGGAGCTTGGGACGCAACGCGATCGTGGGCCCCGACTTCCTGAATACCGACTTTTCGGTGACCAAGAACACAAAGATCACGGAGCGGTTCAACCTGCAATTCCGCACGGAAATGTTCGATGTGTTTAACCATCCAAACTTCGGCAATCCGGTGCTGACCGCAACCAGTGGTTCGTTCGGAAATATCACGAGCACGCGCTTCCCGACGGGAGACTTCGGCTCATCGCGGCAGATCCAGTTCGCGTTAAAGCTGCAATTCTAAGTAGCGCGTTCCACACGACGATGAACTTTGCGAAAGATACGGCGTTAAGCCGCAATGAAATCTGAGGTAGGGCTGGGATTTTCAGACATATTTTGCATCCAAGCTGCTCCGTCGTATCCTGTCGGCCAAGCGAACAAGCGTCGCGGGAAACCTTCTCGTGGTCTGTTCCATTGTGAGTAGTACCGATATTCGTCCAGCCAGGCAGAAATTTGATCCGCTGCCTGCTGATGGTGAACTTCAGCGATGATGAGCGGCTTTTGATTCGTAAAAAGGTTCGGGCCGCCACGTAGGACTTCGTACTCGCCACCTTCCACGTCAATCTTGACCAGTTGTGGCAGGGGGCCCCCCGCAGCGACGAAGTCGTCTAGCGTAACTGCTTGTACATTGATGAGTTCACCGGTTCCTAATACAGGACGGTTGCCGTCATCCTCAACGCCGCCTTGTGACCTTACCGTCGCGCCGCGCCGAAAAGAAATTCCATCACTCTGGGTGCAGGACCATACAGCAGCATGCACCACTTGAAGGCGTTTCTCCAGGCGGTTTCGCAAACTGTTGTCTCGCAATCGCAAGACGTTTTCGGGATCGCCATCAAAAGCTACAACCCGGCCCAAGTCACCGACAAGCCGGGCAGTCCCAAGAGCCATACTCCCAAGATGGGCGCCAATGCCATAGACAACGGCACCCGGCCGAACCGCAGCTGAAATTGCATTTTGCACATCGGGCTCATGCGTCCCGCGCCAATACAACTCTTCCGTGGGGAGACGGAGCTGCATCCACATTCCCTTAGAGAGCCCGGACTGAACCCGCACCCAGAGATGGCGCTGGATCAGCCGTTTAAGCTGGTCCAGCCCGCGTCCTGCGCGGTGCCACCGCTGCAATAGACCTTCTAGGCCAGAGTTTTTGAGGGCAAGGTGCACCCGATAGATCAGGATATAAAAGGTGGTCATCGTAAAGCCGCTGCAGAACGAGTCCTTTGTATTTTAACCGAACCAAATCGGTGAGCGGAGTGGTGATTGCTGGAAACTACACTGAAGTAACCGCTTCATGCCCTCAGTTAACTGCCACCGCCGGCACATTTTTCCCCGAATTCGGGATCGAGGGAATGACCAACGAGATGCCCGCAACCCTACTAGGCGGAGCGGAGGAGGCGGGCGGCACGGGAGCGCAAGGAGGACTCGGGAGCCGCGAGTGGTTTCACTTGGGCAGGCTTGCGGCGAGCGAGGGGGAAGAGTTGCTCCGCGAGGGCCTCGGCGGAGGCAATGCGTAGTTGCGGCTCTTTGGCGAGACAAGAGGCGACGATATCGTCGAGATTCGCGGGGATGGAAGGATTGGAGTTCGAGGGAGGGAGAGGAGTAGAGGAAAGAACGCGGTTGCAGACCGTGGGGATGGAATCACCATCAAAGGGATTCAGACCGGTCAGCATTTCGTGGAGGACGACGCCGAGAGAGAAGAGATCAGAGCGAGCGTCCTGAGCGCGACCGAGAATTTGTTCCGGGCACCAATAGGCGGGAGTGCCGCGGACAGAAGAATCAGCGCCCTGATGGCTGGCCAGCCGCGCCATACCGAAGTCCGTGAGCTTGACGCGATTTTCGAGGGTGATGAGAACGTTTGCGGGCTTAACGTCTCCATGGATGACGGCGCGGCGATGCGCGATAGAAAGTGCAACAGCAACGTGGGCAGCCCATTCGCAAGCAGTGGGATAAGGAATGCTGCCCTTGGAAATGATTTTATCGAGGGGCTGGCCCTCGACCAATTCCATAACCAAGTAAGGAGTTTGCGTGGACTCCTCGATGCCCATGTCGTGAATGGTGATGATGGAGGGATGAGAAAGCTTGCCAACGACGCGGGCTTCGCGAAGAAAACGGTTGCGGGCGTCACCGCGTGCGAGCGCGGGGGAGAAGAGCTTGATCGCGACGGAGCGGTCAATCAGGGGATCATGGGCGCGGACGACGCGGCTGTTTGCGCCTGTGCCGATAGTTTCGAGGACCTGGTAGCGACCGACTTGCAAGGGTAGTGATCTCCCTCAGTGCGCCGATACAAAGGGCGTGAAAGATGAGGATAGAGGGAAAGGAACGGGAATGGAATGAAGCGGGAGTCACGTAAGGAGTAGTACGAAAGTACTGTAGCTAGGAAGACTATCACAATGGAATGAAGGACGAGAAGAGGGCGAAGAGCAGAGGAAAAGATCGCATAGAGAATTGGCAAGAAAGAGTTTAGGAGGAAGGAGCGGGAAGAAAAAGAAGCAAGAAAGAGAGCATCGCGCGCGCAACAGCACCACAAGATATGGGTGCATGGTGGAAATGTAAGCTAGATTTTGTGATTTTCTCTTGACAGGTACAGCGCGGAGTTTGATACTTCAATTCCAGATTCGGGGGAACGTGGAAGCGCCAGACGGTCCGAGTCAGGGAAGTAGCTTGGCCCGCCCTTCGTCACGTAGCCAGCCCGTGAACATCAAAAAAAGCGACCGCGAAGTGGGAGCTCCGCGCAGCTGTTTTAAGTAGGCGAGGAGCGAAGCTGTTCAGCCGCGTGGAAAACACCGGCCCAGGGCAGCGCGTTCGCTTTTTGCATTTTCCAGGTGAACGGGCCGCTTCCACGGAACCCAGAATCTGAAAAGGCAGGGCAGGAGTGAAGCTCTGCTCCCTTGCAAAGCAAGGGGAGTAAAATAGAAAGGTTCCCCGCTTAGACCACGGGAGCCTGTAGCGGGGAGGAATCAGCATGGCCACGGTGAAATCGGCATTGAACGGGAAAGCGTTGGAGATGAAAGCGACAAGAAGCGCCGGTGCGGAGAGCGGGCTTGTGTTTGAGAGATATTTCACGGATGGGAGGACCTCGCCGTTCGAGAAGGTGGAATGGGAAAGGCGCACCGCGCTGATCGGGAACGAGAAGGGTGTGACGATCTTCAAGCAGGAAGACGTGGAGGTGCCGAAGAGCTGGTCGCAGACGGCGACGAACATCGTGGCCAGCAAGTATTTCAGTGGAAAGAACGGGACGGCGGGGCGCGAAGGCTCGGTGCGGCAACTGATCAGCCGGGTGGTGAACACGATCGTGCGCTGGGGCGAAGAGGGCGGATATTTTGCGGACGCGTCGTCGCGAGATGCGTTCAAGGATGAGCTGACGCACTTGCTGGTGGAACAGAAGATGGCGTTCAATTCTCCGGTGTGGTTTAACGTCGGCGTGCAGGCGAAGCCGCAGTGCTCGGCGTGCTTCATCAACTCGGTGCAGGACAGCATGGAATCGATCATGGGGCTGACGCGGACCGAGGGGATGCTGTTCAAGTGGGGTTCGGGAACGGGGACGAACTTTTCGACGCTGCGCGGGAGCAAGGAGACCTTGTCGGGCGGGGGAATTGCGTCCGGCCCGGTAAGCTTCATGAAAGGGTTCGACGCGTTCGCGGGAGTGATCAAGAGCGGCGGGAAGACGCGGCGAGCGGCGAAGATGGTGATTTTGAACATCGACCACCCGGACATCGTGGAATTCATCGAGTGCAAGATGAAGGAAGAGAGAAAGGCGCACGTGCTGATCGGGCAGGGCTACGATTCCTCGATTGACGGCGAAGCATACAGCTCGATCTTCTTCCAAAACGCCAACCACTCCGTGCGGGTGACCGACGAATACATGCGCGCCGCGGAGGAAAACAAGGATTGGTGGACGAAAAACGTCACGGACGGGCAGCCGAACGACAAGCTGAGCGCGAAGGAGTTGCTGCACAAGATTGCGGATTCCACGTGGCGTTGCGGTGATCCGGGGATGCAGTTTGACACGACAGTGAACCGCTGGCACACGTGCAAGAGCACGGCGCGGATCAATGCAAGCAATCCGTGCAGCGAATACATGTTCCTGGACGATACGGCGTGCAACTTGGCGTCGCTGAACTTGATGAAGTATCTGGAGCCGAACGGGCAGTTTGACGTGCAGGCGTTCCGGGGCGCGGTGGACGTGACCATCACGGCGCAAGAAATTCTGGTGGACAACGCCAGCTACCCGACACCAAAGATCGCAGAGAACTCACACAACTTCCGGCCGCTGGGGCTGGGGTATGCGAACCTGGGAGCGCTGCTGATGTCCATGGCGCTGCCTTACGATTCGGATGAAGGCCGCGACGTGGCGGCGGCGGTGACCGCGCTGATGTGCGGCGAGGCTTATGCGCAGTCCGCGCGCGTGGCGGAGCGGCTGGGCCCGTTCGCTGGATATGAGGAGAATCGCGAGCCGATGCTGGACGTGATCCGGATGCACCGCAACTCGATGCGCGGAATCAAACCGGAGAACGTGCAGCCGGAACTGTACATGGGCGCACAGGAAGCGTGGGATGACGCGCTGAAGCTGGGCGAGAAGCATGGTTACAAGAATTCGCAGGTGACAGTGCTGGCGCCGACGGGAAC
>JBAVHY010000430.1:0-6989 GCA_049686315.1 Candidatus Acidiferrum sp. | reverse complement strand
GTGTACTTCTTTGTGTAGACTGAGGGACACATGACGCCTCGTCGACGCGCGCTGCTTAAAGAGCAAAAAGAGGAGCCATCTTTCGCTTGGCACGAATGGCTCGTGGGGGTAGAACTGACTTTTCTACGTCTTTCTCCGCTTTACTGGGGATACGGAGTCCCCCGCGGGGATGGCTCGGCTGTGGTTCTGGTTCCGGGGTTTCTGGGCACTGACCTCTACTTGACCCAGTTCCGAAGCTGGCTTCGCCGCATCGGGTACGAGCCATTTTATTCTGGGATCCGCCTGAACACGGATTGCCCTAACCTCCTGATTCGACGCCACGTGAACGAGTCCATCGAGCAGGCCTGCAAGACTACCGGTGGGAAGATTCATCTCATCGGGCACAGCCTGGGCGGCTCCATCGCCCTGGCCGCTGCGGCGCAAATGCCGGATTGCGTTGCTTCCGTGATCACCCTCGGGTCGCCAATTCGCGGGGTTGCCGGCAATGCTACCGTCCTTCGCGCCGCTGATCTCGTGCGAAAGCAGATTCTGGAAAAACATGGCCGTAGCGTGATGCCGGGCTGCTACACCTCCCGTTGCACCTGTGATTTTGTCGGATCTTTGAGAGAAAAGCTCCCCAGTTCGGTCCGCCAGACCGCTATCTATACCAAAAATGACGGGATACTGGACTGGCATGTCTGCCGCACGGGCGACCCGGAAATCGACGTGGAGATCTCCGCCACGCACATCGGGATGGTGTTCAGCCCGCTCGTGTACAGCGTCGTGGCACACCGCTTGGCTGGCGAGTGAATTTGCAAGCTGTCAGCGAGAGCGGACGCCACTAAGTACTCCCTTGGTGGTGAGGCGGGCGCTCCCACCCACAAGATGCAATGATGTCTTGGTTCTCGCTTCCTGCCGGCCCTGCCTCATGCGCTGGATCCACGCGCAAAATCCACAGAAAGTAGTGTAATCACTCAAGAGGGTGACTCGCATCACATACGTCCTGTTGCCGCAGTTCTAACGTGACTGACATAAATCCATCTTAGCAAGGAGCCGGGGATGCCCACCCGGTCAGGATCGGCGATACCTCTCGACCGCCCTCAAACGCGATCCAGTCATTTGGGAAATCCCAGTCAAGCAGATTGCCCACACTCCGAAATGAGTGCCATGGAAGTTTGCCCTACGAGCGGGCCTCCGGATAGGGGACAGCAATGATCACGAGCGAAACAGTGCAGGAGCGTTCTCAAATTCCAGTAGCCGCGCCATGCCTCAGTGAAGAACGGATTGCCTACCTCGAGAAACTGGTGAGTCAAGCCAGGACAGCCGCTGTCGTCTTTACGCAATTTACCCAAGAGGATGTCGATCGCATCGTGAAGTCGATGGTTCTGGCCGGCTTGGAACAAGCGCAACCTCTCGCCCGCCTGGCGGTCGAGGAAACCGGGCTCGGGGTAATGGAAGACAAGGTCATCAAGAATATGGTGGCCACGGAATTCGCCTATAACTACATCAAGGATAAACGCACCGTTGGCATCATTCGCGAGATTCCAGAGCGCAATCTCGTGGAATTGGCCGAACCCATCGGGGTGATCCTCTCGATTACACCGATTACCAACCCAACTTCCACGGTGCTCTTCAAATGCATCATCGCCATCAAAACGCGCAACGCGGTTATCTTCAGTCCACATCCAAAAGCCTGGCGTTGTTGTGCGGAGGCCGTAAAGATCATGTATGAGGCCGCGCTGAAACATGGCGCGCCCGAAGGAGTTTTTTCCTGCTTGGAGTCGCACACCCTGGAGGACAACTTCTACCTAATGCGGCACAAGGATGTTGGCCTGATCGATGCTACTGGCGGGACAAGCGCAGTCAAAGCCGCCTATAGCTCCGGCAAGCCAGCCTTGGGTGTAGGGCCGGGAAACACACCGGTCTATTTGGAGAAATCCGCGGACCTGAATACGGCCGTGGTGGACATCATCGTCTCGAAAACCTTCGACAATGGAACCATCTGCGCCTCAGAGCAAACGGTGGTAATCGACGACGAACTTTACGACCTCGTGCTAAAGAAATTTGCCGAGTTGGGCGCGCACATCTGCAATGAGAAAGAAACAGAACTGCTGGCGCGCACGGTAATCGATCCTAAAACCGGGTTTATGCAAGCCATGGCAGTCGGGCAGAAGGCTACCGATATCGCTCATTTTTGCGGTCTCTCGGTGAAGCCGAACACCAAACTCCTGATTGCTCAGATTCAAGGTGTGGGGCGCGAACATCCTCTGTCGGTTGAGAAGCTGTTCCCGGTGCTGGCTGTCTATCGAGCAAAATCCTCCGATGAGGCGTTGAGAGTGTGTGTCGATGTGAATCATGCCGGCGGGCTAGGGCACACGGCGGTGATCTTCTCTCGTAATGAAGAACTGATACGCAAGTTCGGGGAAGCAATGAACGCAGGGCGCATCATCGTGAATTCGCCAGGCTCAATCGGAGCAGTGGGCGGCGTTTACAACGACCTGGTGCCCACCTTCTCCTTCGGATGTGGCACCGGCGGCGGCAACAGCACCACGGATAACGTGAATATCTATCACTACCTGAATATCAAGCGTCTGGCGCGGAGGACACAAGCTCATATGTGGTACCGAGTTCCGAATCAGATTTATTTCAACATGAACGCGGTGGAAAATGTGCGGCAGTTTCCGTCGCGCTCGACCATCATCGTCACCAATCCGGCAATGGAACAAATCGGGCATGTAGACCTCGTCCGGCGCAACATTCCGGAGGGAACCCACGTTCACGTTCTAGTCATTCCCGATGCGGAACCCGAGGTCAAGGTGGTCATGCAAGGCGTGGAAACGCTCAATTTCTACAAAGCGGACCAGATCATCGCGCTGGGCGGCGGATCGGTTATCGATGCAGCCAAGATCATGAAACTCAAGTACGAATCTCCGGAGGCTGACCTCGAAGAGCTGGCCGCGCCTTTTCTGGATCTGCGCAAGCGCGTAATCCAGTACCCCACAGAAAAAATCATGCGGGCCAGGCTGATTGCCATCTCCTCGACCAGCGGAACGGGAAGCGAAGTCACTCCCTTTGCCGTGCTGACCGACAAACAACGCGGGCGCAAGGTAACGCTGGCGGACTATTCGCTGACCCCGGATGTGGCTATTGTTGATCCGCAATTCGTAATGTCCATGCCGAAGGGCCTTACGGCCGATACTGGCATCGACTGCCTGACGCACGCGCTCGAAGCCGGAGTTTCCACTTACGCTTCGGCCTACACCGACTCCAACGCGATGCAGGCAATCCGCCTGGTGTTCAAATATCTGCCCATCGCTTATGAGCATCCGCACGATGAAGAGGCGCGGAGCATGATGCACAATGCCGCCTGCATTGCGGCGATGGCGTTTTCCAACGCATCGGTGGGCGTGAATCATGCATTGGCGCATGCCTTCGGGGCTCGCTTCCACGTGGCGCACGGCCGGGCGAATGCTCTGATGTTGCCGCACGTCATTTTGTATAACGCGTCGGTGCCCACTAAGTTTCTGCCGTCGCCTTACACGAAGGGGTACGTCGCGCACAAGAAATACGCCACGGTGGCGGATTTGCTGGGCCTGGGCGGCCGCACGACTGAAGAAAAGGTGCAGAACCTGGTGGTGGCGACGGAACAGTTGCTCGATCAATTGGAATTCCCGCGTTCGATCGCCGACTTGGGGATCTCGAGAGAAGAATTCGAGCGGGCAATGCCTGATCTGACTTCACTCGCCTTTGACGATCCGTCCTGGCGGTCGAACCCTCGCATGCCACTGATGAGCGAATTGGCAGAGCTGTTTTGGAAAGCGTATCAGGGCCGGGGCCTGGCGAAAGTAGCCAGCGCCTGTCAGGAACAGACCGCGTAGCGGATGGTGGTGCGTATGGCAATGACCGCCGTGTGGCTAAAGATTGATGAACAGCGCGTTGTCCAGGCGTTGCAAGAAGTCCGGAACAAATTGGGCACCGTCGAAGGCGAATTGGTTTTGGATTTCTCTTGTGCGCGCCGGCTCGACCCCAGTTCGCTCAGGGTGATGGAAGAGCTCGTCAGCACAGCAGAGGGCGAAGGCATCAAGGTCGTGTTGTGCGGCGTGAGCGCCGGTGTCTATAAAGTGCTCAAGCTGGTGAAGTTGGCGTCCAGGTTTAGTTTCGTGGGCTGAGATGCGCGATTGTCGGCTCATTGTAGTTATCTGACGGAGGAGGAGATCAGCCATGCAAAGCCATGGGCATGGTGACATGAAGAGTGATCGCCTTTCTTGGGGTGACACTGTTTTCCTCAATCTCGAGCGTGAGGGCATGCCCCTCAACGTGGCCTGTGTCTGTGTGCTCGAGGGCGATGTCCCATTCCAGGACTGCGTCCAGTTTGTCGAGTCGAAGCTGCCGTTAATTCCGCGTTACCTCAAGCGCCTGGAGGCCCCGCCGCTTAATATTGGCTTTCCAAGCTGGGAATGGGACCCCACCTTTGACATTCTCAACCACGTACGCGAGGTTACGCTCAAACACGGTTCCGACGCGGAGTTGAAGACCCTCGCGGGGAAGATTCTCGGCACGGTGATGGACCGGGGGCGCCCGTTGTGGGATATGACCTTTGTGCATGGACTGAAAGGGAATCGCAGTGGGCTTATCTTCCGTCTGCACCACTGTCTTGCCGATGGCATCGCCGGCGTCGGCATCATGAATGTGATCATGGATGCGAGCCCAGTGGCGCCTCTTCTGCCCAGTCGAAAGCCTCGGCGCCGCGTTCCGCCGCGTCGTGACGTCTTGGGTTCGATAACGGCCGGCTGCGTCGATTCCTATTCTGATTTCCTAACACGGATTCTCAACGCCCTGGCGGACGTAGCGAGCATGGCGGAGCGCTTTGCCGCGAATAGTGGAAGCCAGGCCACGGCCGAATTCACTGGTTTATTCCCGGAACTCAGCGCCCCCACCGAGCGGCTGCGGTTCAACGTTCTTTACCGCGGTCCGCAGAAATTTGCCTGCGCCGGGATTCCGCTGGAAGAAATCAAAGCCATACGTCACAGCTGCGGGACCAGCGTAAATGACGTCATTCTCGCGCTTGTCACGGCGACCATCCGGCGCTACCTCGAACTGCATGGAGACCGCGTGAAGGGGCGGCTGTTCCGCATGATGGTCCCGGTCAATCTGCGGGGCGGCGACAGTCCGGGCGAATTGGGGAACCGCATCTCCCTGGTTCCGGTCACCATTCCACTGGATATTCGCAATCCGCGCAAGCTGCTCGCGGGCGTTCACAAAAGAACTGAGTTTCTCAAACACACGCATGCCGCCGAATTGGTCAGCTTAGCCGGTGGTTTGCTCGGCATGTTGCCGAATTCACTGCAGTCGTTGGGCGGCCACATCCTGAGCCAGTTGCCGATCACGCCTTTTAACATGGTTTGCACCAATGTACCCGGGCCACAGTACCCGCTGTACCTGCTGGGCCACAAGATCCTGCACTGTTATCCCTATGTGCCGGTCGGCGGCGAGATGGCACTCAACTGCGCCATCTTGACCTACGACGGCACGGCCTATTTTGGGTTCAGCGGAGATGTGCACGTCGCTCCGGATCTGCGGCGCTTGGAAGCACTCCTGAAGTTGAGTTTCACGGAACTGCGAGAAGCCGCCGGTGTCAGAACCCCGCGTAAAGAAAAGAAAGAGAACAAGAAAAAGAAGGCAGTAAGTGCGGCGACGAAAGTTGCATCGACACCGGCGGTAGCGCCGGCGATGGCCACGGATCCCGCATCCATTGCCCTTGAGCCTCTCGCTCCAGTCGAATCAGAAGTAGCACTTGGGTCCCCAGAAGCGGAAACAAAAGACTTGACGGAATTGATCGCCTAAAGATCGTCAAGCTGGGGAGTAAAGAACGTGCAAGGCGTTGGGTCGCTTGAGTATGTAACCTCTTGGTTAGCCACAGGCCGAATCCTGTTCTTGCTCATTCATGTGCTTGGTCTCGCTTGTTTTTCCTACATCGTGGCGCGGCGCCTGGTGCCGCTCCTTCGTGGCGAACGGGATCTTCGTTTTGGCCAGCCATGGGCGCGCTTGGGAAGAGTTCTGAAATATTGGCTGGGCCAATGGAAGCAGCCGCGCTACAGGGCCGCGGGAACCATGCATATTTTCATTTTTGCAGGCTTCCTGGTCTTGGCAATTCGCGCTTTTTCTGTCCTGCTCGTCGGCGTCTCCGAAAACTTTGTCATGCCCGGCCTTTCCGGATCGGCTGGGCATATCTGCGATATAATCACGGATTACGCCGCCACCATTGTTTTCCTTTGTATGGTGATCGCTGTGGTTCGCCGCCTGGTTTTCAAACCGGCGCGGTACGCTGTGCCGCCAAGGTACGGCAAAAGCCACACGGCCGACGCCGTCTTTCTTCTGTCGCTGATCGCGCTCCTGATGTTGGCCGACAGCCTCTTTGCAGCCGCTAAGGTCGCCGCACAGTCATCGCAGGGCCAACCCCTTGAAGCGTTGGCGACGTTTTCCCTCCCGTGGATTTTGCGAAACGCTCTCGTCTCAATGCCCTTGCCCACTCTGGGGAGGCTCTACTTCGGCGCTTATCTTGTCCATGAACTGACGTTTTACTTCTTGCTCTGCTATCGCCCCTTTGGAATCCAGTTCCATGTGGAAACCTCCCTCTTCAATATTTACTTCGCAAAGTTGGACCGGGAAATTTTGAAACCGGTCAGATGGGGCGTTGACGATGAGCATCTGGATCAGGTGAAATCCTTCGGAGTAAAGACATTCGAAGACTTCACCTGGAAGCACATGCTCGATTTCTATTCCTGCGCGGACTGCGGGCGGTGTTCAGACAATTGCCCGTCCAATGCCGTGGGAAGGCCGTTGTCGCCCCGATTCCTCACCATCAAGGCGCGAGATTACAGCTTCCAGCACTATCCGGTTTTTGGCCGCGTGAACAACGGTACGGCGTTGGTCGGCCGTATCTACTCACCGGATGAAATCTGGTCGTGTACGACCTGCGGTGCTTGTGAAGAGGAATGCCCGTTGCTGGT
>JBAVHY010000429.1:0-5223 GCA_049686315.1 Candidatus Acidiferrum sp. | reverse complement strand
CTAGTCTAGCGCGTGCGGTACTTTCGGCTGTCGTTGATACCTTTGCCTTCCGTCACGCTAACCGTCTGCCCCGCCGGGACATTGGAAAGATTGTCCACTTGGCCGCTCGGCCAGCGAATCTCGATGGCATCCGCCTTCTCATGGCGCGCCAGTCCGAACGTCAGCACTAGTTCACTTGCCGACAGGTAACTTGAACCACTGCGCATCAGTTGCGATTCCGTTTCGCCCGCCGCCGTCACTTTCACGACCGTCCCGATCCCATCGCGGTTCGATTTTGTCCCCACCAATTTAATTCTCAGGCTATTTTGTAACGCCGCTTCTCCCGTCGCCTCATTCTGGAATAAATACACCCGCCCGCCATTGGTCGAGAGCAACAGGTCCAACCTGCCGTCGTTGTTGACGTCGCCGTATGCAGCGCCTCGGCCAACGCGAGGCGCCACAAAGGCATTTCCCAGACTCTTGGTCACCTCTTGAAAATTGCCTTTCCCCATATTGCGAAACACGTGTGGCGGCATCGCGTACTTCACATTCGGCTGCACCCGCTGGATATCGCCATCAATGTGTCCATTCGCGATCAGAATATCCGGCCAGCCATCCAGGTCGTAATCGAAAAAGAAACAGCCGAATCCCAGTGTTAACAGGGAAGCGCGGCCCATCTCCGAGCGCGGCGCTTCATCCACGAACAATCCCTTTCCTTCGTTGTGGTACAAAGAGAGCATTTGGTTGGAGAAATTCGTGATCAGCAAGCTCGCATAGCCGGAACGGTCATAATCCGCCGCGTCCACGCCCATTCCCGCGCGTGCCACGCCGTCTTCGCTGAACGCCACGCCCGCCACCACGGCCTTTTCTGTAAATGTGCCATTGCCATTGTTGCGATAAAGCTTGTTCGGCTGCGTGTCGTTCGAAAGCAGCAAGTCGGGCCAGCCATCATTGTCGTAATCCAGAATGGCGATCCCCAACGTTTTCGATGTCGGATCCCCCAGGCCGGCCTTCTTTGTCGCATCCTCAAACGCCCCGTCACCGCGGTTGTGCCACAGCCTTACTGCCGTTCCTTTATACGACTCCGGTGTGCAATACGATTTGCTCTTTCCATCCAGCGTGCAGTACAAATCTCCTTCGATTGACCACTGCACGTAATTCGCCACAACCAAGTCCAGCTTCCCGTCCTTGTCGTAATCCACCCACGCCGCACTGGTGCTGAACTCTTTCGGGCCCAACAGCCCGGCCTTCTGCGTCACATCCGTGAACGTGCCATTCCCGTTGTTGTGAAACAGGCGGCTCTGCCCCATTGCGGTCACAAACAGATCGTCGTAGCCATCGTTGTCGTAATCGCCCACCGCTACACCCATGCCGAATATCTCGACGTCGAGCCCTGCTTTGTGCGTCACGTCCGTAAACGTTCCGTCGTGGTTGTTGTGGTACAGCTTCGGTGTGCTGTGCTTCGAGGGCCGCCCCGGCCAGTCCGTGCCGTTGACAATAAAAATGTCTTCCCAGCCGTCATTGTCGTAGTCGATGAATGCCACGCCCGGCCCCATCGTTTCCGGCAGGTATTTCTTCCCGAAGGCCCCATTGTTGTGAACGAAGTGAATCCCGGCCTGCTGCGTGATATCCCGAAACGTGATCGAAGAACCTCCCTCCGGATTCTTCGGTGCCTGCCCGAAAGTTTGCGCTGCGCAAACCAATAGCACGATTCCGCAAAGCCTTCCTTTCACGCGCTCTCCGCCTTCCCCTCACGCCCGACCCCTAACGCATCGGCGACCCGGTTGATGTAATTAAACCAGGAAGCAATCAATGTGATCTGTAGGATCCCCCGATCATCAAAGCCAACCGCCCGCAACTTCTTGTGATCTTCCGGGCTGCATTGCGTGGCGTCGCGCGTTAGCTTCACCACGTATTCCAGCATCACCTTGTTCTGCTCGCTGATTGGCGCGGAGCGAAAATCCTTTTTCAGCGCCGCCACCATCCCCTCATTCAAAGTTACCCGACGCAGAAACTCTGCGTGAGATTCGATTCAATAGAAACACCGGTTTGTCACCGAAACCATGGTCGCGATCATTTCGTGTTGCTCGCGGCGCAGTGGCAGGTCTGGCGACATCATCGCTCCGAATGCGCTGAACGAGTGAAACATCACGTCGGGGAGAAGGGTGTGCGAGCCAACGATGCTGTTCTCAAACCCATGGTCCACGATCGGCACGGGCGTTGCGTACTCCATCGGATACAGCTTGCGCTCCTCCATCACCGCGTTGCGCACGCGCTCGTCGTCTTCCATGGGAATCGTTTTGATCCAGGTCATGTGTTCGGTCCCCTTATTTGTTTGATGTGAACACGCTCATCGCCCAGCATCTGCTGGGGTTTTCCTCTGCTTTGCCATCGCGTTCGTACCAACGCGTTTTACCTCGGGCGCCGGGCCGAGCGCAACGCTCACATGCTCGTGAATGGCTTGCCGCTCATTGTTGTCTTCGGGATGCGCCTGCCGGTATACGCCCGTCAAAGCCTGTGAAGCCTCGTCAGCCTTGAAACGCATGTAGCGATCTTTGTACTCATTGGCCGTCTTTTCATCGCCTAATCCCGTGTAGCACAACATCAGGTTGTAATTGGCCTGTAGGTCTTCCGGGTCAATGCTCAAAGTCTGCTGCAATTCCTTGACGGCGTCCGCATAGCGCTTTTGTAGAAAAAGCACGCGTCCCAATTCGTTGTGCACCACGCGATCTCGCGGATATTGCGCCAGTACGTCTTGCAATATTCGGGCCGCCTCCTCGTACTTACCCTCTTCTTTCAGCACCCGCGCATAAAAGAAATTCGCACGCGCCAGCTCTGGCTTTAGCGCCAGCGCCTTTTGCAAAACTTCACCCGCACCATCGGTATTGCCTTCCTGCACCCTCACGCGCCCCACATTCGTCCAGCCATCCGCATTTTGCGGGTCCATCTCCGTGATTTTCGTGAATGCTTGTTCCGCTCCCCTCAAATCACCCTGCAGGAAGAGGCCAATCCCATAGTCATTCCATCGTGTCCAATCATCTTTAGACCACTCCACTTGCGGAGCGGGCGCCGTAGCGGAATGTGGCAGAACGCGCAGCGTCTTCACATCCTCCGCCACTGTAATGACCGGAAGATCCGGTATCGCTTTCTGTTTGCTCGAAACTCCAGACAGATCGCCCGTGAACGCCCACTTGCGATCATCGTAGTCCGGGGTATGCTCCCCCTGCGATTGCGACGCGTCTTGAACTCCCCCAAAAGAGAAGTGGGTGTTGAACCACTGAAATTTTCGGTAATTCAGCTTCGAATGCAGCGTGATGTGCTCCGCTGCCCTCTCCGGCACATGCATCCGGAAGTGCACGGTGTCCGCTGCTCCCGGAGGGATCAAGTGGACATACACCACCGCCCGGGTCGCCCACGCGTTTCGCTTATTTATGGGATTGCCGTGTCCGTCAATCTGCAGTGACTTGTAGAAATGTGCTCCCGGTTCAACTGGCCCTTTGCCGTTATCCTCGATCTTGCCGCTCCAGAAAATCGTCTGACCCTTTTCATCCACGGCCTGCAACTCCAGCCACACGTCAAACGCATCCACGGTTCCTCCCGGAAAGAAGTGCCCCACCTTCCGCGTGCGCACCACCACGTCCACCAACACCTCGTCCCCTCGCCGCACCGCCGCATCCACGCGACCCAGCGGCGCCGTAATCGGTCGTGCCTCGCCGGCTGGACCTTTGGGCAACGACACATCCGCCTCTTCCCCAACGGCAAAAGTCGTCGAAAGTTCCTGCCGGGGATAATCCGAAGTCTTCGTCTCCCCTTCCTTCCTCCCGGCCGGCGATATCGCGAAGATATCCACGGTCAATTCCTTGTCCTGCAAAAACTTCTTGCTGGCCTCCAACTGCACCGGGTCTTCGTTGGCAACCGGAACCGCCGTGTTGGCGCCAGGGAAGCGGTGCGAGTGCACATAGCCATTGATGTTTCCGTCGTCCTTCGAGGGCACCATGGGCATGTGGCAATCCGCGCACATCATGGACGTTGCCGGGTAATAAAACGCGCGCGCACCTTGCCCCGAAACCCCGCTGCCTTGCCAGTTGTCGTACTCGTTGAACCCGCGAATCCACCGGTAGCTGTTCACCGGCACGTCCAGATGCACTTTGTGGCATCCGGAGCAGAATTCGGGCACCTGCTCTCTCATGAACGGCTTCAGGAACACCCGGCGATGCGGCTCCGGATTCAAGCGCACCAGGAAATCGTGCAGTCCACGAACCATGGGATTCTTGCTCGCCGCCAGCGCATGCAGCTTCGGATACTCCAGGACGAAATCTCCCTGGCCCATCGTGCTCTTCACCTGCACGATGCTGTGGCACATCATGCAGGCCAGTCCCGCCCGTGCTTCCGGCCGGTTCACAGTCTGCGTGATCGGCGTGTCCATCAGTCCGCTGAACAGCAGCGCGGGGTCGTGGCAGCCCGCGCACCACTTCGAGGCTTTCACCCCCGCAACGTCCTGCATGTATTCAATACTCTTGCGATACCACTGATTGTTGAAAGACGAGAAATGATGGACCGAGCTTTCCCACTGCTTGTAAATGTCCGCGTGGCAGCGTTCGCACGCCTTCGATTGCATGAAATAGTCGGCCGGGATGTACTTGCCATCTTTTGTCTGCGCGGAACTTGGGAAGAACTTGCCACGGGGCCCGTCCCCTTCGTTATCCATTGTGGCAGGTGAAATCGCCGGATTGCTCACGCGATAGGCGTTATTCCAGGCTACGTTCCGCACCCACCAAGCGCCTTCGGCAATCACCGCAGTGGTAAGCAACAGCCCAGCGAACCCCGCAACCTGTTGCAATGTACTTGCGCCCAACCAGCCGCGCTCTTTCATCCACGCGGTCGCAAGCAGCATCGCACCTAAAATGCAAATCGTGATGTGCGCGTACAACCACGCTTTCATCCGGTGGGGTGTGCCCAAATAAATCAGCGCAATTCCCAGGGCGCCACCAGCGGCCATCACCACCCATCCCAGCCGCGCCAGTATTTGTTCTTTCAGGATTCCTCGAAACAGGAAGGCCAGCACACCCAGCGTCAGCACAACCCCCAAGCCTGTGTGCAACAAGACTGCTCCTGCATATACAATTGTCGCTGTTGGAAAGGCGTAGAGATAGACAGCCGTTATCCCGAGGACCAAAACGCTCAGGGAGCGCCAGCGTTTCATTCCAAGTTCCCCCGTTCCCTCTTCTTCCGCTTGAACTGTCC
>JBAVHY010000428.1:0-4897 GCA_049686315.1 Candidatus Acidiferrum sp. | reverse complement strand
TTCCCGGCGCTCCCGCGGTTCACGGCAGCCAGTTCATTCCCGTTCTGCAGGTTGGCGTGCCCCGCGAACGCCTCTATTTCGGCAGCTACGAAATCCAGCCGCTCACGGTCATGCGCCAGAAGATCGCCGAGCACATGGTGGCCTCCAAGCACGTTTCGGCGCACGTCTACTCCGTCGACGAAATCGACATGAGCAAGATTGCCGCACTCCGCGCCAAGTCCAAGGAGGAGTTCGAGAAGCGCTACGAAACCAAGCTCACATTCATGCCCTTCTTCGTCAAAGCCGCGGTCGCCGGTTTGCGCGCTTATCCTACGCTGAATGCTTCCCTCGACGGCACCAACATCGTCCTGCACAAGGAGGTCAACATCGGCATCGCCGTCGCGCTCGATTGGGGCCTGATCGTTCCGGTCATCAAGAACGCCGAGGAAAAAAATTTCCTCGGCATCCAGCGCAATCTGAACGACCTCGCCGAGCGCGCTCGTACGAAGAAGCTCAAGCCTGAGGAAGTCCAGGAGGGTACTTTCTCCATCACCAATCCCGGCGTCTTTGGGGGTCTTTTCGGACTGCCGGTGATCAGCCAGCCGAATGTTGGCATCCTCGGTCTCGGCGCGATCGAAAAACGCCCTGTGGTCATCAACGATTCCATCGCTATCCGTTCTATGTGCTATGTCACGCTGAGCTACGACCATCGCGTCGTCGATGGCGCCATCGCCCACCAGTTCCTTCACAAAGTCAAGGAAACCCTGGAAAACTGGTCCGAGCCGCTGGTCTAGCCAAAGTTTTCAGTATTCAGTTGTAAGTGGTCAGTGAAGGCCGAATCGCCTTGGACAGTTCCCGTTCATTGCCGTTGTGCGCCTTGCATGTGGCGGACTACTGGCGCGCCGCGCGCGGTTTTTTTTTCGCCCTTCTCATCCATCAATTGCTATCAGGCGCTTTAGTCCGCCATCGCCCGCCCCGGCAGTCAAGTATCAGCTCCAGTCGTGCTATACTCGTATAGCGAGGTGGTATGCTAGCCATTCGGCTTCCCGCATCCATTGAAAAGCGCCTGGAAAAGCTTGCCAAGCGCACCGGCCGCACCAAGACCTACTATGTACGCGAGGCGATTCTCCAGCACCTGGAAGATCTGGAGGACATTTATCTCGCTGAACGCTCTCTTGACCGAATCCGCAGCGGCGATGAACCCACCATTCCTCTTGCGGACGTTGTAAAGCGTCATGGCCTGGAAGATTGAGTTTTCCGCCGAAGCTGACCGCGAACTCGGCAAGCTCGACCCGCAACAGGCCAAACGCATCGTGAAATTCCTTCAAGAGCGAGTCGCGAAGCTTTCCGATCCGCGCAGTATCGGCAAGGCTTTGCAGGGCTTCCGCCTCGGAGAGTTCTGGAGGTACCGAGTCGGCCCATTTCGTCTCATTTGCAAGATCGAGGACGACCGTCTGTTGGTGTTGGTCCTCCGCATTGGCGATCGCAAGGAAGTCTATCGCTGAATCGTATGCGGCCGGCCAATAATCCATAAAAGCGGGGGGCAGCCGGAGGTCCGTGACCCTTCTCCCTGAGAATTGGTAAAGCCGAACTGTGACCAAGTCACAAGGCGCAAGCAATCGCGCCCCGTCTGCGTCATTTCCCATCTTGCCAGAGGCAGATTTCGTTTCCGTCGGGGTCTTTGAAAGTGCCCGGCAGACCCGTACCCTTGTCCTGCGCCGCATCCGCGCGGACTCCGTTCAATCCGAGCTCCCGCAATGCCACCGCGGCATCATCGACCCGCAGGCACAGGCGTGCATTTCCATCCTGCGGAAGCGCTCCGTTCTGAGGAGCAGGCACAAGCTCGAACAAAACCCCGTCGATATCGAAGCGAGCGACGGTATCGCGGGATATAAGCTTGAATCCCAAAATGCCCCGGTAGAATCGAATGCTCCGGTCGAGATCCGAAACGTAGTAGAAAATGCAATCAAAGTGCAATGTCAAGGCGCACTTCGCTCCATCTTTCACAAGTCACGAACCACGAGTGACGGCCCAACGCTCACTGGATCACCGGCCGCATCTTCGCTGTCCGTACCGCGAACCCTTCCATCGCCACCGCTTCCACCCCAGCATCGCGCAAGGTTTCCTGCACGAAGCGATGCCTCTCGTTTTCCGCGATCAAGTGCACGTCGGTCACCGCCGTGAACTCGCTGGACTTCACCTTGTTGCGGATGCGCTCAACGGTATACGCCAGGGATTTCACCTCTCCCGGCGCGCGCGTCACGCTCAGGGTCTGTACAAATCCCCGCGTGCCGTTTCTCCGGTAGCCGTAATCGATGCGCATGGGATCCTCCGGAAACGTGAACTCCTCCGCTCGCACTCCCTTTTGCAGCCGCTCCCACAACCGCGCCTGCCGCAGCACCTGCGCGCAATAGGACCGGATCATGCCCCGGCTACCGGGCGCGCCCACGCGCGCTGCTCTTTGCTCCGGCGCGACGTGATCCGCGTACAGCCGCTCGGTCTCCGCGTCCAGGTCGTTTGCGTAGACGCCTTTCTGCGGCGCCTGTTGCAGCACGTTCGAGAGCGTGTCGTCCCACTTGCCCAGCAGCTCATTCGCCAAAATCCTCCGATGCTGCGGGTTATTCTGAAACTTCACCACGAGTAGTTCCCGTCCGAGCACTTCATCAGGTGCGATTGTGGGCCCCCACGCATCCACCGTATCTGCTCGATGGCTTTCAACATCCGTAGTTATCCTATCGGCACCTATACCTTCCGGCAAGCGTCCCGCCACCCCTGCTTCCCCTTCCGGTACTGCCCTCTCCCTTTTCCGAACTTTCTTCTCTTTCTCTCCGCTCCATCCCGGTACTCCGCCAACAAAAAAGGCCCCTCGAACCGTTCGAGGGGCCTTCCGCAAGCTTGCCTGCAATCTTAGCGGCGCTTCTTCCCTGGCTTCTTCGCCGCTTTCTTTGGTTTGGCTTTGGCCTTCTTGGCCGGTTTCTTGGGCGCCTTTTTCGCGGGCTTCTTGGCCGCTTTTTTGGCGGGCTTTTTGGGTGCCTTCTTGGCTGGTTTGCTCGAAGCGGCCTTGGGTGCCGGCCGCGCCGCTGGTTTCTCTTCGGCCTCTTCCGCGGGTTCCTCTTCCACGGCGAGAACCTCTTCCTCTTCCTCGATTACGGTTTCGCCGCCCAGCTCGTCGTCCTCCTCCAGCCGCGACAGCTCATCATCGTCTTCGAACTGATCCTTCTCGAAATCCATGCTCTCCTCCCGTGGGGGCTCTTCAAAGCCACAATCCTGTTTACCCTTGCAAAACGGTTCTACAGCCGGAGATGACCGCGCTCCGTCCTTGCGCTTTGTTATCCCACTCCAACGAGCTTGTCAAGCTTTCTGAGCGCCTTAGCTTGTTTGCCGGTCACAATTTTCCCGCGCTCATGGTCCGAGCCCCTCGAGACCGCTTCGGCGCTAATTCCTCGTCTGGGGCGCGCTTCCGGCCGGTTTCTTGGTTCTTTTCGAGGCACGGTGCACCGGCCGCGCTTCTGGCGCTCCCCCGACGGTATAAATCCGCAGCACCATCCCCCGGCTCACCTTACCCGACTTCAACCCGTTCCATTTCCGCACTTGCTCCGAGGTCACGCTGAACTGGTCGGCGATCCCTCCCAGCGTATCCCCCCTCCTCACCCGGTACCGCACCAGCCGCGGCTTGCTCTCCTCCGCCGCACGCGCCGCCGGTATGATCAGTTTTTCCCCCGCCTGCAGTCCCACGCCTTGCTCCAGATTGTTGGCCTCGGCAATCGCCGTCGCCGTCACCCGGTACTTCTTCGCAATCGACGTCAACGTCTCCCCGGCCTGCACCCGGTGCCGCCTCCAGCTTACCCACTTGTCGGCGGGAATCTCCGCGATCTCCGCCGAGAACTTTTCCGAGGTTCCCGGCGGCAGGTGCAGCACAAATTCCGGATCGTCCGGCGTGATCATCCGCAGCAGCGATGGGTTCAGCGCTCGCAGCGTGCCCACGTCCGCGTCGATGGTCTCCGCCACCAGCCGTAAGTCGATCGCCCGGCCCGGCTTCACCCCATCCGCTTCCACCGGCCCATCCGGCTCCACGGCAATCCCGTAATGCGCCGCATCCTTGGCGATCAGCGTCAGCGCCAGGATAATCGGCACGTAATTCCTCGTTTCCTTCGGCAGCACATTCCGTTTATACAGTTCCCAGAAGTCCGCGTACCCTGTGCGCTCGATCCCTTTCTGCACGTTCCCCGGCCCGCAGTTGTACGCCGCCATCGCCAGGTACCAATCCCCGTACAGTCCGTACAAGTCCCGCAAATGTTGCGCCGCCGCTCGCGTGGCCTTCTCCGGGTCCATGCGCTCGTCCACCCACCAGCTCCGCTTCAGCCCGTACTCGTTTCCCCGCCATTGCACGAATTGCCAGATGCCCCGCGCCCCGGCCCGCGACAGCGCCAGCGGCTGAAACGCGCTCTCCGCCTGCGCCAGGTAGATCAGGTCCTGCGGCACTCCCTCCTCCTTCAGCACTCGCGCGATCATCTCCTGATATTTCCCCTTGCGCCGCAGTCCGGTCTCCAAAATCGCCCGCCCACGCGGTGTCTGGAAAAAATTCAGGTACGACATCACCACGTCGTTCACCGTCAGCGGCAGGTCGTGCGACACGCTCTTGGCCACATCCTCCGCCCGCTCCTTCAGTTTCGGGTCCACCGGAAACGTCAACTCCGCAACTTCGTCGATCGCCGCGGGCACCGCCGGAGCTTCCGAAAAACCGTCCCCCGCGCGGAACGCCTGCAGCTCATACGTGTAGACCGTGTCCGTTACCTGCTGGAACAGTTCCCTCAATTTCGGGTCGCTGTTCGGGTCGTACCCGCTCTCCAGGATCCAGTCCACCGCGTCATCGAAATCCCGCCGCGCTGCCGTCAGGTGCCCGGCCTTGTAATTCGCC
>JBAVHY010000427.1:0-15943 GCA_049686315.1 Candidatus Acidiferrum sp. | reverse complement strand
GGTGTTTTCTTCGCGATTCCGCAGTTTCTGATGTCCAATTTCCATGGGCCGTGGCTGGTGGACGTTGTTGCCGCGGTGGTTTCGATGGCGGCGGTAGTCGTATTGCTTTCCCTTTGGCATCCGAAGAAAATTTGGGGCTTCGCGGGACACGAGGCAGACCGTACCGCCCGAGGGAAACACGGTTACAGCAGGAGCGAAGTCGCAAGAGCTTGGATTCCCTGGGTCATCCTAAGCGTGGTGGTCTTTCTGTGGGGACTGCCGAGCGTTAAAGCTTTTCTGGACAAGATCTCCATCTTCAAGATTCCGATCGCGGGCTTGCACAATTTGATTCTGCGCGTGCCTCCGGTGGTTGCGAAACCAACCGCCGAAGGGGCGGTGTTCAATCTCAACTGGTTATCCGCTACAGGAAGCGGAATCTTTATTGCCTCCATAATCGCGGGTTTGGTGATGGGCTTTGGCCCGATGGCGCTGGTGAAGCAATACGGTAAGACCTTGTATAAGGTGCGCTTCTCTCTGATCACTATCTCGGCGATGATGGCCATTGGGTTCATGACTCGCTACTCGGGGCTTGATGCCACCATGGGCCTGGCGTTCGCTCGCACGGGAATGTTCTATCCTTTCTTCGGCACTCTGTTGGGCTGGCTGGGTGTCGCGCTCACAGGTTCGGATACCTCTTCGAATGTACTTTTTGGCAGCCTGCAAAAAATTTCCGCTACGCAAGTCGGCGTTTCTCCGACCTTGATGGCTGCGGCGAATAGCTGCGGCGGCGTCATGGGCAAGATGATTGACGCGCAGAGCATCGTCGTCGCCAGCACGGCCACGGAATGGTATGGGCACGAGGGAGATATCCTGCGGTATGTGTTCTTCCACAGTATTGCGCTGGCGTGCCTGGTGGGCGTGCTCGTCTTTCTACAGGCTTACGTATTTCCGTTCACCAAGCTCGTGATACATTGATGCGGTTTTCACGCCATTGATGCATCCTTGCTCTCTTGGCTTGCGCGACACGCTCTTGAGCCGTTGAAATTTTCGCTACTCCCGCCGCGGAGGCGTACTATGTTTTTTGCGGCCATAATATGAACCGCCATCTCTTCCATGCCTTCCGAGCTATCGTAGGCCAGAGTGGCCTGATTTCTTCGTCCGAAGAACTGCACACCTACGAATGCGACGGCTTGACGAATTTTCGCGTGATGCCCCTCGCGGTGCTGCTGCCTCGGGATACTCAGCAGGTGCAGGCTATTGTGCGCATTTGCCATCGCGAAAGAATTCCCTTCGTTGCCCGTGGATCCGGGACCGGCTTAAGCGGAGGAGCGCTGCCGGTGGAAAATGGAATTGTCATCAGCCTGGCGCGGATGAATCGCATCCTGGAAGTAGACCTTCCAAACGCGCGTGTGGTCGTCGAACCCGGCGTGATTAATCTGGAAGTGACCGGCCGCGTGCTGCCACAGGATTACTTTTACGCGCCGGATCCTTCCTCACAATCGGTTTGCAGCATAGGTGGAAATGTTGCGGAAAATTCCGGAGGCGCGCACTGCCTGAAGTACGGGTTCACTACGACTCATGTCCTGGGACTCGAGGTTGTGCTTCCCGACGGTTCGCTTGTTCATTTGGGCGGAAAATGCCTGGACGCTCCTGGATACGATCTCGCCGGAGTGTTTGTGGGCTCGGAAGGAACTCTGGGGATCGCCACGAAGGTGATTCTCAGGATTGTGAAGAAGCCGGAGTGCATTCGCACGCTTCTCGCCGCGTTTCCGGGCACCAACGAGGCAGGTGCGGCTGTTAGCGACATCATTGCGGCGGGGATGTTACCCGCGGCCATCGAAATGATGGACAACCTGGCCATCCAAGCGGCGGAAGCCGCCGTGCATCCGAACTACCCGAACTGCGGCGGTCTTCTTCTCGTGGAGCTTGATGGCCCCGTCGCTGAGGTTGAATCTTTGATCGAGAGCGTTCGGGAACTCTGCCGGAAGAACGGTGCGTGGGAAATTCGCGTTGCGCAAACCGATTCGGAGCGCGCTCTGGTCTGGAAGGGACGTAAGGCGGCATTTGCGGCGATGGGCCGGATTTCGCCGAATTATATTGTGCAAGACGGGGTGATCCCGAGAACCGCCTTGCCACAGGTGATGAGTGAAATCGTGCGCCTGAGCCAGGAGACGGGACTCCGCGTTGCCAATGTCTTTCATGCGGGAGACGGCAATTTGCATCCGTTGGTTCTCTACGACCGGCACATCTCCGGCCAGGAACAGGCTGCCGAAGCATTATCGTACCGGATCCTCGAGCTGTGCCTCGAAGCGGGCGGATCGATCACCGGCGAACATGGCGTTGGGGAAGAGAAAAAACGGATGATGTCCAAAATGTTCAGTGAGCCGGATCTGGATACCATGCAGCGCGTTCGCTGCGCGTTCGATCCATTGCAGCTCGCGAATCCCACAAAAGTGTTTCCGACTCCGCGAATGTGCGGCGAGACGCCCGGCGAGTACGTGGCCCACCCCTTGGAAACCGCTGGAATCGCCGAGCGGTTTTGAAGCGAAGCAGAGGGCTTTTCCACGGCCATGCTCATGACTAGCTCCATCGAAGAAAAACTCCGGTCAGTGGTTGGAGCTCAAAATCTGCGTGTTGCCGCGGCAGGCGATATGGTCACAGGGGTGCTGCCTCAATTTGTCGCGGAACCGGAAAACGAACAGCAATTGGCCGCCGCGCTTTCCTTCGCAAACGAAGCGGGTATCGGCGTTATCCCACGCGGTGGTGGGACAAAACTTGACTGGGGCAACCCGCCGAAGCGTGCGGAACTCATCTTGTCCACAGCGCGGCTCAATCGAATACTGGAGCACGTTTGGGCTGATTTGACCGTCACAGTTGAAGCTGGCTGCACACTGCAATTTCTGCGGCAAACCTTGGCGCAGCATGGACAGAGGCTGGCGTTCGACGGTTTGTGGCCTGAACGCGCGACGATTGGCGGCGCTTTGTCCACAAACGACAGCGGCGCTTTGCGGCTGCGCTTCGGTGCCCTGCGCGACCTCATCATCGGCGTGACACTCGCTCTTGCCGACGGAACGTTGGCCAGTAGTGGAGGGAAAGTTGTCAAAAATGTTGCCGGCTACGATCTTCCGAAGCTGGCAACTGGCACGCTCGGCACGCTCGGCGTCATCACTCGCGCCGTGTTTCGCCTGCATCCGCTGCCAAGGAACGCAAGAACTATTTCTTTCACGGCGAATAATTTCCAAGCGATCGAAGGCCACGTCCTTGCCATCCAGGATTCGAAGCTGGCCCACACGGCATTACAGATTCGCTGCGCAGCAGGCGGTCAACCCCACGCCGACATTTTGTTTGAAGCCACCGAGGCCGGCCTCACGGCGCAGGAAATGCAGTTGCGCAAACTGCTTGGGTCCACAGGTGCCGAACAATCTCCAGAAGTCGTATGGAAGGCAAGGCAGGAGATCTGGAACGCAACAGGCAACACGATAATTGCCAAGATCAGCGTTTTGCCTGCGGAAATCGCAAAGGCCGCCGAGAAATTAGAGAGCATAGCCAATGCCCAGAAATTACATTGGCAGATGGTCATGCAAGCGACGGGAATCGGCACACTGCGCCTGCAAGGTGAACCTGCTCACTTATGCGCGGCGGCCGAGGAGCTGCGCGCGGAAGTGGAAGGTGAAGGAGGCTCGCTCGTCATTTTGCACCGGCCCAAAGGGCTAGAATCCTTGGATAAATGGGGGAATGCGGGCGATGCCGTGGGGCTCATGAGAGCTGTTAAGCATCAACTTGATCCCAAAGGCACGCTGAACCCAGGGCGATTCGTCGGGGGAATTTAATCGCATGGCGAACGAGAACAAAGCACCGGATTTGCCAAGCGTCTTTGACGCGCATCATCCGCCGGCACAGGAACTGATGGAGAAGTGCGTTCACTGCGGGTTCTGCCTTCCGGTGTGCCCCACGTACGCGATGTGGGGAGAGGAGATGGATTCGCCTCGCGGGCGAATCTATTTAATGAAGATGGCCCTTGAAGGAACAGCGCAGATGAACGAGACGTGGGTCAGCCATTTCGATGCGTGTCTCGGCTGCGTCGCTTGCATGCCCGCGTGTCCCAGCGGCGTTGAGTACGGGAAGTTGATCGAAGCGACGCGCGCTCAGATCGAGCGCAACTATCGCCGGCCAGCACTGGAAAGGCTTCACCGGCGATTGTTGTTCGAAACGTTTACTAAACCGGAGCGGCTGAAATTGCTGCGATGGCCGCTGCTCGCTTACCAGAGAACCGGTCTGCAAGCTGTGTTACGAGCAAGTGGCTTGCTGAAACTATTGCCAAAATCCGCGGGCGCGATGGATGCGCTGCTCCCGGGAGTAAGACCGGCCGAAGAAGTGGCGCTCGTCACACCAGCCCAAGGCGAGAAGCGACGGCGCGTCGGGCTCTTGCTGGGATGCGTGCAACGGACTTTTTTCTCGCATGTGAACGCGGCAACCGCGCGTGTTCTTGCCGCGGAAGGATGCGAAGTAATTGCTCCGTCCGAGCAGCCTTGCTGTGGCGCTTTGTTTGTGCATGCAGGCGAGGAAGAACGAGCCCAGCAACTTGCACGAAAGACGATCGACGTCTTCGAGCAGGCGAACGCCGAGACCATCGTAATCAATGCCGCAGGTTGTGGTTCAAACGTCAAGGAATATGGTCACTTGCTACGGGATGATCCGGTTTATGCCGGCCGCGCTAAACACTTCGCCGCCAGATGCAAGGACGTCAGTGAGATTCTTTCAGAATTATCACCTCGCGCGAAACGGAAACCGCTGCGAGCGCGCGTTGCATTCCACGATTCCTGCCACCTGCAACACGCACAAGGAATACGTGCCCAACCGAGATCGCTCCTGACGCAGATTCCCGGCGTGCAGTTGCTGGAAATTCCAGAGGCGCCGCTCTGCTGTGGCTCCGCTGGAATCTACAATCTCGTGCAACCGGACGCGGCGGCGGAACTGGGCGATCGGAAGGCCCGGCTTATCGCCTCTTTGAGAGCAGACGCCGTGGCCACAGGTAACCCGGGATGCGTTCTACAACTGCAAGCTGCTCTCTCCAGAGGCAAGCACCAGATTCCTGTTGTGCACACGATTCAATTGCTGGATGCATCGATTCGAGGTTTGCGGGTTGAGTCGTTATTCTGAGGCCGCCGAACTTCCATTGTCACGAACGATGGCGGCAAGCAGTTCGACCGGATGCAAGACTTCGCGTTGCAGTCCGGCGTAGAGTTGTTCCGTGCACGAAGTGCCGCTGGCGAGAAGGGCTCGAGGCTCCGCACCTTCTTCCGCTTTCCGGGCTTGCTGAAAAAGATCTTCACCTACGGCCATGCTGAGATCGTAGAAGTCCTTTTTATAGCCAAAACTGCCTGCCATCCCGCAACATTCCACGGCGGAAATTGCAACATCGAATCCAATTAGGCGCAAAAGATCCTCAGTCTGCGCGGCGCAACCAATGGTTTTCTGCTGGCAATGGGGATGATAGAAGACCCTGTTCCCGACCGGCGAACGCTGAACATCGAAAACATCCCGCGGATGGCGGCCAGAGCGGGCCAGAAGGTATCGAATGTATTCAACAGGTTCAAAGGAGCGCGCGGACAGGCGTTCAAATTGCTCCTCGTCTTCCAGCAGGTGCCGAGCATCGCGCCGGAACATTGCCAGCGAACTGGGTTCCAGTATAAGAATGTCCCGGCCGCGCTCCAAATGGTGATCGAGCAGGGAAGCGGCTCGTGAAGCATACTCTTTCGCCGTCGCGAGCAACCCCTGCGACAGGGCCGCGCGGCCATCGGGAAGGGGCTCACTCACGACTACATCCACACCCAATGCGCGCAGCAGGCGTACGGCCACAATGCCGCGCTGGGCCAAGCCGTAGTTCGTGAATACATCCGCAAAGAGCACGGCCCGTGCGACCGGCGCTTTTGCGTTGCCCTTGGGCATTCGCTGGGCTGCGCTGACGAGTGTGTGTTTCGGGAATGGTGGGAGCGCGCGGCGCCGATCCAGCCCGAGCCAGCGTTCCATGGCCCAGCGTGCAGGCTTCGTGCGTGCAACGGCGTTCGCAAGCGAAGGAAAACGCGTACCCCATTCCGCAAACCACTGATAATTGCCGAAAAAGATCTTTGAAGCCGGCGCCTGTTCATCTTTTTCGGAGCCGGAAGTGAGAGTGCTCAACATCCCACTCACAAGCGACCGCTCATTCGTTTGATTCAAACGGTTGCGCAGGTTCTCATTCAGCCATGGAATGTCGATACGCACCGGGCACTGGTTCACGCAACGCGAGCACCCCGTGCAAAGCTCAGAGAAGCGAGCGTTCTCCAGTGTGCCGGTGCCTGCTTCCCAAGGCCCGCCGATCCCTCCCGAGTAAGTTTCCCCGCCGAAAGCGTGGCCACCAACAGTCTGGAAATTTGCACAAGAGTTCAGACAGGCGCTACACCGGATGCAATAGAGCGTCTCACGAAACACGCCATCATCGCGCATGCGCATCCGGCCATTGTCAATGAGTACAAGATGGAATTCGCGTGGCTTCCGTGCCTTGCCTGGCAAAGCGAAAGGAGGGTCTTGCAACGGCGGGCTAAGGAAGCTTGTGTACGAAGTCAAGGTCTGGCCTGTGGCGCTGGCGGAGAGGAGTTCGAGGAAAGGAGCCATATCGCGGCGCGCCGGAATGATTTTCTCAACTCCCGCAACCGCTATGTGCACGGGCGGAAGCAGGCAGGTCATGCGGATGTTGCCTTCACTTTCGACCAGCATTATCGTGCCGGTATCCGCGGCGAGCAAATTCGCTCCAGTAATACCGATGTCTGCGTGCAGGAATTTCCCGCGGAGAATCTCGCGCGCAAACTTTGTCAGTTCTTCGCCGGTCTCCAGGGGCAAGTCCGTTCTGAATCTGCGTTTGAACAATTCGGTGATGCGTTCACGGCTATAATGCAGCGCGGGCGCAATGATGTGCGATGGCTGTTCGTCGGCCACCTGAAGAATGAACTCCGCTAAATCGCTCTCCGCCACCTCGATTCCCGCGTCTTCCAGAACATGGTTCAAGTGAATTTCTTCGGAGGTGATGCTTTTTCCTTTGACCACCAGCTTGGCGCCGTGGCGTAGGCAGAGGCCGCGAATATGGCGGCAGGCATCGTCGGCGGTGGAAGCGACGAAAACATGGCCACCACGCGCCTCCACGGTTTCCTGGAGCTGGCTCACCAATTGCGGCAGGCTGGCGATGGACCGCTCCTTAATCTGGCGGGCCTGGTCTTTCAGTGCGTTATAGTCTGGAAGCGCGGCGGTGGCCTTGTAACGATTGCGGTTGAATGTTTGTGTGTTGCGGCGGATGGCGGGGCTCTGGATCTTCAGAGTCATGCGAATCGCTTCCAGAAGTCGGCGCTCGTCGCTCTTGTTGGCGACCGCCCGGGGCGAATCGATTGCGCCTGCCTGAGTATCTGAATTCGCCATCGCCATTATCCTAGTAGAAGAATAAGCAACCGGTGCGGCCCGTGGACGCCACGAACCAGAGGGCCCATGTCCGCTGTGGCGCTGGGGCCGGTAATAAAGACGAGATCACGGCGGAGGCCTTCTCCATCCAAAGTCACAGGGTCGAACAGGTCGCGAGGGCGGCTGACGATCCGCTCCGGAGAAAGCAGAACAATATGGAGTGGCATCAGCAGGCTTGCAGCCGCCGCAAGCGGAGCGCCCATCGCGATGCACACGCTGCCGCTCGAAGCCACGCCGGCAAATGCGCCACTGACGCCAACGTCCGCTGTGGACAGTTGTTCATCCGACGGTTCGAGGATCACTCCCGGAAGATCCTGCAATGCGTCCATAGTCTCTTTCGCCAGAAACTCCGGCGGGCCCAGGACGATTTTTGCGGAGCCACCCACAGCGTTTTCTATGGCTGCGCGGATGGAGGCGGCGGAGGGTTCGACCCGCTGAACAATTGCGGCGGCTTCCTTTGCGTGAGCTTCAAATTCAGCGAGCAATTCTGACATGGTGACTGGGAGATCCTCAGTTCAGAAATCTATTGTTCCGAGTAGACTTTTCAACAGCCACTACGGCTTCGGTTGCCCTGCAATCGGTGCGACTAAACTACTTTCGCGCCAGAGCCTCCGCGGGTTGCGCCGCGGAAGCCGGAAATAGCGCGGCATCCACCACGGCCAACCCTTCTTCCACGATGTCCAGACCCTGGCGGAGTTCCTCTTCGTTGATAATGAGTGGAGGACAAACCCACAGCATATTAAATCGGCTGAACGCGTACAGATGCTTACTCTTCAAGTGGCCGGCGAGTTTGGACATCTCCGGGCTGTTACCATTGAACGGGGCTAGCGGTTCGCGCGTACCTTTGTCCTTCACCAGTTCGAGGACGCTGAACAGTCCTTTGTAGCGAACGTCGCCGACGCAGCGATATTTGTGCTTCATGACCTCCAGGCGCGAAGCGAGATAGCGGCCTTGGCGCTCGACGTTTGCAAAGATCTGCTCTTCTTCGTAGAGCTTGAGATTCGCCACCGCAGCGGCGCAGCAGACCGGGTGGCCGCTGTACGTCAGTCCGCCCCAGAGCATGTTGGTTTCGAAATGCTGCGCGATGGCATCGGAAACGATCACGGCGCCGAGGGGCAGGTAGCCGCTGGTCAGGCCCTTCGCGCAGGTCACTATATCCGGACGAATCCCGTAATGCTGCGTGGCGAGCCATTTGCCGGTGCGGCCAAATCCGCTCATTACCTCGTCGTCGATCATCAGGATCCCGTATTTATCGCAGAGGGTGCGAAGCTTCGGATAGTAATCGTCGGGAGGAACAAGCAAACCATTTGATCCTGTGATGCCTTCAGTGAGAACCGCCGCAATCGTGTTGGGGCCCTCCATCTGAATGATTTCTTCAATGTGCGAAACGCATTCGCGATGGCATGTTTCCACTTTTTGCCCAAAAGGGCAGCGATAGCAGTAGGGATCGAAAGCGCGAACGATTCCCGGGATGCCGGGCTCCACAGGCCAGCGGCGCGGATCGCCGGAAGCGCTCATGGAGCCCATGGTGGCGCCATGATAGGAACGATAGCGGGTGATGATCTTCTCGCGGCCGGTAAACAGCTTCGCCATTTTCATGGCGTTTTCGTTAGCTTCGGAACCGCCGAGTGTAAAGAAAGCTTTTGCCAGGCCGGTGACCTCGGCCAGTTTTTTGCCGAGCAGGCCGCGCGGCTCCGTGGCGAAACCTGGTCCGGCGAAGCAAAGCTCATCGACCTGTTTCTTGATGGCTTCGAGCATTTTGGGATGCTGGTGGCCAACGTTTAAGTTAATGAGTTGCGAGCTGAAGTCCAGCCAGCGATTGTCGTCACCGTCCCAAAACCAGACGCCCTGGCCTCGTTTCATGTGCATCGGAGCCGATGCTCCCTGCACGGACCAGGAGAACATGGTGTAATCGCGGTTTTCTTGCACCACTTTGCGGGAATCAGAATCCATACGTTGCGTATCCTTCCTTAAAGCATGCGAGCTTCAGGGCTGTTTCAGAATCCAGTCCGTCGTTTTGGACGCCAGGCGATCGAGCGCCACGACGGACATTTCGAGCTGCTCTTCTTTGGTGTCCTCGATTTTATTATGACTGATGCCTTTTAGCGACTGCACAAACATCATCACCGTGGGGATGCCTGCGCGAGAGACTTCCGCCGCGTCATGGAGGGGGCCGGAAGGCATGCGATGCGAGGTGCCGGAGGTTTCTCGAACAGCTTGTTCGCACAAATCCAACAGGTGCGGATGAAATGGCACAGGTTCGATGTTCCAGAGGCGTGACCAGTTCACCGTGCAGTGTTCTTCCGCGGCGAACCGCTGGCTGGCTTCCTGGGCCTCGCGATACATTTGCGCGAGGACGTTGGCGTCCAGGTCGCGCTGGTCAAGGGTCGCTTCGCACCGGCCCACTACCGCCGTGACGATTCCTGGGAACGTTTTCACGCTGCCCATGGTGCAAACGGCGTCTTCGTGTTTTTTGGCGATGGTGCGGATTTCGAGCGCCAATTTTGCGGCTGCGGCAAGCGCGTCGCGCCGAGCGTTCATCGGCGTCGAACCGGAATGCGCTTCCTGCCCGTGAAAGGTGATGATGTGCCGCTCCACGCCTTTCGTACCCAGCACAACGCCAAGGGGCAAGCCCATGCGCTCGAGAACGGGGCCTTGCTCAATGTGCAGCTCGAGGTAAGCGGCGGCGTTCTTTTGTTCTTTTCGAGCGTTGGGGAATTTGTCGATTTCCACTCCGCAGCGGCGCAACGCGTCTTCCAATTTCACGCCCTCGCGGTCGGTGCGGCTGCGATCGGCTTCGATGGAATGCGTTCCGGCAAAGGCCGAGGAGCCAAGCAAGCTGCGTCCGAAGCGCGCGCCTTCCTCATCGGCCCAATCGACCAGACGCATGGTGATTGGGGGACGGCCTTTGAATTCCTTGGCAATGCGGCGAAAAACTTCGAGGCCGGCGAGTACATTCAGCGAGCCATCGAGCCAGCCGCCATTGGGCACCGAATCGAGATGGCCTCCGATCAACAAACATTTTTCGGATGCGCCTGGCAATGTGACCCAATTATTTCCTGCTGCGTCGGAGTGATGCTCAACGGGGAGTGATTTTACCTTGGAGGCGAACCAGTCGCGAGCCCTCAGCCAAATGTCGGTCCAGGCCACGCGTTGAGCTCCGTTTTCGTCACCTGTAAGGGCGCGAAGTTCTTTCAATTCCTCAACTGTTCGTTTGGGGTTCAGGCTCATAGTCGAATTAGAAATGGTTCGGCTCGCGCTTCAGGAACTTACCACGGGAGCGCTCGCCAATAAATGCGCCGTCACGCACCTGTACTTTGCCGCGCACCGTTACGACTGAAGGGCGGCCTTCAATCTCCATGCCTTCGAAACCATTGTAATCGTTGTTCATGTGCTGCGATTTTGCGGAGACCACGCCGCGGTAGTTGGTGTCGTAGACCACCAGATCGGCATCGCTGCCCACCGCGATCGTGCCCTTACGAGGGAATAGTCCAAAAAGCTTCGCCGCGCGTGTGCTTGCGGCGTCGACAAAGCGATCCAATTTCAGGCGCCCGCGTTTCACCCCATGTGTATACAGCAGGTTGACGCGATCCTCGATTCCCGGAATGCCGTTCGGAATGTTGACGAAGGAATCTTTACCAAGGAGTTTCTGCGCGCTGTCGAACGGGCAATGATCCGTTCCAACCGTATCGATCGAGCCGAGAGCCAGCGCGTCCCAGAGCACACCTTGATTGTGCTTGGCACGCAGGGGCGGCGACATGACGTGCTTCATGCCTTCGACGCCGGAGCGCTCGGCAAAGGATTTGTCGAGCAGCAAGTGCGGCAACACGGATTCCACATAGATCTTCACGCCGCATGACTTTGCATCCAAGGCGGCATGCAATGCTTTCTCGCAGGACAGATGGACCACGTAACCGGTTGCGCCCGTGTTTTCAAGGAACGTGGCGAAGCGGCCTGTGCCCTCGGCTTCGACCGATTCGGGGCGGCTGGGCTCATGCCATTCGGGGCCGGTTTTGCCTGCGGCGAGCAGCATTTGTTGCAGACGCGCCACGAGCTCGGCGTTTTCACAGTGCGCGGTAACAATCACTCCGAGTCGCTTGGCGAGTTCGAGAGTTTGGTACATTTCGCCGTCATCGACGCCGAAAAAGTTCTTGTAAGCGAGAAAGATTTTGAACGATGCGGTGCCGTCGGCAACAATCTGGCGCAACTGCGATTCGGTTTCCTTTGCGAACTTGGTAACCGACATGTGAAAGGTATAGTCGCAGGAGCTCTTGCCATCGGCCTTCGACTTCCAAAGCTGGTAGCCTTCCAGTGCATCATCGTTGCGGTTGGGGCAGCACATCTCAATGTACGTGGTCGTGCCCCCGATGAGCGCCGCGATGCTGCCCGTTTCATGCGTGTCCTTGGCAAACGTGGCCATGAAGGGAAGATAGATGTGAACGTGGGGGTCGATAAAGCCGGGGAAAACGAGTTTACCCGTCGCGTCGATGATTTCCGCGTTTGGAGGTGCTTCGAGATTGTTTCCGATGCGGGTGATGGTTTCATTTTCGGCGTAGATGTCCGCCTGGACGCGTGAGCCTACGGTCACTATTTCGCCATTTCGAATCAGCAAGGCCATGATTTACCCCCGCAGTTCTTCACAGCGCCCTCAGTGAATGTGGATTCCCATCTTCTCGCGATATTGCTTCATCTTTTCCCAGTCCTCCGTCACCTCGCGTTGGGAGTCGGAAAGTTGCTTCCAAGTAACCGCCGGCCGCCCGGACGGTTCTTCCATCATGCGGATGCAGTCCTCCACCGGGCAAACGTTGTAGCAAAGGCGGCAGCCGACGCAATCCTCTTCGCGGACGTGAACGCTTGGGCGGGAGTTCACCGCGTCTTCCTTGCCGTTCGCTCGAATGTCATATGAGTATGGCTCCACCACGCGGCCATCTTTTGCGATCAGGTCGATGCACTGGTGCGCCGTATCGTTGCAAGCCACGTAGCAAAGATTACAGCGGATACATTTCTGCTGATCGATGCGCGCGACCGCGCGAAACGAAAGATCGAAGCTATTGAAGTCGCAGACGCGATGCAGGCTGCGGCCCACGACCTCGGAAACTTTCGCATAGCCTTTTTCGTCCATCCAGTTCGACAGGCCATCGCACAAGTCTTCCACAATGCGGAAGCCATAGTGCATCACCGCGGTGCAAACCTGCAGGCTGCTGGCGCCAAGGAGCAGAAATTCTGCCGCGTCCTGCCATGTGGAAATACCTCCCATGCCGGAAATCGGCAATTTCGACCCGCCCACAATGGAGTCCTGCCCAAGCGCCGCCAGCATATTTAGTGCGATGGGTTTTACCGCCGGGCCGGCATAGCCGCCATGGCCGCCCTTGCCACCAATGTTCGGCGTAATCTCCAGCGTGTCCAGATCAACGCCGATAATGGAATTCAGCGTATTGATCAGCGAAACCGCATTCGCGCCTGCCGCCACGGCCGCGCGCGCGGGCATCACGATGTCGGAGATATTGGGCGTAAGCTTCACGATCACTGGAATCTTGGCCACTTCCATGACCCAGCGCGTGATCTGCTCGCAATATTCCGGCACCTGGCCCACGGCGCTGCCCATGCCACGTTCGCTCATGCCGTGGGGGCAGCCGTAATTCAATTCGATGCCGTCGGCGCCGGTGTCCTGAATGCGCCGAATGATGTCGTGCCATGTTTCCGGCTTGGACTCCACCATCGCGGAAACGACCACGGCGCGGTCTGGCCACGCGCGTTTCACTTCCGCAATTTCACGGAGGTTTACTTCCAATGGGCGGTCGGAAATCAGTTCAACGTTGTTGATCGCGAGCATTTTCTGGCCGCCGAAGTGCCACGCACCGTAGCGATTGGATACGTTCAATACCGGGGCGCCGATGGTTTTCCACACCGCGCCACCCCAGCCTGCTTCAAACGCGCGATGGACCTGCATGCCGGAATTGCTGGGCGGCGCAGAGGCCAGCCAAAAGGGATTCGGCGAGCGAATACCCGCGAAGTTGATGCTTAAGTCAGCCATTGGCTACCAACCTTTCATGAATCGAACGCGCGGCGAGTTTGCCATCTTGCACCGCCATCACGGTGGATGCAGCGCCACAAGCGCGGATACAATCGCCTCCGGCATAAACGCCGCGCAAGCTGGTCTCGAAATTCGCGCTCACCTGGATGAATCCTTTTTCGGTTTTAAGCTTGAGCAGGGAAGCGGCAGAAGGTTTTTCTTGTCCGGTGGCCTTCACAATTTGGTCTGCGGGGAGAAGAAATTCCGATCCTGGGATTGGCTGCGGCGAGGGACGCCCAGAAGCATCGGCGGGTCCCAGGCTCATCCGCAAGCACTCCAGGGACTTCACGTATCCATTTTCGGCGCGCACGCGCGCGGGCTGAGTCAAAAAAGAGAAGCGCACGCCCTCGCGCTTGATGAAGTCGTATTCGTGAGCATAGGCGGTCATTTCCTTTTCTGACCGCCGATAAACCATGGTCACCAGGCCTGCGCCAAGGCGCTTCGCGATGGTGGCACAATCAATCGCCGTGTTGCCCGCCCCGATCACCACGACATTTCGCCCGATCAGCAGATTGTCTGCGTCCAGCTTACTTTGCTCGATATATTCCAGCCCATCGATGATGAACTCTTCCCCGGGAATGCCCAAGGTTGTCGTAGCGCCCAGGCCGACGCTGAGGAACACCGCGCCAAAATTCGTTTGGAGATCGGACAAGCTGATATCGGTTCCCAATTCTTTGCCAGTTTCAATCTTCACGCCGAGTCTCTCAATCATGCTTACTTCCGCAAGCGCCACTTCAACCGGTTCGCGAAGGCCGATGATGCCGAATGTCGAAAGCCCGCCCGCAAGGCCGCGCCTTTCGAACAGCGTCACACTATGCCCGCGTTTCGCAAGTTCGCCGGCGCAGGAGAGACCTGCAGGGCCCGCGCCAATAACTGCGACCTTTTTGCCCGTGCCTTTGGCGGGCTGGAACAGCCGCGTGCTCGCGCCATAACCGAAATCCATGGCGTGGCGCTGCAGCCGTCCGATGGCGATGGGCTTGTGCTCCGTCCCCAAAACGCAAGCGCCTTCGCACAATTCCTCGACCGGGCAAACGCGCGCACATGTAGCGCCCAGCAGATTGGACTCCAGGATGGCTCGCGCCGCGCCTCGCAGATTGTTCGTGGAAATCTTCTTGATGAATTTGGGGATGTCGATGTGCGTCGGGCAGGCATGCGTGCACGGAGCGTCATAGCACATCAGGCAACGCGCGGATTCCACCGCGGCTTCGTTGCGGCTTAGCGGTGGCAGCAGTTCGTCGAGTCCATTCGTGCCCGCCGTTCTTTGCGAAAAATCCGTCAAACCGACCTCCTGATCCTTACAACCCAACAAGGCGCACCGATTGGGGTGCAGGAAGGTTAAAAGCGAAAGCGGCTTCCTTCAATAGACATTGTGCGGCCAGCAACCTACTCTCCAACCGGGTCACGCTGTTGCATCAACAGAAAATAGAGCCCGCCGGAAATGAGGAAACCGGCAAACCACGCATAGTCATAAAGCCAGCGCAGGGGCGGCACAGCGAGGCCGATCAGCGCGATCGCGATCCCTGCAACCAGAGCGATGATGGCACTTGGGTTGAAACCGCGCCAGAACTCATATACACCGCCGCGACGATACAAATCTTCCAGGACGAGCTGGCGGTGCCTTACCAGGTAGTAATCGCAGATCATGATGCCCGCAATCGGCCCTAGTAGTGCCGAACATCCGACCAACCAGCCAAAAATGTACGCGCTGAAACTGCCGAGTAGCTTCCAGGGCATCAGCAAGATGCCCACCACGCCGGTGATGAGGCCGCCCCCGCGGAAGGAAATGAGGTTGGGCCGCAAATTTGAAAAATCGTTGGAGGGAGACACCACATTAGCGGCGACATTGGTGTTCAGCGTGGCAACCAGCAGGGCGACCAGGGCGATCAGCGCAACGAGCGGCTGGTTGAATCGCCCGAGCAACACCACGGGGTCCCAGATGGCTTCGCCGAAAATCACCGCCGATGCGGACGTTACTGCCACGCCGATGAAGGAATAGAGTGTCATGGCTGTGGGCAAACCAAGGGCTTGGCCTACCATTTGCGCGCGTTGGGATTTGGCGTAGCGCGTGAAGTCGGGAATGTTCAGGGCTACTGTAGCCCAAAAACCGACCATTCCGGTCAGTGCGGGGATGAAGAAGCGCAAAAATTGAGAGGTGCTATAAAATTTGCTCGGGGCGCGCAGCACCGGGCCGAGCCCGCCGGCCTTGCGGGTGATCCAGACAAGGAGCACCAAACCCACCAAGAGCATGAACGGCGCGCCGATGCCTTCGAGGAATTTGATAGTTTCGATGCCGCGCCAGATGACCAGCATGTTGATCGCCCAGAACAAGAAGAAGCAGATCCAACTGCTGCCGGGTAGATTCGCGGCCCCTGGCCAGACAATGCGCAACATGGAGTAGATAGC